>NZ_JADDRH010000022.1:0-86835 GCF_044904505.1 Pseudomonas sp. 3HC3
ATGTTGGCCAGAAGCAAAAAGCTTCCTCGAACAGGCCTGATACATAGATGCAACCGGGTTCCTATGTTCAAAAAAGCAGCTAGACAGTGTGGGCGAGTCCATACATAGGAGCGGGTTCACCCGCGAAGAAGGCAGCTCGGTCTATGGCACCGGCTTAGCCGGTGTTCGCGGGTGAACCCGCTCCTACAGACGGGATGAGGCATTCAGCCCCAGCTCGAACAGTTTTTGACGCCAATAAACCGCCCTTAACCCCTTGATTTCTCAGGGCTGGCCCCATGCCAGTATTTTTTTTTTGAAAAAACCCTCAAGCAACCCGCGCACCCGACGATAACCATTACGAAGGTTCTCTAGGCCAATCCGGCGGTTGCCAAGGCCGGAAGCCGCAGTACCCATCCAACGAGGATTTCGTCATGGCTTTAACTGTAAACACCAACATTGCGTCGATCACCACCCAGGGCAACCTGACCAAGGCGAGCAACGCTCAGACCACTTCGATGCAGCGTCTGTCCTCGGGTCTGCGCATCAACAGCGCTAAAGACGACGCTGCCGGCCTGCAGATCGCCAACCGTCTGACCAGCCAGATCAATGGCCTGGGCCAGGCTGTGAAGAACGCCAACGACGGTATCTCGATCGCCCAGACCGCTGAAGGTGCAATGCAGGCCTCGACCGACATCCTGCAGAAAATGCGTACCCTGGCTCTGTCCTCGGCTACTGGCTCGCTGAGCGCCGACGACCGTAAGTCGAACAACGACGAATACCAGGCTCTGACCGCTGAGCTGAACCGTATCTCGGAAACCACCACCTTCGGTGGTCAGAAGCTGCTGGACGGCTCCTACGGCACCAAGGCCATTCAGGTCGGCGCCAACGCCAACGAAACCATCAACTTGTCGCTGGATAACGTTTCGGCGAAGAGCATCGGTTCGCAGCAGATCAAGTCCGGCAGCATCACGCCTAGCGCAACTGGTCTGGCTGCTGCTGACCTGGTTGTTACCGGTAATGGTCAGACCAAAACCGTGAACTACGCCGCTGGTGCTTCCGCCAAAGACATCGCTGCCCAGCTCAATGGTGCAATCGGTGGTCTGACTGCTGCTGCCAGCACTGAGGTCAAGCTTTCGGTGGGTGCCGCGGCTGCAACCACTCCAGCCAACTTCGATCTGACCGTTGGTGGCAGCACTGTGAGTTTCATCGGTGTGACCGATACTGCCAGCCTGGCCGACCAACTGAAGTCCAACGCTGCCAAACTGGGCATCAGCGTCAACTACGACGAGTCGACCAAGAGCCTGGAAGTCAAATCCGACACCGGTGAGAACCTGACCTTCAAATCGCAGGCTGGCGCTGACGCCATCTCTGTTGGTGCCAAAAACGGTAGCGGTGCCTATGCTGCTCTGACTCCGCTGTCGGCAACTGCTGGTGACGATGCTATCGTGACTGGTCAGGTTTCGCTTGACTCTGCGAAAGGCTACTCCATTGCTGATGGTGCTACCGGTACTGGTGCAACCGACCTGTTCGGTGGTGCCTCTGTATCCTCCACCAAAAAAACCATCGCCGATACCGATGTGACCGACGCCACCAACGCTCAGAACGCTCTGGCTGTTATCGACAAAGCGATCGGCTCCATCGACAGCGTCCGTTCGGGCCTGGGTGCTACCCAGAACCGTCTGCAGACCACCGTCGACAACCTGCAGAACATCCAGAAGAACTCCACCGCTGCCCGCTCCACCGTGCAGGACGTGGACTTCGCTTCGGAAACTGCCGAGCTGACCAAGCAGCAGACTCTGCAGCAGGCTTCGACTGCGATCCTGTCGCAGGCTAACCAGCTGCCATCGTCGGTCCTGAAACTGCTTCAGTAATTCAGGCGCTTGAGTGAAGGGTGAAAGGGCGCGTTTACGTGCCCTTTCACCCTTTTTGACATGAGGAGTTCGAAACATGGACATGAGTGTCAAGCTGAACCAGGTGTATCCAGCCGTGTTACCCCAGGTGCCAGGAGCTGATCGCGAGCGGGACCCGGCTACGCCTGCCAAGGTGCAGGAAGCCGCTGCCTCCGATAATCAGCCACACTCGCGCGAGGACCTGGAAAAAGCGGTTGGCGAAATTCGTGATTTCGTCCAGTCGAGCCAGCGCCAGCTGGACTTTTCCATTGACGATTCCACGGGCCGGATTGTAGTCAAGGTGATTGCTACCCAGTCCGGTGAGGTGATTCGGCAACTTCCATCGGAAGCTGCGCTGAAGTTGGCGCAGAGCCTCAGTGAAGCCAGCAGCCTGCTGTTCGACGGTCAGGCATAGGCTGGCATGATTTTTGTTGTTGTCGACTATTTGATGGATTTATCCGCCAAGGATCCGGCAGCTACTGAACAAGGAGAGCAATGATGGCAGGTACAACAGTCAGCGGTATTGGCTCGGGCATCGATACCCAGGCGATCGTCGATTCCCTGGTGGCCGCGCAAAAAGCGCCCAAGCAGGCCCAGATCAATACCCAAACGCTGAAGGCAACCACCACGTTGTCCTCTATTGGCAAGATTCAGTCGGCACTGGATGCATTCCGCGGCGCTCTGACCAACATGACCGATACCAACAGCTTTGGGGGTCTGAGCCTGAAGTCTTCGGATGAAAAGGTCGCGACCGTCACCATGGGGACTGGGGCTGCGAACGGCTCGTTCAAGCTGATCGTCGACAAGTTGGCGACTGCGTCAAAAGTTTCGACCAAAGTGTATGCAGATGGTGCGGGATCGGTAGTCAATAGTGGCAGTACACCGACTACGCTGACCATCAGTCAGGGCGGCAAGGACTTCGACCTCAGTGTGCCCGCCGGCGCCACATTGCAGCAGGTGCGCGACAGCATCAATAGCCAGTTTGGCGTAGCGGGCCTTAGCGCCAACGTGCTGACGGATGCCAATGGTTCTCGCCTGATCGTCACCTCGACCAAAATGGGTGAAGGCTCTGACATTACCCTTTCGGGTAATTCGGGCATCGATACCGGCTATACCGTTGTCGATGAGCCGACAGACGCCGAGTACACCCTGGACGGCATTGCCATGAAGTCCAAGACCAATGACATCACTGATGCCGTGAGTGGTCTCAATATCAAGCTGGTAGGTGTGTCGCCGACCAACGCGAGCAGTGGCGAGGTCACTGCCACAGTTCTCTCGCTGACGACCAGTTCAACTACGTTGAAATCGGGTCTCAAGGGTTTCATTGACACCTACAACGCCTTGCTTGCTGTGATGAACGCAGAAACCAAGGTCACCAAGAATGCCGATGGCAGCATGACGTCTGCGGCGCTGACGGGGGATGCCACCATGCGTACGCTGATGTCATCCATTCGCGAGGAGCTCAATGCGGTATCGGGCAATGGTACGTTGAAGTCGCTCGCTGCCTTTGGTGTCACTTCGGCCCAGGATGGCGGTGCGCTGAGCCTGGACGACAAGAAATGGGACAAGGTTGCCTCCACCAACGCGGCGGACCTGACCAGCATTTTCAATGGCAAGGATGGCCTGCTGGCGCGCCTGCAAAAAGTCACCGAGCCATTCGCCAAGGCCGCAACCGGCACCCTCGCCGAGCGCTCCAAGGTCCTGAGCGAAAGCCTGACCAAGCTCAAGACCGAGCAGGATACCCTGGACGCCCGCATGGAAGCCCTGCAAAAAAGCCTGCAGGACAAGTACAACAACATGGATACCCTGGTCACTCAGTTGCGTCAGCAGCAGAACTCGGTGCTGAGCACCCTCAACGCACTGAACAAGGCGAACAGCGACGATTAATCCGTGAACCTTGCATGAAGTCCGTGCAAGATGCCGGGCTTCATGTCATCGGCCGGTAAAGTTTTTCGCCGCCTGCCCGATACAAGGAATATCTCCCCCTTAAGCCTGCCCGTCACGAGGTCGCAAGATGAATCCCATGAGAGCCCTTCGTCAGTACCAGAAGGTCAATTCCCATGCCCAGATTTCCGAAGCCACGCCCCATCGCCTGGTGCAGATGCTGATGGAAGGCGGCCTCGATCGCATGGCGCAGGCCAAGGGGGCGATGGCGCGTGGCGACATTGCGGAGAAGGGCCTGATGCTGGGCAAGGCGATCGATATCATCATCGGCTTGCGCGATGGCTTGTCGCCTGAAAAAAGCGAAAACCCGGAGTACGTCGAAAAGCTCGACGCCCTCTACGTCTACATGACCAACCGCCTGATGCAGGCCAATGTGGACAACGATGCCAGCATTATCGACGAAGTTGCCCAGCTGCTGATTACCGTGAAAAGTGGCTGGGACGGCATTGCCGACGCCCAACCTGCCAGCTGATGGCAAGGAGATTACCGTGACCGCACTGCAACGCCTCGATGACACCTGCGATGCCCTGATCGGGGCCTTGGGTGAGCGTGACTGGGAAGCCATTGCCAAGCTGGATGTGGCGTGCCGCGCGTGCATCGACGAGGTGCTGGAAACCCACGCCGTGGATCAGGCGTTGCTGCGCGAGAAGCTGGAAGGGGTGCTGCAGCTTTACCGCAATCTGATCGATGTGACAACCGGTGAACGCCAGGCAATTGCCGAAGAGATGATGCAGATCAATCAAGCGAAAAATGCATCGAAGGTTTACCATCTCTTCAGTTAAGATGCGCACGACTTAACAAAAGGCGCCATAAATTTGACTGTGTGGGCCTTTTTGACTTTACTAGTGGCTGTTTTCGAATTTCAGACGTCCGAACACTGACCATTCAGTCGGAATGATGTCGAGCACGCCCTGCAGGGCGCCGATATGACTAGGGAAGTTGCTATTGCATGTGGCGTGAAACCAAGATTCTGCTGATCGATGACGACAGCGCGCGCCGCCGCGACCTTGCGGTGGTGCTGAACTTCCTCGGCGAAGAAAACCTCGCGTGTGCCAGCCATGACTGGCAGCAGGCGGTCGAGCCATTGTCTTCGAGCCGCGAAGTGCTGTGCGTGCTCATCGGCACCGTAAATGCTCCGGGCAATCTGCTTGGGCTGCTTAAGACAGTGGCTACCTGGGATGAGTTCCTTCCGGTTCTGCTTTTAGGTGAAATTTCTTCTGCCGAGCTGCCGGAAGACCTTCGCCGCCGGGTGCTTTCCAACCTGGAAATGCCGCCAAGCTACAGCCAGCTGCTGGATTCGCTGCACCGTGCCCAGGTCTACCGCGAAATGTATGACCAGGCGCGTGAGCGCGGTCGCCAGCGCGAGCCCAATCTGTTCCGCAGCCTGGTTGGCACCAGTCGTGCCATTCAGCACGTGCGGCAGATGATGCAGCAAGTGGCGGATACCGACGCCAGCGTGCTGATCCTGGGTGAGTCCGGCACCGGTAAGGAAGTGGTAGCGCGCAACCTGCACTACCATTCCAAGCGCCGCGAAGCGCCGTTCGTGCCGGTCAACTGTGGCGCGATCCCGGCCGAGCTGCTGGAAAGCGAACTGTTCGGCCACGAGAAGGGCGCCTTTACCGGGGCCATCACCAGCCGTGCCGGGCGTTTCGAGCTGGCCAACGGCGGTACTCTGTTCCTCGACGAAATCGGCGACATGCCGTTGCCGATGCAGGTCAAGCTGCTGCGTGTGCTGCAGGAGCGTACCTTCGAGCGCGTGGGTAGCAACAAGACCCAGAGCATCGACGTGCGCATCATCGCTGCGACGCACAAAAACCTCGAGAACATGATCGAGGACGGTACCTTTCGCGAAGACCTGTACTACCGCCTGAACGTGTTCCCTATCGAGATGGCACCGCTGCGTGAGCGCGTGGAAGACATCCCGTTGCTGATGAACGAGCTGATTTCGCGCATGGAGCACGAGAAGCGCGGCTCCATTCGCTTCAATTCCGCCTCGATCATGTCGCTGTGTCGTCACGGCTGGCCGGGCAACGTGCGCGAGCTGGCCAACCTGGTCGAGCGCATGGCGATCATGCACCCGTACGGGGTCATTGGCGTGTCGGAACTGCCGAAGAAATTCCGCTATGTCGATGACGAAGACGAGCAGATGGTCGACAGCCTGCGCAGCGACCTGGAAGAGCGCGTGGCGATCAATGGCCACACACCAAACTTCAGCAACCACGCCATGCTGCCGCCCGAAGGCCTGGACCTCAAGGACTACCTGGGTAGCCTGGAGCAGGGGCTGATCCAGCAGGCGCTGGACGATGCCAACGGTATCGTTGCGCGCGCGGCTGAACGTTTGCGTATTCGCCGTACCACCCTGGTCGAGAAGATGCGCAAGTACGGCATGAGCCGCCAGGGCGGCGAGGAACAGGCGGAAGATTGAAGCCTGGCGGTTGCCTATGCCGGCCTCTTCGCGGGCAAGCCCGCTCCCACAGGGATATCACCGAATTGAAGATGTGTATCGATCCTGTGGGAGCGGGCTTGCCCGCGAAGAGGCCGGCACAAATCCCTATCTCCGGCACGGCTATTGCTACACCGCTGGCAACACACCGTTTTTATGACGGTCAGCCACGCGAGAGAGCACGATGCCCCAGGCCGCCCACGTATCACGAGCCCCTGATCAGCAGGGGCAAACCCCGGTCGCGCAGGACAGCGGCCAGGGTATCGCGCAAGCCTTTGCCCTGTTCAACCAGGTGTCCAGCCAGCTGAGCCAGTCCTACAGCCTGCTCGAAGCCCGGGTCAGTGAGCTCAAAGGTGAGCTGGCCGTGGTCAGCGCCCAGCGCATCGACGAACTGAGCGAAAAGGAGCGCCTGGCCAACCGCCTGCAGAACCTGCTGGACTTGCTGCCCGGTGGGGTGATCGTGATCGACGGCCAAGGCCTGGTGCGCGAAGCCAACCCGGCCGCCTGCGAGTTGCTCGGCGATCCTCTGATCGGCCAGTTGTGGCGCCAGGTGATCGCCCGTAGCTTTGCCCCGCGCAAGGACGACGGCCACGAAGTCTCGCTGCGCGACGGCCGCCGCCTGTCGATTGCCACCCGCTCGCTGGATGCCGAGCCTGGCCAGTTGGTGCTGCTAAACGACCTGACTGAAACCCGTCGCCTCCAGGATCAACTGGCTCGCCACGAGCGCCTGTCGTCCTTGGGGCGCATGGTTGCCTCGCTGGCCCATCAGATTCGCACGCCGCTGTCGGCAGCCATGCTGTATGCCAGCCACCTGGCCGATAGCGAGCAAGCGCTGAGCGCGGAAACCCGCCTGCGGTTCGCCGCGACCTTGAAGGAGCGCCTGCACGAGCTGGAACACCAGGTGCGCGACATGCTGGTGTTTGCCCGTGGCGAGTTGCCGCTGGGGGATCGGGTGACCCCGAAAGCGCTGTTCCAGGCCCTGCAACAGGCGGCCCAGGCACATGTGCAGGGGCATGCCGTGCGCTGGCAGTGCGACAGTCATCTGGGCGAGTTGCTGTGCAACCGCGACACGCTGGTCGGCGCCTTGCTCAACCTGATTGAAAATGCCCTGCAGGCCAGCGATGGCCCTGCACGGCTGAAGGTGCACCTGTACCGCCGCGAACGTAGCTTGCACCTGTGTGTCAGCGATGCCGGCAGCGGCATCGATGCAGGCTTGCTCGGCCGTTTGGGCGAGCCGTTCCTTACCACCAAGGCCACCGGTACCGGCCTGGGCCTGGCCGTGGTCAAGGCGGTGGTGCGTGCGCATCAGGGCACGATCAACCTGCGCTCGAAAGTCGGCCGTGGTACCTGCGTGCGGGTAGAGCTGCCGTTGATCGACGGGCAATTGGCGGAGGGGGTGTAATGGCAATCAAGGTGCTGCTGGTCGAGGATGACCGCGTATTGCGCCAGGCGCTGGGCGATACCCTGGAAATCGGCGGGTTCGCCTATCAGGCGGTGGGCAGTGCCGAAGAAGCGCTGGAGGCGGTACTGGATGACGCGTTCAGCCTGGTGGTCAGTGACGTCAACATGCCCGGTATGGACGGGCACCAGTTGCTGAGCCAGTTGCGCCGCCAGCAGCCACAGTTGCCGGTGCTGTTGATGACGGCGCATGCTGCTGTCGAGCGTGCGGTCGAGGCCATGCGTCAAGGCGCCGCCGACTACCTGGTCAAGCCGTTCGAGCCCAAGGCGCTGCTCAGCCTCGTGGAGCGGCATGCCGCCGGGCGGGTCACCGGCGAAGAAGGGCCGGTGGCTTGCGAGCCGGCCAGTCGCCAGTTGCTGGAGCTGGCGGCCCGTGTGGCGCGCAGTGACTCGACCGTGCTGATTTCCGGCGAGTCCGGTACTGGCAAGGAAGTGCTGGCGCGCTACATTCACCAGCAGTCGCCGCGTGCGGCGCAGCCCTTTGTGGCGATCAACTGCGCGGCGATCCCCGACAACATGCTCGAGGCCACCCTGTTCGGCCACGAGAAGGGTGCCTTCACCGGCGCTATCGCGGCTCAGGCTGGCAAGTTCGAGCAGGCCGAAGGCGGCACCCTGCTGCTGGACGAAATATCGGAAATGCCCATGGCCTTGCAGGCCAAGCTGCTGCGTGTGCTGCAGGAGCGCGAGGTGGAGCGGGTAGGCGGGCGCAAGCCGATCAGCCTGGATATTCGGGTGCTGGCCACCACCAACCGCGACCTGGCCGGCGAAGTGGCGGCCGGGCGCTTCCGCGAAGACCTGTACTACCGCCTGTCGGTGTTCCCGCTGGCCTGGCGCCCGCTGCGTGAGCGGCCGGGCGATATCCTGCAACTGGCCGAGCGATTGCTGGCGCGCCATGTGGCCAAGATGAAGCATGCCCCGGTGCGCCTCTCGCCAGCGGCTCGGGCCTGCCTGCAGGCATATGCCTGGCCGGGCAACGTGCGCGAACTGGACAACGCCCTGCAGCGGGCGTTGATTCTGCAGCAGGGGGGCGTGATCGAGGCGGCGGATTTTTGTCTGGCAGGCGCCATTCCATTGTCGGCCGGCACCGAGCCATCTCTCGAGGTGGTGGCTGATGCCGGCGGCCTGGGGGATGACATGCGTCGCCACGAGTACCAGATGATCATCGACACCCTGCGCGCCGAGCGCGGCCGCCGCAAAGAGGCGGCCGAACGCCTGGGGATCAGTCCGCGTACGTTACGCTACAAGCTGGCGCAGATGCGCGATGCCGGGTTTGACGTCGAGGCCAGTCTGTTCGGCTGACCCTCTGCTCCGTTGTGAACCCGCCCCCACAGGGGTTGTGTTGCCTGAACTCTGTAGGCTGGCACCTTTGTTGCTTTAGGTAGGTCATTCGCCGCATGACTGTCAAAAAAATGCGGCCGCAGGAGAGAGAAGGGTCATGAGCCAAGGTGTTGAATTCAATCGTCTGATGCTGGACATGCGGGCCATGCAGGCCGATGCCATGTCGCTGCCCAAGGTAACCGCCGCCCCCGAGTTGGCGCCAGGGCAAAGTACCTTCGCCGACATGCTCGGCCAGGCCATCGGCAAGGTGCATGAGACGCAGCAGGCCTCGACCCAACTGGCCAACGCGTTCGAAATCGGCAAGAGCGGCGTCGACCTGACTGACGTGATGATCGCTTCACAAAAGGCCAGCGTGTCGATGCAAGCCATGACCCAGGTACGCAACAAGCTGGTCCAGGCGTATCAGGACATCATGCAGATGCCGGTTTGAGGACGGATGTAACCCATGGCTGAAGCAGTCGTCGAAAACGCCCCCGCCAAAGCTGGCTCGCCAGCGGCCAAGCCGCCGCTGTTTGGCATGGCGTTTCTGGAAAATATCTCGCAGATGCCCATGCTGCGCCAGATCGGCCTCATGGTCGGCCTGGCGGCCAGCGTGGCCATCGGCTTTGCCGTGGTGCTGTGGTCGCAACAACCCGATTACCGTCCGTTGTACGGCAGCCTGTCGGGCATGGACACCAAGCAGGTCATGGACACCCTGGCCGCTGCTGACATCTCCTATAACGTGGAGCCCAACTCGGGGGCCCTGCTGGTCAAGGCCGACGACCTCTCCCGTGCGCGCCTGAAACTGGCAGCCGCCGGTGTGGCGCCGAGCGACGGCAATGTCGGCTTCGAGCTGCTCGACAAGGAGCAGGGCCTGGGTACCAGCCAGTTCATGGAAGCCACCCGTTACCGCCGCAGCCTGGAAGGCGAACTGGCCCGTACCGTTTCCAGCCTCAACAACGTCAAGGCCGCGCGCGTGCACCTGGCCATTCCGAAAAGTTCGGTGTTCGTGCGTGATGAGCGCAAGCCCAGCGCCTCGGTACTGGTCGAGCTTTACCCAGGCCGCGCACTGGAAGCCGGGCAGGTGATGGCCATCGTCAACCTGGTCGCCACCAGTGTGCCGGAACTGGACAAGTCCCAGGTCACCGTCGTCGACCAGAAGGGCAACCTGCTGTCCGATCAGATTCAGGATTCCGCGCTGACCCAGGCTGGCAAGCAGTTCGACTACAGCCGCCGGGTGGAAAGCATGCTCACCCAGCGCGTGCACAATATCCTACAGCCGGTGCTGGGCAACGACCGCTACAAGGCCGAAGTGTCCGCCGACCTTGACTTCAGCGCGGTCGAGTCCACCTCCGAACAGTTCAACCCCGATCAGCCGGCGTTGCGCAGCGAGCAGTCAGTCGACGAACAGCGTGCCAGCAGCCAAGGCCCGCAAGGCGTGCCTGGCGCGCTGAGCAACCAGCCGCCAGGCGCCGCTTCGGCACCGCAGACCACCGGTGGCGCGGCTACCCCGGCTGCAGCCATTCAACCTGGCCAGCCGCTGGTGGATGCCAACGGCCAGCAGATCATGGACCCGGCCACCGGCCAGCCGATGCTCGCACCGTACCCGTCAGACAAACGTCAGCAAAGCACCAAGAACTTCGAGCTGGACCGTTCCATCAGCCACACCCGCCAGCAGCAGGGGCGCATGACCCGCCTGTCGGTAGCGGTGGTGGTGGACGACCAGGTCAAGATCGACCCGGCCACTGGCGATACTACGCGGGCACCGTGGGGCGCCGAGGACCTGGCGCGCTTTACCCGCCTGGTACAGGACGCCGTCGGCTTCGATGCCAGCCGTGGCGACAGCGTGACGGTGATCAACGTGCCGTTCGCCGCCGACCGTGGCGAGGAAATCGCCGACATCGCCTTCTACCAGCAGCCGTGGTTCTGGGATATCGTCAAGCAGGTGCTGGGTGTGGTGTTCATCCTGGTGCTGGTGTTCGGCGTGCTGCGGCCAGTGCTGAACAACATTACCGGGGGCGGCAAGCAGGCTGCCCCGGACAGCGACATGGAGCTGGGCGGCATGATGGGTCTGGATGGCGAACTGGCCAACGACCGCGTCAGCCTGGGTGGCCCGACAAGCATTCTGCTGCCTAGCCCGAGCGAGGGTTACGAGGCACAGCTCAACGCAATCAAAGGCCTGGTGGCCGAAGACCCGGGCCGTGTGGCTCAGGTCGTGAAAGACTGGATCAACGCCGATGAGTGATAACCGAGCCGTTACCGCCAAGCTAAGCCGCGTCGACAAGGCGGCGATCCTCCTGCTCTCGCTGGGCGAGACCGATGCGGCCCAGGTGCTGCGGCACATGGGCCCGAAGGAAGTGCAGCGGGTGGGTGTGGCCATGGCGCAGATGGGCAATGTGCACCGTGACCAGGTCGAACAGGTGATGAGCGAGTTCGTCGACATCGTCGGCGACCAGACCAGCCTGGGCGTCGGGTCTGATGCGTACATTCGCAAGATGCTCAACCAGGCTCTGGGCGAGGACAAGGCCAACGGCCTGGTCGACCGCATCCTGCTTGGCGGCAATACCAGCGGCCTGGACAGCCTCAAGTGGATGGAACCGCGTGCCGTGGCCGACGTGATCCGCTACGAGCACCCACAGATCCAGGCCATCGTGGTCGCCTACCTCGACCCGGACCAGGCCGGTGAAGTGCTGAGCAACTTCGACCACAAGGTGCGCCTGGACATCGTCCTGCGCGTGTCATCGCTGAACACCGTGCAACCCGCGGCGCTGAAGGAGCTGAACCAGATTCTCGAGAAGCAGTTCTCGGGCAACTCCAACGCCGCGCGCACCACCCTGGGTGGCATCAAGCGGGCGGCCGACATCATGAACTTCCTCGACAGCTCGGTGGAAGGCGCACTGATGGACGCGATCCGCGAAATCGACAGCGACCTGTCGGAGCAGATCGAAGACTTGATGTTTGTCTTCAACAACCTGGCCGACGTCGACGACCGGGGCATCCAGGCGCTGTTGCGCGAAGTGTCCTCCGACGTGTTGGTGGTGTCGCTCAAGGGCGCCGACGAGCGGGTCAAGGACAAGATCTTCAAGAACATGTCCAAACGTGCTTCGGAGCTGCTGCGCGACGACCTGGAGGCCAAGGGGCCGGTACGGGTCAGCGATGTGGAAACCGCGCAGAAAGAAATCCTCACCATTGCCCGGCGCATGGCCGAGGCCGGCGAGATCGTGCTCGGCGGCAAGGGCGCCGAGGAAATGATCTAAGGTATTCGCGATCCCATAGCCGACGCCGCCTTAAGTAGGAGCGGGTTTACCCGCGAAGGCGTCGGTCCTGGCAATCGAGGTTGTCGCTGCCGACGCATTCGCGGATGAACCCGCTCCTACAAGGGACCGTGTCGGCCGAACATGGTTTGAGAACATGACAGCATGCCCACCAAAGAACACCACCCCAGCGACCTGATACGCGCCCGCGACCTCGAGGGCGTGGACGTGTGGACGCTGCCAAGCTTCGACCCGGAACCGGAGCCTGCGCCCGAGCCAGAGCCGGAACCCGAGGTCATCGAGGAAGAAATCGAGGAAGTGCCGCTGGAAGAAGTCCAGCCACTGACCCTGGAAGAGCTCGAAGCCATCCGTCAGGAGGCCTACAACGAGGGTTTCGCCACCGGTGAGCGCGAGGGCTTCCACAGCACCCAGCTCAAGGTCCGGCAGGAGGCCGAAGAGGCCCTGAAAGCCAAGCTCGACAGCCTCGAACGGCTGATGGCCAACCTGATGGAGCCGATCGCCGAGCAGGACACGCAGATCGAGAAAAGCCTGGTACACCTGATCGCGCACATGAGCCGCCAGGTGATTGGCCGCGAGCTGCGCAACGATTCCAGCCAGATCACTCAGGTGCTGCGCGAAGCGCTCAAGCTGCTGCCCATGGGGGCGGACAATATCCGCATCCACCTCAACCCGCAGGATTTCGAGCTGGCCAAAGCCCTGCGCGAACGCCATGAGGAGAACTGGCGGCTGCTGGAAGACAGTGCGCTGCTGCCGGGTGGTTGCCGCATCGAGACGGCCCACAGCCGCATCGATGCCACCATGGAGACGCGTATCGAAAAAGCGGTGGCGCAGCTGTTCGACCACTTGCATGACCAATCCTTGCACCCGGCAGCGCCAGACATGTCGACAGACCTGGATGCGCCGGTCGAGCGTACCGTGGACAGCCCAGATGCACCTTGAGCGCACCAGCTTCGGCAAGCGCCTGGGCACTTACGCTGAGGCCATCGCGCTGCCGGCCCAGCCCATCGTCGAAGGCCGCTTGCTGCGCATGGTCGGCCTCACCCTGGAAGCCGAAGGCCTGCGCGCAGCAGTGGGCAGCCGCTGCCTGGTGATCAACGACGACAGTTATCACCCGGTGCAGGTCGAGGCTGAAGTCATGGGCTTTGCCGGGCCCAAGGTGTTTCTGATGCCGGTGGGCAGCATCGTCGGGATTGCCCCGGGGGCCCGGGTAGTGCCGCTGGATGACGGTGGCCGCCTGCCCATGGGCATGAGCATGCTGGGCCGGGTGCTCGACGGCGCCGGCCGCGCGCTGGATGGCAAGGGCGGGATGAAGGCCGAGGACTGGGTGCCGATGGACGGCCCGGTGATCAATCCGCTCAACCGCGACCCTATCAGCAAGCCGCTGGATGTGGGTATTCGCAGTATCAACGGCCTGCTTACCGTCGGCCGTGGCCAGCGGCTAGGCCTGTTTGCCGGTACCGGGGTGGGTAAATCGGTGTTGCTGGGCATGATGACCCGCTTCACCGAAGCCGAAATCATCGTGGTCGGCCTGATCGGTGAGCGGGGGCGCGAGGTGAAGGAGTTCATCGAGCATATCCTCGGTGAAGAGGGCCTCAAGCGCTCGGTGGTGGTGGCTTCGCCGGCCGACGATGCGCCGCTGATGCGCCTGCGTGCCGCCATGTATTGCACACGCATTGCCGAATACTTCCGCGACAAAGGCAAGAATGTGCTGTTGCTGATGGACTCGTTGACCCGTTTCGCCCAGGCCCAGCGAGAAATTGCCTTGGCCATCGGCGAGCCGCCGGCCACCCGCGGTTACCCGCCCTCGGTGTTTGCCAAGCTACCCAAGCTGGTCGAGCGGGCAGGCAATGGCGAACCCGGCGGTGGTTCGATCACTGCGTTCTATACCGTGCTGTCCGAAGGCGACGACCAGCAAGACCCGATCGCCGACTCGGCGCGGGGCGTGCTAGACGGCCACTTTGTGCTGTCGCGTCGGCTGGCTGAGGAAGGCCATTACCCGGCCATCGACATCGAAGCGTCGATCAGCCGGGTCATGCCCCAAGTGGTCGATGCCGACCACTTGCGCCAGGCGCAGAAGTTCAAGCAACTGTGGTCGCGTCTGTCGCAAAGCCGCGACCTGATCAGCGTGGGTGCCTATGTGGCCGGCGGTGATCCGGAGACCGACCTGGCCATTGCCTTGCAATCGAAGCTGGTGGAGTTCCTGCGCCAGGGTCTGCGCGAGAACGTGGGTATGGCGCAGAGCCGCGAACAGCTGGGGGCGATTTTCACGCCCCCGGCAGGTTGATAAGCCATGGCGCAGCCTGGGCGTGCCGCGCGCCTGGCGCCGGTGGTGGACATGGCCGAAGAGGCCGAGCGCAAGGCGGCTCAGCGCCTTGGCCACTTTCAGCAGCAGGTGGCCACGGCCCAGGCCAAGCTGGCTGAGCTGGAGCGCTTTCGCGAGGATTACCAGCTGCAGTGGATCAACCGCGGCGGGCAAGGGGTCAATGGCAGTTGGCTGGTCAATTACCAGCGTTTTCTCGGGCAGCTGGAAACGGCCATGACCCAGCAGCGTCAGAGCCTGGTCTGGCACCAGAACAACCTCAACAACGCGCGTGGTACCTGGCAGCAGGCCTATGCCCGGGTGGAGGGTTTGCGCAAGCTGGTGCAGCGCTACCAGGACGAGGCCCGGCGCGCTGAAGACAAGCGTGAGCAGCGCTTGCTGGATGAGCTGTCGCAGCGCCTGCCGCGGCAAAACCATCTATAGGTGTTCGCCGCAGGCCTTGCAGCGGAATAATTGGCCCGAAACAAATGAGAGGTCTTGCCCGCGAATGCGGTGGCGGCTGCGACGGTGTATGACCGGGAATATTGGCTGGCAGGTCCGGCCTATTCGCGGGTGAACCCGCTCCTACCACGGTATTGGGCGACACCACCGATTGATGT
This sequence comes from Pseudomonas sp. 3HC3, assembly GCF_044904505.1. Taxonomy (NCBI): domain Bacteria; kingdom Pseudomonadati; phylum Pseudomonadota; class Gammaproteobacteria; order Pseudomonadales; family Pseudomonadaceae; genus Pseudomonas; species Pseudomonas sp. 3HC3. The sequence continues at coordinate 15,225 of NZ_JADDRH010000022.1, forward strand.
AGGAGCGGGTTTACCCGCGAAGAGGCCGGTACAGGCCATCAAAGCCATGAGCCTGCATCCGCTTGCCACCCCCACCTTCGCCTGCTAAACCTTAAAGCAGTTGCATCCGCCATCATCGAAGGAATCGCTAGCATGGCAGTCGAGACTGATTTTTCGCAGGACGGGAAAAAGCTGACCATCAAGATCAAGGGGCGCTTCGATTTCGGCAAGCATCAGGAGTTTCGCGAAGCCTACGAACGCCAGACCAGGCGGCCGGATTCGGTGGTCGTCGACCTGAAGGATACCACCTACCTCGACAGCTCCGCGCTTGGCATGCTGCTGTTGCTACGCGACCACGCGGGCGGTGATGAGTCGGATGTACGTGTGGTGCATGCCAGCTCCGACGTGCGCAAGATTCTCGCCATCTCCAATTTCGAAAAACTCTTCGATATCAGTTGAGCGCCGACATGCCGGCCGAACAGGCGTTGACCGTGCTGGTCGCCGAAGACAGTGCTGTCGATCGCCTGCTGCTTGCGCAGATCGTGCGCCGCCAGGGGCATCAGGTATTCACTGCGGAGAACGGCGAGCAAGCGGTAGCGCTGTTCATCGAGCGGCGCCCCCAGTTGGTGCTGCTGGACGCCCTGATGCCGGTCATGGATGGCTTCGAGGCGGCGCGGCAGATCAAGGCATTGGCTGGCGAAGCGCTGGTGCCGATCATTTTCCTGACTTCGCTGAATGAAGAGGAAGGCCTGGTGCGTTGCCTTGAGGCGGGGGGCGATGATTTCATGGCCAAGCCCTACAGCGCGGTGATCCTCGCTGCCAAGATTCGCGCCATGGACCGTCTGCGCCGGTTGCAGGCTACCGTGCTGGCGCAGCGCGACCAGATCACACGGCATCACCATCACCTGCTTAACGAGCAGCGGGTGGCCAAGGCGGTGTTCGACAAAGTGGCCCACTCTGGATGCCTTTCTGCGCCCAACATTCGCTACCTGCAATCGCCTTACGCGCTGTTCAATGGCGACCTGATGCTGGCGGCATTTACCCCGGCCGGCGACATGCGTGTGCTGCTCGGCGATTTCACCGGTCACGGCCTGCCAGCCGCGGTCGGCACCTTGCCGATGGCTGAGGTGTTCTACGGCATGACCGCCAAGGGCCACGGCATGGCGCAGATCCTGCGCGAGATGAATGCCAAGCTCAAGCGCATCCTGCCGGTAGACATGTTCTGCTGTGCGCTGCTGCTCAACCTCAGCATGCAGCGCGGCACGGTGGAGGTGTGGAATGGCGGTATGCCCGATGGGTATCGCCTGTCGGTGGATGGCCAGGTGCTGTCGGTACTGGGTTCGCGGCACCTGCCGCTGGGCATTCTGGCCGCTGAGCGCTTCGATGACAGCACTGAGGTGTTGCCGCTGGCACCGGACGAGCGCCTTTTGTTGCTGTCGGATGGTGTGCTCGATACCGCCGACGACCAAGAACGCCTGTTTGGCGTGCAGCGCCTGCGAGCGGTACTGGCCGACAACCGCGACCCTGTGCAGTTGTTCGACGAGCTGATGCTGGCCCTGGAGCGTTTTGGGGGGCAGCCGCGCGATGACATCAGCTTGTGCGACATCCGCATGTTCACTGCCGAGGAGCGGGTGTCAGCACCGATGATCTACTCTGACAGCGGCCGTTCCAGCCCGTTGGACTGGTCGCTGGCCTTCGAGGTGCGCGGCGAGAGCCTTAAGCGCTTCAACCCTGTGCCGTATCTGGTGCAGTTATTGCAGGAAATTCATGGCCTGCGCGCACGTGCGGGCAACCTGCACAGTGTGCTTAGCGAGTTGTATTCCAATGCGCTGGAGCATGGTGTGCTGGGCCTGGACTCGCAGCTCAAGCGCGATGTGCAAGGCTTTACCGACTATTACCAGGAGCGCGCCCGGCGGCTGGGCTCGCTGACCGAAGGCTTTGTAAGCATCGATTTCAAGGTTGAACCGCATGGCGGCGGTGGGCGTCTGATGATCGAGGTGCGCGACAGCGGTGCCGGCTTTGACGTGCAGCGAGTGCTTTCGCGGCCTTCGCTGGATCAGGGGCTGAGTGGTCGCGGTCTGAATCTGGTGCGGCAGTTGGCCAGTGACGCGCGCTGGAGTGAGGGCGGGCGTTGCGCGCATGTGGAGTTCGTATGGTGAGCCGCTGGTTGGCTCGGGCATAATCTGGCTTGATCAAGGAGTGAACAAGTGACTGACATGCATATTGACCACAAGGTACTCAGTGACCTGCGTGAGGTCATGGAAGATGGCTACCTGCAGTTGGTGCAGACTTTTCTCGATGACTCAGAGCGGCGTCTTGGGCAGTTGCACGCGGCCAGAAGCGCAGAGGAGCTTGGCGCGGCGGCTCATAGTTTCAAGGGCAGCAGCAGCAACATGGGCGCTGTGGCTTTGGCCAGCCTGTGTCAACAGCTTGAAGAGCGCGCGCGGCGGCCCCCGTTGTACGGTATCGAAGACTTGATCAGCCGCATCGACATGGAATTCGTCGTGGTGCAGCACTTTTACCGTGGTGAGCAGCAGCGTATTTCCGCAGGCTGATAGGCGAGTTGGCGCGAGTCTTGCCTGTCTCTGCCAGGATGATTTTTGTTTCTGGCGCGGAGACCGCTCAATGCCTGTCGCACCCAACCCTTTGTTGCAAGCCAATGCCATTGCCAAGACCTCGCGTTCGGCCACCGTGCAGGCGGACAAACCGCTACAGGCGCTGGGCGATAAGGGCGATGCTTTTGGCCAGATGATGGCCAGGCAGGGCCGCGACAAGGTTGTCGGGCAGGATGACAAGGTCGCTCCGGCCAAGCCCAAGGACAAGCCTGATGCGGCAACGGGCGGCAAGAAAGACCCGGCTGGCAAGGCTGCAGTTGCCGATGACGGCAACAAGTTGCCAGAAGATGATTCGGCCCAGGCCGATGCGGGTGTGCGTGATGCCAGCCTGGTGGCTGGTCAGGTCACTGATGCCCAGCCTGGCGCGCAACTGATCCAGGCGCAGGCCGAGGCGGTGGCGCCAGTGCTTCAGGCGGCCACGGCGCAAAGCCAGGTCGCTGCGACATTGCCTGAAGAGCCGTCTGCCGAGGAGGCCTTCGACCCGGATGCTGACCCCCTGGCCAACCTGCCGACCCTGCGCCTGGCGCTGGAGCACAGTGCCCAGGCCAAAGGTGGTACCTCGGCACATGCCCTTGATGCTGCCCAGGCTCAGGGCGAGGAAGGGCGGGCAGCCGTCAATACCTTGGCGAACCTGGTCGAGAATGCCGATGGCGAAAGCGCCGAATCCGGTGACAAGGCCTTTGGCGCCTTGCTTGAAGACGGCCTGAAAGACACCAAGAGCGCCAGTAGCGACACCCGCATCGATGATTTTGCCAACCGCTTGGCCAGCCTGACCCAGGCGGCCACGGCCAAGACCGCCAACGCCGTCCCGGCCAATGCGAGCCCGCTGCATCAGCCATTGCCAATGAACCAGAACGCTTGGGCCGAGGGCCTGGTCAACCGGGTCATGTACCTGTCCAGCCAGAACCTCAAGTCGGCTGATATCCAGCTGGAGCCGGCAGAGCTCGGTCGTCTCGACATCCGCGTCAATGTTGCGGCGGACCAGGCCACCCAGGTTACCTTCATCAGCGGCCACGCCGGCGTACGTGATGCCCTCGACAGCCAGGTGCACCGCCTGCGCGAACTGTTTGCCCAGCAGGGGCTGGCGCAGCCGGATGTCAACGTGGCTGACCAGTCGCGCGAGCAGCAGCAGCAGCAGGGGCAGGCGCAGGGCAGCAACCTGTCCGGTGTGGCGGCGCGCCGGGCCGAGCAGGGTGGGACCGAGGCGGTCGACAGCGCCCGGCCTTTGGAGCGGCAGGTGGTTGTCGGCGACAGTGCGGTCGATTACTACGCCTGATAGCTATTGGCCTGGGCTGGCTTCTTCGCGGGCGAGCCCGCTCCCACGGGCATTTCGTTGATTTCGAACCCTGTGCGGTACCTGTGGGAGCGGGCGTGCCCGCGAAGAGGCCAGCACCGCAAACCTGCTGGAATCCATCCACTGCAAAATCTGGCATAACACTTGCTCAAGCCAAGCCATCCTCCCTTGAACCCCCGATGGACGACGGATTATTGGCATGGCGAAGAGCGAAGCAGTCAAAGACCCCGCCACTAAAGGCAAACTCAAGCTGATCCTGCTGGCCGTGGTAGGCCTGTTGCTGGCGATCGGCCTTTCGGTGGGCGCTACCTGGTTCATCATGCACAAGAGCGAGCCGGCTCCTGCCACCGAGGCTGCGGCCAGCAACGTCAAGCCAGCGGCGATCTACGAAGCGCTGACCCCTGCCTTCGTGGTCAACTTCAACCAGAACGGCCGTCAGCGCTACATGCAGTTGAGCATCACCCTGCAGGCGCGTAACCAGGCCGATCTGGATGCGCTCAAGGTGCACATGCCGGTGATCCGCAACAACCTGGTGATGATGTTCTCCGGGCAAGGGTTCGACGCCCTGGCCAGCAGCCCGGTAGGGCAGGAGATGTTGCGCCAGAAGGCCACCGCAGTGGTCCAGGAAGTGGCGCAGAAGGAAGTCGGCAAGCCGGTCGTTGACCAGTTGCTGTTCACCAATTTCGTATTGCAGTAGGAGTCCGCAATGGCCGTACAGGACCTGCTGTCCCAGGATGAAATTGATGCCCTGTTGCACGGCGTCGACGACGGTCTGGTGCAGACCGAGAGTGCATCCGAGCCTGGCAGCATCAAGAGCTACGACCTGACCAGCCAGGATCGGATCGTACGGGGTCGCATGCCGACCCTGGAAATGATCAACGAACGCTTCGCCCGCTACACCCGTATCAGCATGTTCAACCTGCTACGCCGCTCCGCAGACGTGGCCGTGGGTGGCGTGCAGGTAATGAAGTTCGGTGAATACGTGCACTCGCTGTACGTGCCCACCAGCCTCAACCTGGTCAAGATCAAGCCGCTGCGCGGCACTTCGCTGTTCATCCTTGACGCGAAGCTGGTGTTCAAGCTGGTGGACAACTTCTTTGGCGGCGACGGCCGTCACGCCAAGATCGAAGGGCGTGAATTCACCCCGACCGAACTGCGCGTGGTGCGCATGGTGCTGGACCAGTGTTTCGTCGACCTCAAGGAAGCCTGGCAGGCGATCATGCCGGTCACCTTCGAGTACATGAACTCCGAGGTCAACCCGGCCATGGCCAACATTGTCGGCCCCAGCGAGGCGGTGGTGGTGTCCACCTTCCACATCGAACTGGACGGCGGTGGCGGCGATCTGCATGTGACCATGCCGTACTCGATGATCGAGCCGGTGCGGGAAATGCTCGATGCCGGTTTCCAGTCGGACCTGGACGACCAGGACGAGCGCTGGGTCAAGGCCCTGCGCGAGGACGTGCTGGACGTGGCCGTGCCGATGAGCGCCACGGTCGCCCGGCGCCAGTTGAAGCTGCGCGACATTTTGCACATGCAGCCGGGTGACGTGATCCCGGTCGAGCTGCCCGAGCACCTGGTGCTGCGCGCTAACGGGGTGCCCGCGTTCAAGGCGCGGCTGGGCTCGCACAAGGGCAATTTGGCCCTGCAGATCATCGACCCGATCGAACGCCGCTGACGGTGTGCCGGTCGCTTACAACGAATTGAATGCCTGTCGAGGAAATCATGGCTAACGAAAACGAGATCACCTCCCCAGAGGACCAGGCACTGGCCGATGAGTGGGCCGCAGCGTTGGAAGAAACCGGTTCAGCCGGGCAGGCCGACATCGATGCACTGCTGGGCGGGGACACCGGCAGCAGCAGCGGCCCTGGCCGCCTGCCGATGGAAGAATTCGCCAGCTCGCCGAAGCCGAACGAAAATGTCAGCCTCGAAGGCCCGAACCTGGACGTGATCCTGGACATCCCGGTGAACATTTCCATGGAGGTGGGCAGTACCGAGATCAACATCCGCAACTTGCTGCAGCTCAACCAGGGCTCGGTGATCGAGCTCGACCGCCTGGCCGGCGAGCCGCTCGACGTGCTGGTCAACGGCACGCTGATCGCCCATGGCGAAGTGGTTGTGGTCAACGAAAAGTTCGGCATTCGCCTGACCGACGTGATCAGCCCCAGCGAACGTATCAAGAAGCTGCGCTGAGTGAAGGGCACGATGCGCGCCATCGCCGCAGTTGCGGCGCTGTTCGCCAGCCACGTCTGCATGGCCGCGGCCACGCCAGCGGCCACCCCGGCGGCTCAACCTGGCAGTCTCGGCGGGCAGCTGGCGCAGATGGTCCTGGGCCTGCTGCTGGTGGTGGGCCTGATCTTCTTCCTGGCCTGGCTGCTGCGGCGCCTGCAGAGCACCGCAGTGAAGGGTGGGCAGGTGATCGAGATTGTCGGCAGTCGTGCCATCGGCCCGCGTGACCGCCTGCTGCTGGTGCAGGTGGGCAAGGAGCAGATCCTGATCGGCCATACCCCCGGCAGTATCGAGGCCCTGCACGTACTGGCCGAACCCGTGGAAGTGCCGGCAAGCGTCCGTCAGGCGACGCCGGAGTTTGCCCAGCGGCTGATGGAGCTGATGGGCAAGGACCCTAAGGACAACAAGTGATGAGCGGCGCGCTGCGTACGTTGTTGACTCTGGCGCTGCTGTTGGCTGCGCCGCTGGCCCTGGCCGCCGACCCGCTGTCGATCCCGGCCATCACCCTGTCCAACACCCCGGACGGGCAGCAGGAATATTCGGTCAGCCTGCAAATCCTGCTGATCATGACCGCGCTGAGCTTCATCCCGGCGTTCGTCATCCTGATGACCAGCTTTACCCGCATCATCATCGTGTTCTCGATCCTGCGCCAGGCCCTGGGCCTGCAGCAGACACCGTCCAACCAGCTGTTGACCGGCATGGCGCTGTTCCTGACCATGTTCATCATGGCCCCGGTGTTCGATCGGGTGAACCAGGACGCGCTGCAGCCGTACCTGAAGGAGCAGATGACTGCCCAGCAGGCTATCGACAAGGCCCAGGGGCCGCTCAAGGACTTCATGCTGGCGCAAACCCGGCAAAGCGACCTCGACCTGTTCATGCGCCTGTCCAAGCGTACCGACATCGCCGGCCCCGACCAGGTGCCGCTGACGATCCTGGTGCCGGCGTTCGTCACTTCCGAGCTGAAGACGGCGTTCCAGATCGGTTTCATGATCTTCATCCCGTTCCTGATCATCGACATGGTCGTGGCCAGTGTGCTGATGGCCATGGGTATGATGATGCTGTCGCCGCTGATCATTTCGCTGCCGTTCAAGATCATGCTGTTCGTGCTGGTCGATGGCTGGGCGTTGATCATGGGCACTCTGGCCAGCAGTTTCGGCGGCGTCTGACGCCGTCAAGGAGAGCCGCCGATGACACCTGAAGTAGCTGTCGACCTGTTTCGTGATGCCCTGTGGCTGACCACCCTCATGGTCGCCGTGCTGGTGGTGCCGAGCCTGTTGGTGGGCCTGGTGGTGGCAATGTTCCAGGCTGCCACGCAGATCAACGAACAGACCTTGAGCTTTTTGCCGCGCCTGCTGGTGATGCTGATCACGCTGATCGTCGCCGGGCCGTGGCTGGTGCAGAAGTTCATGGAGTACTTCACCACCCTTTACACCAACATCCCGCAGCTCATTGGTTGACGCGGCGATGCTGGAGCTGACCGACACGCAGATTGGCACCTGGGTCGCTACCTTCATCCTGCCGTTGTTCAGGGTGACTGCTGTGCTGATGACCATGCCGATTTTCGGTACCCGCATGTTGCCGGCGCGGATTCGCCTGTACGTGGCGGTGGCAGTTACTGTGGTGATCGTGCCGGCATTGCCGCCGTTGCCCGAGTTCGACCCGTTAAGCCTGCGCGGTATGCTGCTGTGCGCCGAGCAGATCATCGTCGGTGCGCTGTTTGGCCTGGCCTTGCAGTTGCTGTTTCAGGCTTTCGTGGTGGCCGGGCAAATCGTCGCGGTACAGATGGGCATGGCGTTCGCCTCGATGGTCGACCCCGCCAATGGTGTCAACGTCACGGTAATCAGCCAGTTCATGACCATGCTGGTGAGTGTGCTGTTCCTGCTGATGAACGGCCACCTGGTGGTGTTCGAGGTACTGACCGAAAGTTTTACCACCCTGCCGGTGGGGAGTGCGCTGGTGGTCAACCACTTCTGGGAGCTGGCCGGGCGCATGGGCTGGGTGTTCGGTGCCGGCCTGCTGTTGATTCTGCCGGTGATCGCTGCGCTGCTGGTGGTGAACATTGCCTTTGGCGTAATGACCCGCGCCGCGCCGCAGCTGAACATTTTCTCCATCGGCTTCCCGCTGACCCTGGTCATGGGCATGTTCATCTTCTGGGTCGGCCTGGCCGATGTACTGTCCCACTATCAGGCATTGGCCAGCGAAACGCTGCAATGGCTGCGTGAGCTGGCGAGGGTGCGCTGAGCATGGCGGAAAGCGAGAGCGGTCAGGACAAGACAGAAGACCCCACTGAGAAGCGCAAGCGCGACGCCCGCGAGAAGGGCGAGGTCGCCCGTTCCAAGGAGCTGAACACATTGGCGGTGACCCTGGCGGGTGCCGGTGGCTTGCTGGCATTCGGTGGTCACTTGGCCGAAACACTGCTGGCGTTGATGCGTATGAACTTCAGTCTGACCCGCGACATCATCGTCGACGAGCGGGCGATGGGGGCCTTCCTGCTGGCCTCGGGCAAGATGGCCATCTGGGCGGTGCAGCCGGTGCTGATCCTGCTGTTCGTGATTTCCTTCGTGGCGCCCATCGCGCTTAGCGGCTTCCTGTTCTCGGGCAGCTTGCTGCAGCCCAAATTCAGCCGCATGAACCCGCTGTCGGGGATCAAGCGCATGTTCTCGATGCAGGCCCTGACTGAATTGCTCAAGGCGCTGGCCAAATTCTTCGTGATTCTGGTGGTGGCGGTGCTGGTGCTGTCCAGCGACCGCCAGGCCTTGCTGTCGATTGCCAATGAGCCGCTGGAGCAGGCGATCATCCACAGCTTGCAGGTGGTGGGCTGGAGTGCCTTGTGGATGTCAGCCGGGCTGTTGCTGATTGCCGCAGCAGATGTGCCGTTCCAGCTGTACCAGACGCAGAAGAAAATGAAGATGACCAAGCAGGAAGTGCGCGACGAGTACAAGGACAGCGAGGGCAAGCCCGAAGTCAAGCAACGTATTCGCCAACTGCAGCGCGAGGTGTCGCAGCGGCGCATGATGGCAGCGGTGCCGGATGCCGACGTGATCATCACCAACCCGACGCATTATGCGGTGGCTTTGCAGTACGACCCGGAGAAGGGCGGTGCGGCGCCGTTGCTGCTGGCCAAGGGTAGCGATTTCATGGCGTTGAAGATTCGTGAAATTGGCGTGGAGCACAACATCCAGATCCTCGAGTCGCCGGCGCTGGCGCGGGCGATCTATTACTCCACCGAACTTGAGCAGGAGATCCCGGCGGGGTTGTATCTGGCGGTGGCGCAGGTGCTGGCGTATGTGTTCCAGATCCGGCAGTACCGGGCTGGCAAGGGCAAGCGGCCGGAGCCGCTGAAAGACGACCTGCCGATCCCGCCGGATTTGCGGCGTGACAGTTGACCTTGTGTCACGGCTTCAGGCCCTTTCGCGGGCGGGCCCGTTCCTACACGGTGGTGGACACATGTCGGTGGTTGGGCGCAGGCCGTCGTGTAGGAGCGGGTTTACCCGCGAAAGGGCCGGTCCTGCTGGCCAATTTCCACCCGCCGTTCACCGTTGCCGGCGCTACCGTATTCGCGGGTAAACCCGCTCCTACCACGGTGGTGGACACAGGTCGGTGGTTGGGCACAGGCGTCGTAGGAGCGGGTTCACCCGCGAAGAGGCCGGCCCTGCTGGCCAATTTCCACCCCCGTTCACCGTTGCCGCCGCCACCGTATTCGCGGGTAAACCCGCTCCTACCACGGTGGTGGACACAGGTCGGTGGTTGGGCACAGGCCGTCGTAGGAGCGGGTTCACCCGCGAAGAGGCCGGCCCTGCTGGCCAATTTCCACCCACCGTTCACCGTCGCCGCCGCTACCGTATTCGCGGGTAAACCCGCTCCTACCACGGTGGTGGGCGCAGGTCGGTGGTTGGGCACAGGCGTCGTAGGAGCGGGTTCACCCGCGAAGAGGCCGGCCCTGCTGGCCAATTTCCACCCACCGTTCACCGTCGCCGCCGCTACCGTATTCGCGGGTAAACCCCCTCCTACCACGGTGGTGGACACAGGTCGGTGGCTGGGCACAGGCCGTCGTAGGAGCGGGTTTACCCGCGAAAGGGCCGGCCCTGCTGGCCAATTTCCACCCACCGTTCACCGTCGCCGCCGCTACCGTATTCGCGGGTAAACCCGCTCCTACCACGGTGGTGGACACAGATCGGTGGTTGGGCGCAGGCCGTCGTAGGAGCGGGTTTACCCGCGAAAGGGCCGGTCCTGCTGGCCAATTTCCACCCACCGTTCACCGTCGCCGCCGCTACCGTATTCGCGGGTAAACCCGCTCCTACCACGGTGGTGGACACATGTCGGTGGTTGGGCGCAGGCCGTCGTAGGAGCGGGTTTACCCGCGAAAGGGCCGGTCCTGCTGGCCAATTTCCACCCGCCGTTCACCGTTGCCGCCGCTACCGTATTCGCGGGTAAACCCGCTCCTACCACGGTGGTGGGCGCAGGTCGGTGGTGGGCACAGGCCGTCGTAGGAGCGGGTTTACCCGCGAAAGGGCCGGTACAGCAACATAAATCCCTCGCCGAGCAAAGTTGGAAAGCTTCTTGCAGAGCCACGCCCAGGCGCCCCCTGGGCGTCAAAGTTTTGCATCAAGAGGACTCGCGGTGGATCGCACTCAGTTAATCAGCAACGCCCGTAACAACCTGGCCGGGCTCGGCCGGGGCAACCTGGGTGTGCCGCTGTTGCTGCTGGTGATGTTGGCAATGATGATGTTGCCGATACCGCCGTTCCTGCTCGACGTGTTCTTCACCTTCAACATCGCCCTGTCGATCGTGGTGCTGCTGGTCTGTGTATACGCCCTGCGCCCCCTCGACTTTGCTGCGTTCCCGACCATTTTGCTGGTGGCCACGTTGTTGCGCCTGGCCCTGAACGTGGCGTCCACCCGTGTGGTCATGCTGCATGGTCAGGAGGGCCATGGCGCTGCCGGTAAAGTGATCCAGGCCTTCGGTGAGGTGGTGATCGGTGGTAACTACGTGGTCGGTGCCGTGGTGTTCGCCATCCTCATGATCATCAACTTCGTGGTGGTGACCAAGGGTGCCGGGCGTATCTCGGAAGTGAGTGCGCGTTTCACCCTCGACGCCATGCCTGGCAAGCAGATGGCCATCGACGCCGACCTCAATGCCGGCCTGATCGACCAGGCCCAGGCCAAGCACCGCCGTGCCGAGGTGGCGCAGGAGGCCGAGTTCTACGGTTCTATGGACGGTGCCAGCAAGTTCGTGCGCGGCGACGCCATCGCTGGCTTGCTGATCCTCTTCATCAACCTGATCGGCGGCATATTGATCGGCATGATGCAGCACGGCATGAGTTTCACGGAGGCCGGCAAGGTGTACGCCTTGCTGACCATCGGTGACGGTTTGGTGGCGCAATTGCCATCACTGCTGCTGTCCACCGCCGCCGCGATCATGGTGACCCGCGCGTCGGGCTCCGAGGACATGGGCAAGCTGATCAATCGGCAGATGTTCGATTCGCCCAAGGCCCTGGCGGTGTCTGGCGGGTTGATGATTGTCATGGGGCTGGTGCCGGGCATGCCGCACGTGGCGTTCCTCAGCCTCGGTCTGCTGGCCGGTGGGGGCGCCTACCTGGTGTGGAAGAAACAGCAGCAGGTCAAGGTCAAAGCCCTGGAAGAGGCGCAGCGCCAGCAGGACCTGCTGCCCTCGCCACAGCGCGCGCTGGAAACCAAGGAGCTGGGTTGGGACGACGTCACCCCCATCGACATGATCGGCCTGGAGGTTGGCTATCGGCTGATCCCGCTGGTCGACCGCAACCAGGGCGGCCAGTTGCTGGCGCGGATCAAGGGCGTGCGAAAGAAACTGTCGCAGGACCTGGGTTTCCTGATGCCCACCGTGCACATTCGTGACAACCTCGACCTGCAACCCAGCGCCTATCGCCTGACCCTGATGGGGGTGATTCTGGCCGAGGCGGAGATCTATCCGGACCGCGAGCTGGCGATCAACCCGGGGCAGGTGTTCGGCACCCTCAACGGTATTGCCGCGCGCGATCCGGCGTTTGGCCTGGAGGCGGTCTGGATCGACGTCGGCCAGCGCTCCCAGGCGCAGTCGCTGGGCTACACCGTGGTCGATGCCAGTACCGTTGTGGCCACCCACCTCAACCAGATCCTGCAGAAACATTGCCACGAGCTGATTGGCCACGAAGAGGTTCAGCAACTGCTGCAAGTACTTGCCAAGGCATCGCCTAAACTTGCAGAAGAGCTGGTGCCGGGTGTCATTTCCTTGTCGGGGCTGCTCAAGGTGCTGCAAGCACTGTTGTCTGAACAGGTGCCAGTGCGCGATATTCGCAGTATTGCCGAGGCCATCGCGAACAACGCCGGCAAGAGTCAAGATACCGCCGCGCTGGTGGCGGCGGTGCGCGTCGGATTGTGTCGCGCCATCGTGCAAAGCATTGTCGGCGTTGAGTCGGAGCTGCCAGTGATTACCCTGGAGCCAAGGTTGGAACAGATTTTGCTGAATAGTCTGCAAAGGGCCGGGCAGGGTCAGGAAGACGGTGTTCTTCTGGAGCCAAGCATGGCCGAGAAGCTGCAACGTTCGCTGATCGAGGCGGCCCAGCGCCAGGAAATGCAGGGTCAGCCGGCCATTCTGCTGGTCGCCGGCCCGATCCGCGCCATGTTGTCGCGTTTCGGTCGCCTGGCTGTACCGAATTTGCATGTTCTGGCGTATCAGGAAATACCTGACAACAAGCAAGTCACCATCGTTGCCACCGTGGGCCCTAACGGCTGAGGTAGGGGATAATGCAAGTTAAGCGATTTTTCGCCGCCGATATGCGTCAGGCCATGAAGCTGGTCCGTGACGAGCTGGGCGCCGATGCCGCGATCATTGGCAACCGTCGCATTGCCGGTGGTGTCGAACTGACGGCCGCGCTGGACTACAAGCTGTCCGCCCTGGCCCCGCGTGTGCCCAACGCCGAGCTGGAACAAGAACTGCGCAAGACCCATACGCGCATTGCCAGTGCCCAGGCTGAGCTGGACCACCGTCAGGACAGCAGCGACAACAACCGCCAATTGTTCGCCGGGCAATCTTTGACCGCTGCCGAACCGTTGATCGAGCCGCATGTCGAGGCCCCTGAGGCCGCCGCCGCAACGGCTGCTGCACCGGTTGATCCGCGCCTGTTCGATGCCATGCGTTCCGAACTGTCGGGCCTGCGCGAGTTGCTGGAAGTGCAACTCGGTTCACTGGCCTGGAATCAGCTGCAGGGCAGCAAGCCGCAGCAGGCCAACCTTTGGCGCCGCCTGCAGCGCATCGGCCTGTCGGGGCCGATTGCCCGCGAGTTGCTGGACCTGACCGCCGAGATCGAAGAGCCGCGCCAGGCCTGGCGCATGCTGCTGGCTCACTTGGCGCGGATGATCGAAATACCTGAAATCGAGCCGATCGAAGAGGGCGGCGTGATCGCCGTGGTGGGCCCGGCGGGCATGGGCAAGACCACCACCCTGGCCAAGCTGGCCGCGCGCTACGTGCTCAAGTACGGCGCGCAGAACCTGGCGCTGGTGAGCATGGACAGCTTCCGTATCGGCGCCCAGGAGCAGCTCAAGACCCTGGGCCGCATCCTCAACGTGCCGGTGACGTACGTCGACCCGGGCCAGTCGCTGGCAGCAGCGCTGGAGCCTCTGCTGCGCAAGCGCGTGGTGCTGATCGATACTGCCGGCCTGCAGGCCAGCGACCCTGCGCTGCGCATGCAACTGGAAACCCTGGCCGGGCGTGGCATTGCCGCGAAGAACTACCTGGTGCTGGCCACCACCAGCCAGAAGCAGGTGCTGACCGCCGCCTACCACAGCTACAAGCGCTGTGGCCTGGCCGGTTGCATCCTGACCAAGCTCGATGAAACGGCAAGCCTTGGCGATGTGTTGAGCCTTGCCATCAGTCATGAACTGCCAGTGGCCTATCTTACCGATGGCCCACGCATTCCTGACGACCTGCACTTGCCGCGGGGCCACCAGTTGGTCACGCGGGCGGTGAATGTGCAGCAGCAGGACGAGCCCAGCGAAGAGGCCATGGCCGACATGTTCGCTGATCTCTATCACAACCCACGGCGAGCGGGTTGACCATGAAGCGTGTGCAAAGTCGCTATGCCAAGGGGCACGCAGAATTGCCCTACGTGTGGCCTGAGTCCCAGCGAGACAAGGTAAAGAACAGACATGGGTAGCATGCATCCCGTACAGGTGATCGCCGTAACCGGTGGCAAAGGTGGCGTCGGCAAGACTAACGTTTCAGTCAACTTGTCCCTGGCGCTGGCCGAGCTTGGCCGCAGGGTCATGCTGCTGGACGCCGACCTGGGCCTGGCCAATGTCGACGTGTTGCTGGGCCTTGCCCCCAAACGTACCCTCGCCGATGTCATTGAAGGGCGTTGCGAGCTGCGTGACGTGATGCTGCAGGGCCCTGGCGGTGTGCGCATCGTGCCGGCAGCCTCGGGCACCCAGAGCATGGTGCACCTGGCCCCGGCCCAGCACGCCGGGTTGATCCAGGCGTTCAGCGAAATCGGCGACAACCTCGATGTGTTGGTGATCGATACCGCTGCGGGTATCGGTGACTCGGTGGTCAGCTTCGTTCGCGCCGCCCAGGAAGTGCTGTTGGTGGTGTGTGATGAACCTACCTCGATTACCGATGCCTACGCCTTGATCAAGCTGCTCAACCGCGACTACGGCATGAACCGTTTCCGTGTGTTGGCCAACATGGCGCAGAGCCCGCAGGAAGGGCGCAACCTGTTTGCCAAGCTGACCAAGGTCACCGACCGCTTCCTTGACGTTGCCCTGCAGTACGTGGGTGCCGTGCCGTACGACGAGTGCGTGCGCAAGGCGGTACAGAAGCAGCGTGCCGTCTACGAAGCCTTCCCTCGCTCCAAGTGTGCGCTGGCTTTCAAGGCGATTGCCCAGAAGGTCGACAGCTGGCCGCTGCCGGCCAACCCGCGCGGCCATCTGGAGTTCTTTGTCGAGCGCTTGGTGCAACCCACCAGCGCGGGACCCGTGCTATGAACGCCAGTGGCTTCAAGATGTACAGCCGGGCGTCGAAGGACGCCCAGTACGAGCTGATCGAACGCTACGCCCCGCTGGTCAAGCGCATCGCCTACCACCTCTTGGCGCGCTTGCCGGCCAACGTGCAGGTCGAGGACCTGATCCAGGCCGGCATGATCGGCCTGCTGGAAGTGGCCAACAAATACGACGCCAGCAAGGGTGCCAGCTTTGAGACTTACGCCGGCATCCGCATCCGCGGCGCCATGCTGGACGAAGTGCGCAAAGGCGATTGGGCGCCGCGTTCGGTACACCGCAACACCCGTATGGTCAGTGATGCCATGCGTGCGGTTGAAGCCAGAACAGGCCGTGACGCTAAAGATCATGAAGTTGCTGCCGAACTCCAATTGAGTCTCGATGATTACTACGGGATCTTGAACGATACCCTGGGCAGCCGCCTGTTCAGCTTCGACGACCTGTTGCAGGACGGCGAGCACGAAGGGCTGCATGAGGATGGCGCCAGTGGCCAGGTCGAACCTGCGCGCGGCCTGGAGGAGGAGCGCTTCCAGGCTGCCCTGACCGAGGCTATCGCCAACCTGCCGGAGCGTGAGCGCCTGGTGCTGGCGCTGTACTACGACGAAGAGCTGAACCTTAAGGAAATCGGTGAGGTGCTGGGGGTCAGCGAGTCGCGGGTCAGCCAGTTGCACAGCCAGTGTGCCGCGCGCCTGCGCAGCCGCCTGGGGGAATGGCGGGCGCGTTGAGCCCGCTGTCGTTGCAGTCGTTTTCCACGTTGTACCGAATTGAATGAGTGCGTGCTCGGTAGGCCGAGCGCGTTTGAGACTGCTTGGAGGTCTAATTGGACAAGAACATGAAAATCCTCATCGTTGACGACTTTTCGACGATGCGGCGGATCATCAAGAACCTGTTGCGTGACCTGGGTTTCACCAACACCGACGAAGCCGATGACGGCACCACGGCGTTGCCAATGCTGGAGAACGGTCACTACGACTTCCTGGTGACCGACTGGAACATGCCGGGCATGTCCGGCATCGACCTGCTGCGTAAAGTGCGTGCCAGTGACAAGCTGAAAAGCATGCCGGTACTGATGGTGACTGCTGAAGCCAAGCGCGACCAGATCATTGAAGCGGCCCAGGCCGGCGTCAATGGTTATGTGGTCAAGCCGTTCACCGCTCAGGTGCTCAAAGAGAAGATCGAGAAGATCTTCGAACGCGTCAACGGCTGAGTCACGTTACGGGGGGGCGCGTCATGGATTCATCACAAACGTCTTTGGGCGAGTTCGAATCGACCCTGAAGAAGCATGCCCAGGAGTTGGTCGAAAGCCTGGAGCGGGGCCGTTTCGGCGAGGCGGTGCAGCTGATTCACGAGCTGAACCAGACCCGCGACCGCGGCCTGTATCAGGAAGTCGGCAAGCTGACTCGCGAGCTGCACAGTGCCATTGTCAGTTTCCAGATCGACCCCACCATGCCACAGGCAGAAGAGGTGTCGCAGATTACCGACGCCACCGAGCGCCTGTCCTATGTGGTCAAGCTCACCGAGGGCGCGGCCAACCGCACCATGGATCTGGTCGAGGAAAGCACACCGGTGCTCAATGAACTGGCCAGCGAGGCCAAGGCCCTGAGCACCGACTGGCAGCGCTTCATGCGCCGCGAAGTGGCTGCGCCGGAATTTCGTGATCTGGTCAAGCGAGTCGACAGTTTCCTGACGCACAGCGCCGAGGGTAACCGCAAGGTTTCCGGGCACCTCAATGACATTTTGCTGGCCCAGGACTATCAGGACCTGACCGGCCAGGTGATCAAACGCGTCACCACACTGGTGACCGAGGTGGAAAGCAACCTGCTCAAGCTGGTGCTGATGGCCAGCCAGGTCGACCGCTTTGCCGGTATAAACCATGATCACGATCAATTGCGTGCAGAAAAAGATCGAGAAAAACATCCGACTCGGGGTGAAGGTCCGCAGATTCATGCCGATAAGCGTGAAGACGTCGTGTCCGGACAGGACGATGTCGATGATCTGCTGTCCAGCCTTGGTTTTTAAGGAGCACGTTTGATGAGCTTCGGCGCCGATGAAGAAATCCTCCAGGATTTCCTGGTAGAAGCCGGCGAAATTCTTGAGCAATTGTCCGAGCAACTGGTCGAGCTGGAAAGCCGGCCTGACGATGCCGACCTGCTCAATGCGATCTTTCGCGGTTTCCACACTGTAAAAGGGGGCGCCGGCTTCCTTCAGCTGAACGAGCTGGTGGAGTGCTGCCATATCGCCGAGAACGTGTTCGACGTCCTGCGCAAAGGTGAGCGCCGGGTCGATGCGGAACTGATGGATGTGGTGCTCGAGGCACTGGATACGGTCAACAGCATGTTTGGCCAGGTGCGCGAGCGTGCTGAAGTGACGCCGGCCACCCCCGAGCTGCTGGCAGCGTTGGCGCGCCTGGCCGAACCAGGCGCAGCCGAAGCTGTTGCAGCGCCGCCGCCGCCGGCCCCGGTTGCCGACGTGGCGGTTGCGGCTTCGGCCGAGGCCGAGGAGCAGCACCAGGACATCACTGACAGCGAGTTCGAGCAGTTGCTCGATTCGCTCGATGCGGTCAAGGCGCAAGCAGCGGCCGACGAGCAGATGCAGGGTGAGACTGTCAGTGGTGCTGGTGATGAAATCACCGACGCCGAGTTCGAGTCGCTGCTCGACCAGTTGCACGGCAAGGGCCAGTTCAGTGTCGAGGTTGCGGCGCCGCCGGTTGCCGTCAGCAGCGAAGCGACCAGTGATGAGATCACCGACGCCGAATTCGAATCGCTGCTCGACCAACTGCATGGCAAGGGCACCTTCCAGGTCGATGCCTTGCCAGCCGCCCAGGCACCAGCGCCTGCCGTGCCAGACAGCAGCGCAGCCAGCGATGAAATCAGCGAGCACGAATTCGAAGCCCTGCTGGACCAGTTGCACGGCAAGGGCAAGTTCGGTGGCGATGTTGCCGCTGTAGAAGCCCCGGCTGCTGCCCAGGCGCAAGCGCCGGCTGCCGCCAAGGCCGAAAGCCAGCCGGTGGCCAAGCCAGCCGCCGCGCCAGCGCCTTCGCCGGCCAGCAAACCTGCCGCGGCGCCTCGCGCGCCAGCCCCGGCTGCCGAAAAGCATGCCGCCAGCGAAGCAGAAACCACGGTGCGCGTCGATACCGCGCGCCTGGACGAGATCATGAACATGGTCGGCGAGCTGGTGCTGGTGCGTAACCGCCTGGTGCGCCTGGGCCTGAACAGCGGCGATGAGGCCATGTCCAAGGCCGTGTCCAACCTCGACGTGGTCACCGCCGACCTGCAGACCGCGGTGATGAAAACCCGCATGCAGCCGATCAAGAAAGTCTTCGGCCGCTTCCCGCGCCTGGTGCGCGACCTGGCGCGCCAGCTGAAGAAAGAGATCAATCTGGAGCTGGTCGGCGAAGAGACCGACCTTGACAAGAACCTCGTAGAAGCCTTGGCCGACCCGCTGGTGCACTTGGTGCGCAATGCTGTCGACCACGGTATCGAGATGCCCGCCGAGCGTGAAGCTTCTGGCAAGGCGCGTACCGGCCGCGTAGTGCTATCGGCCGAACAGGAAGGTGACCACATCCTGCTGTCGATCTCGGACGATGGCAAGGGCATGGACCCCAACATCCTGCGCGCCAAGGCGGTGGAAAAGGGCCTGATGGACAAGGACGCCGCCGAGCGCCTGAGCGAGTCGGACTGCTACAACCTGATCTTCGCCCCGGGCTTCTCGACCAAGACCGAGATTTCCGATGTGTCCGGGCGTGGCGTGGGCATGGACGTGGTGAAAACCAAGATCTCCCAGCTCAACGGCTCGATCAACATTTTCTCGGCCAAGGGCCAGGGCTCCAAGATCGTCATCAAGGTGCCGCTGACCCTGGCGATCATGCCCACCCTGATGGTGATGCTGGGCAACCAGGCGTTTGCCTTCCCGCTGGTCAACGTCAACGAGATCTTCCACCTCGACCTGTCGCGCACCAACGTGGTCGACGGCCAGGAAGTGGTGATCGTGCGCGACAAGGCGCTGCCGCTGTTCTACCTCAAACGCTGGCTGGTCCAGGGGCAGGTGCACGAAGAGCAGCACGAGGGCCACGTGGTGATTCTGTCGGTCGGCACTCAGCGCATCGGCTTTGTCGTCGACCAACTGGTTGGCCAGGAAGAAGTGGTCATCAAGCCGCTGGGCAAGATGCTGCAGGGCACCCCGGGCATGTCCGGGGCCACCATCACTGGCGACGGTCGCATCGCGTTGATTCTCGACGTTCCGAGCATGCTCAAGCGTTACGCCGCGCGGCGTATTTGATTTCGGTGGCGCGCCCTGCGGGTTGCGCCGCCTAATGGAGTGTTTATGGCAGTCAAGGTCCTGGTGGTGGATGATTCTGGTTTCTTCCGCCGCCGTGTCTCGGAAATCCTCTCGGCGGATCCAACGATCCAGGTAGTGGGAACCGCGACCAACGGCAAGGAAGCAATCGACCAGGCGCTGGCGCTCAAGCCCGATGTCATCACCATGGACTACGAAATGCCCATGATGGATGGCATTACCGCAGTGCGGCACATCATGCAGCGCTGCCCGACGCCCGTGTTGATGTTCTCGTCGCTGACCCATGAAGGCGCCCGTGTCACCCTCGACGCGCTGGATGCCGGCGCAGTGGACTACCTGCCGAAAAACTTCGAGGACATCTCGCGCAACCCTGACAAGGTCAAGCAGATGCTGTGCGAGAAGGTGCACACCATTTCGCGCAGCAACCGCCGGATCGGCAGCTATGCCAGAACGGCGCCGGTCGCCGCGCCAGCGCCCGCCAGCACCTTCACCAGCCAGGCGCAGACGCGCCCGGCTGCGCCTGCCCGTGCAGCAGCCCCGACAGCGGCAGCCTCGCAGTCGCCAGCACCCAAGCGCAAGCCCTACAAACTGGTGGCCATCGGTACCTCCACAGGGGGGCCGGTGGCACTGCAGCGGGTACTGACCCAGCTGCCGGCCAATTTCCCGGCGCCGATCGTGTTGATCCAGCACATGCCGGCGGCCTTCACCAAAGCGTTTGCCGAACGCCTGGACAAGCTGTGCCGCATCAGCGTCAAGGAAGCCGAAGACGGCGACATGCTGCGCCCCGGCCTGGCCCTGCTGGCCCCTGGTGGCAAGCAGATGATGATCGATGGCCGTGGCACGGTGAAGATCCTGCCCGGCGACGAGCGTCTGAACTACAAACCCTGCGTGGACATCACCTTCGGTTCGGCGGCCAAGTCATATGGTGACAAGGTGTTATCGGTAGTGCTCACCGGCATGGGCGCCGATGGCCGCGAAGGCGCGCGCCTGCTCAAGCAGGGGGGCAGCACAGTGTGGGCCCAGGATGAAGCCAGCTGCGTGATTTATGGCATGCCCATGGCCATCGTCAAGGCCAACCTGGCTGATGCCGTGTACAGCCTGGACGATATTGGCAAGCACCTGGTGGAGGCGTGCGTCTGATGGACGTCCTCAGCCTGATCGGTTTGATCCTGGCTTTCGTTGCCATCGTCGGTGGCAACTTTCTTGAAGGCGGTCATGTCGGTGCTCTGGTCAATGGCCCGGCAGCTCTGATCGTGCTGGGTGGTACCCTGGCGGCCGCGTTGTTGCAGTCGCCGCTGTCGTCGTTCAAGCGTGCCTTGCAGATTTTGCGTTGGATCCTGTTTCCACCGCGGGTCGACCTGGCGGGCGGCATCGACCGCGTGGTGAACTGGAGCCTGACCGCTCGCAAAGAAGGCCTGCTGGGCCTGGAAGGGGTAGCTGACAGCGAGCCCGACCCGTATGCGCGCAAGGGCCTGCAACTGCTGGTGGACGGCGCAGAACCGGAAGCCATCCGCAGCATCCTCGAGGTCGACTTCCTTACCCAGGAAGGCCGTGACATTCAGGCAGCCAAGGTATTCGAAAGCATGGGCGGCTATGCGCCAACCATCGGCATCATCGGTGCGGTCATGGGCCTTATCCACGTGATGGGTAATCTGGCCGACCCGTCGCAACTGGGCAATGGCATTGCCGTGGCCTTTGTCGCCACCATTTACGGTGTGGCCAGTGCCAACCTTGTGCTATTGCCGGTCGCCAGCAAGCTCAAGGCCATCGTCATGCGTCAGTCGCGCTACCGCGAAATGCTGCTCGAAGGCCTGCTGTCGATTGCCGAAGGTGAAAACCCGCGCTCGATCGAGCTGAAGCTGCAAGGCTTCATGGAGTAACCCATGCGTCGCCGTCGTCATACCGAGGAACACGAAAACCACGAGCGCTGGCTGGTGTCGTATGCCGACTTCATCACGTTGCTGTTCGCCTTTTTCGTCGTGATGTATTCGATTTCCTCGATCAACGAGGGTAAGTACAAAGTTATTTCCCAGGCCTTGCTCGGGGTATTCAACGACCCTGAGCGCAGCATGAAGCCGATCCCGATTGGCGATGAGCAGCCGCTGAGCGTGCGCCCGGCCGAACCGCTGGTCAAAGACAGTGAGCAGACCGAAGCGGGCCTGGCGGCGACCAATGCCGACCCGTTGAAAACCATCAGCAATGACGTGCGCGATGCCTTTGGCGACCTGATTAAAAGCGACCAGATGACTGTGCGCGGCAACGAACTGTGGGTCGAGATCGAGCTCAATTCGTCGCTGCTGTTTGGCAGTGGTGATGCGATGCCCAGTGACAAGGCGTTTGCGATCATCGAGAAGGTGGCCAACATCCTCAAGCCGTTCGCCAACCCGGTGCACGTCGAAGGCTTCACCGACAACCTGCCGATCCGCACCGCGCAGTACCCCACCAACTGGGAGTTGTCCTCGGCGCGCGCGGCCAGCATCGTGCGGCTGTTGGCCATGGAGGGCGTCAACCCGGCGCGCATGGCCTCGGTGGGCTACGGCGAGTATCAGCCGGTGGCCAGCAACGATACCGCCGAAGGGCGCGCACGCAACCGCCGGGTGGTGCTGGTGATTTCCCGTAACCTGGAAGTGCGCCGCAGCCTGACAGGCTCGGGCAGTGCCAATGCCACACCGGATGCCGCGTTGCGCCGGGCTGGCACACAAAGTGCACCAGCAACGCCAGCAACGGTGGCGGGGCAGTGATTCGTCAATTCCCCGTCGCTGATACGAACACGATTTTGAATGTGCCGCCGTCCCCTGTGGGAGCGGGCATGCCCGCGAAGCCAGCGACTCGGTGAATGGCACCGACTGCGCCGGTGTTCGCGGGCATGCCCGCTCCCATAGAGGGGCGTGCAAGCTTTGAAGTTTTGCGCATGACAGTTGTATCTACAGTGTCCCTGCCAAATCAATAGATAGAGTTTGCTTGATGAGAGTCTGGGCAGTAGCCAATCAAAAAGGTGGTGTCGGCAAGACCACCACTACCATTGCCCTGGCCGGCCTGCTGGCCGAGGCCGGCAAGCGCGTGGTCGTCGTCGACCTCGACCCGCACGGATCGATGACCAGCTACTTTGGGCACAACCCGGATACCTTGGAGCACAGCTGCTACGACCTGTTCCTGCACAAGGGTGCGGTGCCCGAAGGCTTGCCCGGGCAATTGCTGCTGCCCACCAGCGATGATCGCATTTCGCTGTTGCCGTCGAGTACCGCGCTGGCGGTGCTGGAGCGCCAGTCACCAGGACAGAATGGCCTGGGCCTGGTAATCGCCAAGAGTCTGGCGCAGCTGTGGCAGGATTTCGACTATGCCCTGATCGACAGCCCACCCTTGCTGGGTGTGCTGATGGTCAACGCCCTGGCCGCCAGCCAGCAGCTTGTGATCCCGGTGCAAACCGAATTCCTCGCGGTGAAGGGCCTGGAACGCATGGTCGGCACCTTGGCGATGGTCAACCGTTCGCGCAAGCAGGCGCTGCCGTACCAGATCGTACCGACCCTGTTCGACCGTCGTACCCAGGCGTCGCTGGGCACCCTCAAGCTGCTGCGTGACACCTACGGGCAGCATGTATGGCAGGGCTATATCCCGGTGGATACGCGCCTGCGCGACGCCAGTCGCAAGGGCGTCACGCCCTCGCAGTTCGACAGCAAGAGCCGCGGGTTGATCGCCTACAGGGCGCTGCTCAAGCACCTGCTTACTTACAAGAACGCAGTGCAGGTGGCCTGATGACTCAAACTCGGCAAACCAGCACCCGGCCCCAGATGGCCCTGCAATCTTACCTGGACGGCCTGTTGCAGGAGGCCACTGAGTCCGAAAACCAGAGCGAGCCGCCGGCAGTGGCGGATGAGTTCGCCGAGGCGGTGCGCGAGGAGCAGGAACGCGATGCCCGACAGCCGGCCCGGCCTGAGCCCGCCGAAGCCGCCGCCGCCAGCTTTGCCCCGCGGCCGTTCGCCGAACCCCGTCTGGCGGTACTGCCCAGCGTGATGCCGGTGGAAGCCCCGGTGGTGACGGTGGTCGAGCAGGAAATAGTGGCCGAATCCAGCATCCCGGTACTGGTCGAAGAGCAAACCGTGGAACCGGCTGTGCCGCTGGTCGATGTGCATCTGCCGGCGCCCAACCTGCCCGTACCGCCGGCCACTGTCGACGGTCGTCCGGCATGGGCGGCCGAGCCATTTGAATGCCTGCTGTTCGACGTCGCCGGCTTGACCCTGGCGGTGCCGTTGGTGTGCCTGGGTTCGATCTACACCCTGGCTGGCCAGGAGCTGACGCCACTGTTCGGGCAGCCCGACTGGTTCCTCGGCATCCTGACCTGCCAGGCTGGCAACCTGAAGGTGCTGGACACTGCGCGTTGGGTAATGCCCGACCGTTACCGCGATGATTTTCGCCAGGGCCTGCAGTACGTAATTTCGGTGCAGGGCTACGAATGGGGGCTGGCGGTGCATCAGGTCAGCCGTTCGCTGCGCCTGGACCCGTCGGAGATCAAGTGGCGCAGCCAGCGTGGCCAGCGCCCGTGGCTGGCCGGTACCGTAATCGAACACATGTGTGCACTGCTCGACGTCGCCGCACTGGCCGAGCTGATCGCCAGCGGTGCGGTCAAGCAGATGCACGCCAACCAGAAATGACACAGAACATACCGCCAACGGCGGATTTTGAGGGTAGGGGAATGAAAAAGTCGTCTGCACAAGGTTCCGAAGATCCGATCCTGCAGTGGGTTACCTTCCGTCTGGACAACGAGTCCTACGGCATCAATGTGATGCAGGTGCAGGAAGTACTGCGCTACACCGAGATCGCCCCGGTGCCGGGCGCGCCGAGCTACGTGCTGGGCATCATCAATTTGCGCGGTAACGTGGTGACGGTGATCGACACGCGTCAGCGTTTTGGCCTGATGCCGACCGAAGTGACCGACAACACCCGTATCGTCATCATCGAAGCCGACAAGCAAGTGGTCGGCATTCTGGTCGACAGCGTGGCCGAAGTGGTTTACCTGCGCCAGTCCGAAATCGAGACTGCGCCGAACGTGGGTAACGAAGAGTCGGCCAAGTTCATTCAGGGCGTGTGCAACAAGAATGGCGAGCTGCTGATCCTGGTCGAACTGGACAAGATGATGACCGAGGAAGAGTGGTCCGAGCTGGAGAACATCTGAGTTGATCCTACAGGTTGCTGTCATCTTCCTGGCGCTGGCCTGGGCGCTGAGCCTGTGGTTTTTCCTCAACTACAGCAAGCGCCAGCGCGAGCTGGCTGCGCAGCAGGCCGAGGGTGATGCGCTGCGTGACCAGCGCATCAAGGACTTGGCCAAGCGTCTGGATGACTACCAGAACGGTACCGTGCGCATGGGTGAGGCCATCCATGAGCTGCGTGCGGCGGTGGCCACCCTGCCGGACCGGCTGGAGCGCCTCGAACAGCGCGACCCGAGCAACGTTACCTTTAGCCAGGCGGCCAAGCTGGTGGGGATGGGGGCGAGTATCGATGAGTTGACCCAGAGCTGCGGCCTGACCCAGGCCGAGGCCGAGTTGATGAGCAAGGTGTACCGGGCTCCTTGATTGGGGCTGGCAGGTATCCTTGGCAGCCGGTTCGTCGCCTGGGAAATCGAGCGACGCCCACGCGACGCTCGATCTGAACGGTGCCGCCGGGCCCGTTCGGTACCCGCTGTTCATTTCAGTTGCGAACCCAGGAATGGTTGCCGCCGACGCCGGCGAATCGGTTCAGGGGCAGCAGTTGCCTCAGGGCTGTATTGGCTTGCGAAGGGTTGATGAATGGATAGGTGTTGACGCGTGGCATGGTGTGCAGGTTGATGATCTGGCGCAGGGTCCGCAACCCGGGTAGATGGCGATCGACCACTTCGGTGAGCAGCGCCGGCCCGGTGAGATAGCTGAGCGTATTGGCATAGCGGTAGAAACCGCTCGGGTCCTGTTCCAGGCTCGGTCGGCTTTCGTAGAAGTCTGCATGGGTCTGGTAACGTGCGAGCATTTCGTCGGAGATCGCATCCAGCAGCGGGTTGCCGGGGTGGCTACCCATGAGGCTGGTGTTGTACAGGCAATTCATGCTCATTTTCTCGTTGGACATTGGCGGTGGCAGCAGCAGCCCATCGGCTGGGGTGCGCAGCTCGACCTGATCGATCGTTTCGCCCTTGCCGTCCGGCAGCAGGAAATCGTCTACGTCCATGTATAGCCCGCCCTCATGGTGCAGCATCCGGTAGCGCAGCACATCTGTCGCAGACGCGTAATTGGTGGCGATGCCACCATTGCCATCCAGCGCTGCCTCGTACTGCGCGTAATAGCGGCTCTGGCGGAAGGCCCGGAAGAAGCCTTGCTCTTCAAGCGGCAATACCTGCAGCCCCGGCGCCCGGGCTGCCAATAGCGTTGCGTTCTGTTCGTAGGCGGTAGGCGAAGCCTTCGACAGAAACAGGCGCATGCTGTATTCGCTGTCGCTCAGGCGCGCGGCGTTGGCGGCAAGGTTGGCCAGCAATGGCTCGCTTATGACTTTGTCGCCGACCCAGAGGCTGGAGATAAGTTTGGGGATGGGGGTGCTGTCCGGCGCCGGTGTCGGAATGGTGACTGGCAGTGGCAGGTCCACACCCAGCGCGCGCAAGGTGCGGGTGCGCATGGCGTCGGTGACTGGGCGCTGCCTGTCGAGCGCCACAAGGTCACGACTGCCAGGTACTGCGATGTAGGCTTGCGGCTCGACCTCGTTGACGGTTTCCTTGATGATGAATGCGTCGTGCTCCAGGTCATAGACCACGCGTGCATTGTAGGTTTCGATGCTGCATTCCAGGTCGTCCAGTTCGCCATCGTAGTGTGGCAAGCGTATCACCGCGCCGGCAACAGCTGGGTCGCCTTCGTCAAGCGGTGTAATCGGCTCGTGGTTGTGGAAGTACTCCGCGCCTTCTGGCTCGGGAAGCCGTGGTGGACGGGTCGGGCTTAGCGGGTAGCCGAGCTGCCCGTTGACCTCGCGCGGCATGACAAAACCATCGCTTTTGAACTCGAACAGGGCCTTGATGCCTGCCGTGCCCTCCGTTGCCAACGGTACGGCGTTGAACAACCCCCAGGCGATGTCGCCAACCCCGTCCTGTTTGGCTTTCAGGCTGTGGCCGTTGATCACCTGATCCAGGCCCAGGCCCAACTGGGCAATGCCACCGACTGCCAGCAATGGCGCCAGCCCCGGCACCACCAGGCACAGTGGCGCCAGCAGGTTGAGCGTGTTGGTGAGGTAGCCTCGCCATCTGGCTTTGGTAACCTGGCTATCGGTGGTGATGACAAAATCGGCATCGTCGTAGCTGCGCTGGCGCTGGCGCTCGGTCAGGGCTGCGAACATATCCCCGGTCAGTTTGGGGTTGTATTTGCCAGGTTTGTAGTTCACGTAGGTTCTGGGGGGCCAGACGCCATCATCGTTGAAGTAACCATGTTCAGGCGGCAGTCGGTGCCGGTCCGGATAGTCGCCAAGGCCTTCTAGCGCGGTGTCCAGGCCGCTGAAGTCGAGGCCCTGAGGACGGTCGGCGAGCCTGAAGTGTTGTTTGAGTGCCTCGCGTCGGGCGGGGTCCTTGCACTGATCGCCCACCCAGTCCTTGAGCAGGTTCTCGCTGGCGAATTCGAGCAAGGGCGAGCTGTTACCTGGCATGTACAGCAGGGTCAGATCGCTGTGGGGGGCATTGATGTACAGCAGGTCGGTGGCCGCATAGCCATAGATGCTCAGCGTGCTCACTCGCATCTTGAAGCGCTGCGGCATCATGCCGGCGGCTTGCCATGCCAGCTCCCTGGCGGCATCGCTCAGGCGCCCCTGGCTGACCTGGGCGTTGCAGGCGGCGATGAAATTGAGCTTGCTGGCCAGGCGGTGACTGTCCTGATGCTCCTGCCAGTAAGCGTCGAGCATGGCTTTGAACGGCTGGTGAAAGTCCAGCGCTTCTATGAACCGCTGGAAGGCTTCAGCCGGAACCTGAACGTGGGTCGAAGCATCGTAACGGGCGGGGGACGATCGCTGGAACAGGCCGTTATACACCTCGAAGGCCGCGCCCTGATGGCCAAAGCCCAGCGTTGGCAGGCGATCGACCAGCTTCAGCGGCCCTTGGGGGAAGGTGCCTGCCCAAGGGTTGGCGAACAGTGCGCCGATGAGGTTGTTATCGGACTCCCCTTGCCAGTTGCCCAGCAGCGCCTGGGTCATGCTCTGGGTCTGCTGGACCGCTGCCACATACCCTTGGTCATCCGGCCGGTAGTGCAGGGTGACCACATCGACGCGATCGGGGTCGATATGCACACCTTGCCCGGCAAGCCACTGCCGGATCAAGCGATTGGCTTCGCGGTCCGGGCGTGGGATGTTGGCCAGATGGTCTACTACGAATTGCACACCTTGGGCGTTGATTCTGCTGTCGATCATGACGGTCACCTTGTACGTGGGAGGCCGACAAGGTTGGGCGCATGGTGGGAGAGGGGGTGGTAGATAGTTACCGGCCAGTACCGGGCAGCAGGGGCAATGGCGGGGTGATATCGTGCTCTTCCGGAGGCGCATCGTCGAAACCGGCGGGTACCTTGCCGCGCAGTTGCCAGGCGAAGGCGATGATCTCGGCAATGGTCAGGTACAGCGCCTCGGGTATTTGATCGCCCAGCTCCAGCCGTGCCAGCAGGCGTACCAGCTCGGCGTTTTCGTAGATCGGCACTTCGTGTTCGCGGGCGAGCGCAAGGATGGCCTCGGCCAGTTCCTCGTCGCCCTTGGCGGTGAGGGTCGGTGCCTGATGGCCGTCGTAGTTCAGCGCTATGGCTTGGCGTGGTGTCGTGTGGCTCATGCGGTTTCGTCCACCCAGCGTTGTTCCATTCGTGTGCGTGGCCCCAGTGGTGGAATGCCCGGGTAGCACTCCAGGTCGCCGACTTCCAGGCCCCGGGCCTGCAGGCGCTCGCGCAGCGCGCCGAGCTGGGTGTCGATCAAGCGCGCGGTCTGCTCGCGCTCCGCCCATAGCTGCCCACTCAAACGGCCCTGGCTCAGTTGCGCCTGTACTTGCATGGGGCCGAGCGGGGACAGGTCAAAGGCCAGCTCGATGCGCCACAGGGCTTGCCGAGGGTCTTGGGCTTTATATTGGCGGTCGGCTTGTTGTTGCGGGGTTTCTTCGCGTTGCAGTTTGACTTGCAGCGGGATGAACTCCTGGCCGTGGCGGATAGGCACTTCGGTTTGCCAGGTGGTCTGCAGGTTGCCGTTCTCCAGCGTGCCGGTCTGTTGCAGGCTGCTCATGGCGTGGCTCTGCAAGCGTGAAACGGCAGCAGCAGCCAGGCGCAGCAACTGTTGCAGGTCGCCTTCGTCCTCCAGGGCCTTTAGCAGTCGCGACGGTAACGGGAAAGCTCCCGGCTGCGGCTTGGGGCTGACCCGTTCGAGCATGCCCAGTGCGCTGCGCGCCAGTGCCGGCATGGTCACGGCCAGGCTGGCGGGGTTGAGATTGGTGGCGCCCGCCGCAAGGGCGGGGGCCTGGTCCATCAGCCGCAACAAATGCGCCTTGAGGTCGGTGGCGACGCTGGCGGTGGATCCACTCAGCAGCTTCGCCTCGAGAAAGCCGCCGCTGTTGTTCAGGGCCTGGGCCACTGCCTTGGCGTCGCCCAGTTGTCGGGCGTCCGGCAAGCCGGCCAGCAGGCGCTCGGCACTGGCGCGCAGGTCGCCATCGACGCCTGGGTCGCGGGTGAGTTGTTGCAGGGCGTTGAGCAGGCCTGGCAGCGAGGCTTGGCGGTTTTGTTGGGTCAGCAGCTGTTGAGCAATGCTGAGTTGGTCCTGCCTGCCGCTGAGCGGCACGAAGCGCAATGACTGATCGCCCTGCACCAAGGCGCTGAGCAGGCTGCCAATGGCCAGCGGGCGCGGGCTGTCGATGCTCAGCGTGGCACCGGCCTGGGTGCTGTTGAGCAAGCTGACCAGCGCCCGGTACACGGCCGGTTGGCCGGGTGCCTGGGCCAGCGGCTGGTTGGTCAGGACCTTGCCTTGCAGCAAGGTGCCGACCGGCACCTTGCTGGTGTCCAGCTGGGTGAGGGTGGCGACCTGGCTGGCGCTGGCCTGTTGCAACATGATCGCCAGGCGATTGCTTTCGGTCTGGCTGACGGTGATCTGGCTGCCTTGGGGCAGCGGCTGGCTGGCGTTGGCCTGCAGTTGGGTCTGCACGCCGTTGGCCTGCATCAGCCTTAGCACCAGTTGAAAGTCCTGGCCCGTCTGGCGCAACGATAAAACCTCGGCTTGCGCGGTTTCGCCGGGGGCCAGCAGCCCGGGTTGCGCCTGGATCAGGCGCAGCAGTTCGCCGGTCATGCCTGCCTTCATGGTTTGGCTGCTGATCGCGTTTTGTGCGCCGAGACTATTGATTTCAGTCATGATTGTATACAACCTGTCGAGCCCGGCCTCTTGGCAGCGCGGCGGCGCGTGTAATAATGCCGAGCGCCCGTGGTTGCCAGTATAACGGCAGCGCGCGGGGCGACTTGAGACACAAGGGCTTTGGAGCGGTGTTGGCTGCTTCGCGGGTGAACCCGCTCCTACAGGATTCTGTGCGGTATCCGAGTACTGCGCCGAACCTGTAGGAGCGGGTTCACCCGCGAAACAGGCGACGCCGCGCCAAAGCCCTACTAAAGATAAGGCGAAACCGTGACCCTTCACCTCCAAGCTGCGGGCCTGGCCTGCGAGCGCGACTGGCGCCTGCTGTTCGAGCAGCTCGATTTCGAGCTGGGCGCCGGCGACATGCTGCAGATCAGTGGCCCCAACGGCAGTGGCAAGACCAGCCTGTTGCGCTTGCTGGCCGGGCTGATGCAGCCGACGGCCGGGCAGATTCTGCTGGGTGGCAAGCCCCTGGCCGAACAGCGACATGCCCTGGCCAGCGCACTGCTGTGGATCGGCCACGCCGCTGGCATCAAGGACTTGCTCACCGCCGAGGAGAATCTCACCTGGCTGTGCGCCCTGCACCAGCCGGCCAGCCGCGAGGCGATCTGGGCGGCGCTGGAGGCTGTCGGCCTGCGCGGTTTCGAAGACGTCCCCTGCCATACCCTGTCCGCCGGCCAGCAGCGCCGCGTGGCCCTGGCCCGGCTGCACCTGGCTTGCCCGCCGCTATGGATTCTCGACGAGCCGTTCACCGCGCTCGACAAGCAAGGCGTGGCGCAGCTTGAAGCGCACCTGGCAGCCCACTGCGAGCAGGGCGGCACGGTGGTGCTGACGACTCACCACACACTGGAACGCAAGCCCTCCGGTTACCGAGAACTGAACCTGGGGCAATGGGCTGCATGAGCGTATTCATTTTGTTGCTGCGCCGCGAAGCGCGCCTGCTGTGCCGTCGCCCGGCCGAACTGGCCAACCCGTTGGTGTTCTTCGCCATCGTCGTGGCCATGTTCCCGCTGGCGGTCGGCCCGGAAAGCCAATTGTTGCAAACCTTGTCGCCGGGCCTGGTCTGGGTGGCAGCGTTGCTGGCAGTGTTGTTGTCGCTGGACGGCCTGTTCCGCAGCGATTTCGAAGACGGCTCGCTGGAGCAATGGGTGCTGTCGCCGCACCCACTGGCGCTGCTGGTGCTGGCCAAGGTGCTGGCGCACTGGATCTTTTCCGGGCTGGCGCTGGTATTGTTGGCGCCACTGCTGGCACTGATGCTGGGGCTGCCAAGCCATTGCCTGCCGGTGCTGCTCGGTTCGTTGCTGCTGGGTACGCCGGTATTGAGCTTGCTGGGCGCAGTGGGCGCGGCGCTGACAGTCGGCCTTAAACGCGGAGGTTTGTTACTGGCGTTGCTGATTCTGCCGTTGTATATCCCTGTATTGATCCTGGGCAGTGGTGCGTTGCAAGCGGCGTTGCAAAATATGCCGGCAACCGGCCATCTGCTCTGGCTCGCCAGCTTGACGGCTCTTGCCGTTACCCTGGCACCCTTTGCGATAGCGGCTGGCCTGAAGATCAGCGTCGGCGAATAACGAGTCCCGGGCTCTCAAGCCCGGCAAATACCCTGGATGTACCCTGATGAAAATAAGCTGGACGTGGTTCCACAAGCTGGGCTCCCCGAAATGGTTCTATGCCATCAGCGGCCGCATGCTGCCGTGGCTGGCCGGTGCAGCCGTGCTCCTGCTGCTGGTGGGCATTACCTGGGGCCTGGCCTTCGCCCCCCAGGACTACCAGCAAGGCAACAGCTTCCGCATCATCTATATCCATGTGCCGGCGGCGATGCTGGCGCAGTCCTGCTATGTGCTGCTGGCGGTGGCCGGGGTGGTGGGGCTGGTGTGGAAGATGAAACTGGCCGACGTCGCCCTGCAATGTGCTGCGCCCATTGGCGCCTGGATGACCGCCGTGGCGCTGGTTACCGGCGCCATCTGGGGCAAACCGACCTGGGGCAGCTGGTGGGTATGGGATGCCCGCCTTACGTCCATGCTCATCCTGCTGTTCCTGTACTTCGGCATTATTGCGCTGGGCCAGGCAATCAGTAATCGTGACAGTGCGGCCAAGGCCTGTGCGGTGCTTGCGATTGTCGGCGTGGTGAATATCCCGATCATCAAGTATTCGGTGGAGTGGTGGAACACCCTGCACCAGGGCGCCACCTTCACCCTTACCGAAAAGCCGGCGATGCCGGCCGAAATGTGGCTGCCGCTGTTGTGTACGGCGCTGGGTTTCTACTGCTTTTTCGGTGCGGTGCTGTTGCTGCGTATGCGCCTAGAGGTGCTCAAGCGCGAAGCACGTGCCAGTTGGG
Source organism: Pseudomonas sp. 3HC3 (assembly GCF_044904505.1). Lineage (NCBI taxonomy): Bacteria > Pseudomonadati > Pseudomonadota > Gammaproteobacteria > Pseudomonadales > Pseudomonadaceae > Pseudomonas > Pseudomonas sp. 3HC3. The sequence continues at coordinate 47,328 of NZ_JADDRH010000022.1, forward strand.
TCAGGGACGAAGTATTGAACAGCCTGGGGCGGAGGCCCGCACAATGAGCTTTGCCACTTTCGGTGACTTTCTCGCCATGGGCCACCATGGGCTGTACGTGTGGTCGGCCTATGGCATCTGCCTGGTGGTGCTGGCACTGAATGTCGCCTCGCCATTGCTGGCTCGTCGTCGCTATTTGCAAGAAGAGGCGCGCCGTTTGCGCCGGGAGAACAACCAGTGAATCCGCAGCGCAAGAAACGCCTGTTGCTCATCGTCGGCCTGTTGGTCGGCGTCGGGGTTGCCGTCGGCTTTGCCTTGAGCGCATTGCAGCAGAACATCAACCTGTTCTATACACCAACCCAGATCGCCAACGGCGAAGCGCCGCTGGACACGCGCATTCGCGCTGGCGGCATGGTCGAGAAAGGCTCGGTGCAGCGCTCGGCCGACTCGCTGGAAGTGCGTTTCGTGGTTACCGACTTCAACAAGTCGGTACCCATCACCTACCGCGGCATCCTCCCCGATCTGTTCCGCGAAGGGCAGGGCATCGTCGCCCTTGGCAAGCTCAATGCCGAAGGTGTGGTGGTAGCCGATGAAGTGCTGGCCAAGCATGATGAGAAATACATGCCGCCCGAGGTCACCAAGGCGTTGAAGGAAAGCGGCCAGGCCGCTACCGGCGCAGAGGCCAAGCCATGAACGCAGCACTGGTAATCCCCGAACTGGGCCAGTTGGCGATGATTCTGGCCATCTGCTTTGCCGTCGTGCAGGCCAGTGTGCCGCTGCTGGGCGCGTGGCGTGGCGACAGCCTGTGGATGAGCCTGGCGCGGCCGGCAGCGTGGGGGCAGTTTGCCTTCCTGGTGTTTGCCTTTGCCTGCCTGACCCATGCCTTCATGACAGACAATTTCTCGGTCGCCTATGTGGCCAGCAACTCCAACAGCGCCTTGCCCTGGTACTACAAGTTCAGTGCGGTGTGGGGCGCTCATGAGGGTTCGTTGCTGCTTTGGGCGCTGATCCTCGGCGGTTGGACCTTTGCCGTGTCGGTGTTCTCGCGGCAGTTGCCGCAGGTGATGCTGGCCCGCGTACTGGCGGTAATGGGCATGATCAGCGTGGGCTTCCTGAGCTTCCTGATCATTACTTCCAACCCGTTCCAGCGCCTGCTGCCGCAGGTGCCGACCGATGGTCGCGACCTCAACCCGCTGTTGCAGGACTTTGGCCTGATCGTGCATCCGCCGATGCTGTACATGGGCTACGTGGGCTTCTCGGTGGCCTTTGCTTTCGCCATCGCCGCCTTGCTTGGCGGCCGGCTGGACGCGGCCTGGGCGCGCTGGTCGCGGCCGTGGACCATCGTTGCGTGGGCTTTCCTTGGTGTTGGTATCACCTTGGGTTCGTGGTGGGCCTACTACGAACTGGGCTGGGGTGGCTGGTGGTTCTGGGACCCGGTGGAGAACGCCTCGTTCATGCCTTGGCTGGTGGGCACGGCACTGATCCACTCGCTGGCGGTGACCGAGAAACGCGGGGTGTTCAAGAGCTGGACCGTGCTGCTGGCAATTGCCGCATTCTCGTTGAGCCTGCTGGGTACCTTCCTGGTGCGTTCCGGCGTGCTGACCTCGGTGCATGCGTTTGCCGCCGACCCGTCACGCGGCATTTTCATCCTGTTTTTCCTGCTGTTCGTGGTCGGCGGGTCGCTCACCCTGTTCGCACTGCGCGCACCGGTGGTCAAGAGCCAGGTCGGTTTCGCCCTGTGGTCGCGTGAAACGCTGCTGCTGGCCAACAATCTGGTGCTGGTGGTGGCGGCTTCGATGATTCTGCTCGGTACCCTGTACCCGCTGGTGCTCGATGCCCTGACCGGTGCCAAGCTGTCGGTCGGCCCGCCCTACTTCGACGCCTTGTTCCTGCCACTGATGGCGCTGCTGATGGTGGTGATGAGCGTGGGCGTGGTGGTGCGCTGGAAGGACACCCCGGGCAAATGGCTGGTCAGCATGATGACCCCGGTGTTGATCGGCAGTGCCATCCTTGCTCCGGTTGCCGGCTTTATCGTCGACGACTTCGATTGGCCGACACTGACGGCCTTTGCCCTGGCTGCCTGGGTAGTGCTTGGCGGGCTGCGTGACATTTTCGACAAGACCCGCCACAAGGGCCTGGTCAAAGGCCTGCCGGGCCTGGGGCGCAGCTACTGGGGCATGCAACTGGCGCACCTGGGCCTGGCGGTGTGTGCCTTGGGCGTGGTGCTGTCCAGCAACAACAGCGCCGAACGCGACCTGCGCATGGCGCCCGGCGAAAGCGTGGAACTGGGTGGCTACCACTTCCTGTTCCAGGGCGCCAAGCACTTCGAGGGGCCGAATTTTATCTCTGACAAGGGCACCGTCGTGGTCAGCCGCGAGGGTCGTGAAGTGACCACACTGCACCCGGAGAAGCGCCTGTACACCGTGCAACAGTCGATGATGACCGAAGCGGGCATCGACGCCGGCTTTACCCGAGACCTGTACGTTGCGCTTGGTGAGCCACTGGAAAATGGCGCCTGGGCTGTGCGCGTACATATTAAGCCTTACGTTCGCTGGATCTGGCTGGGCGGTCTGCTGACCGGCCTGGGCGGGTTGCTGGCGGCCCTCGACCGGCGCTACCGCGTCAAGGTCAAGACCCGGGTGCGTGATGTCCTGGGCGTGTCTGGAGCAGCTGCATGAAGCGTTGGATCATGGTAGTGCCCCTTGCAGTGTTCCTGCTGGTGGCGGTGTTCCTCTACAAGGGGCTTTTCCTCAAGCCCGACGAGCTGCCTTCGGCAATGATTGGCAAACCGTTCCCGGTGTTTTCCCTGGCTTCGACACAGGGGGACCGCACCCTGACTCAGGCTGACTTGCAGGGCCGCCCGGCACTGGTCAATGTATGGGCCACCTGGTGTCCGTCATGCAAGGTCGAGCACCCGTACCTGAACCAGCTGGCACAGCAGGGTGTGGTGATCCATGGGGTCAACTACAAGGATGACAACGCCGCCGCGCAGAAGTGGTTGGCCGAGTTCCACAACCCCTACCAGCTGGATATTCGTGACGAGCAGGGCAGCCTGGGCCTGGACCTTGGGGTGTATGGGGCGCCGGAAACCTTCCTGATAGACGCCAAGGGCATCATCCGCTACAAGCACGTGGGTATCGTTGATGCCACGGTCTGGCGTGAACAGCTGGCGCCGTTGTACCAGGGCCTGATTGACGAGGCCAAGCCATGAAGCGCTGGCTGGCAGCTGCGGTGCTGGGCATGAGCCTGGCCGGTGTGGCCAAGGCGGCGATCGACACCTACCAGTTTCGCGACGAGGCCGAGCGCGAGCGTTACCAACAGTTGACCAAGGAACTGCGCTGCCCCAAGTGCCAGAACCAGGATATTGCCGACTCCAACGCGCCGATTGCTGCCGACCTGCGCCGGGAAATCTTCCGCATGCTCGGCGAAGGCCAGAGCAACCAGCAGATCATCGACTTCATGGTCGACCGCTATGGCGACTTCGTGCGTTACAAGCCGGCGCTCAGCGCGCGTACCTGGCTGCTGTGGTTTGGCCCTGGGATCTTGCTGGTCGGTGGCTTCGTGGTGCTGGCGGTGATTGTGCGCCGACGCCGTGGTACGGCCGCGCAAGGTGCCGATGAGTTGTCTGCTGAAGAACGCGAGCGTCTCGCCAAACTGCTGGAAAAAGAACAGACCCATGATTGAATTCTGGCTTAGCGCGGGCCTGCTGCTGCTCGCTGCCCTCAGCTTTTTGCTGCTCCCGATCCTGCGTGGCCGCCGTCGCCAGCAGGAAGAAGACCGCACGGCCCTGAACGTGGCCCTTTACCAGGAGCGCATCGCTGAACTGGCGGCCCAGCAAACCGCCGGTGTGCTCGATGAGGCGCAGATGGCCAAGGGCCGGGACGAGGCTGCCCGCGAGTTGCTGGCCGATACCGAAGGCGCCGAGGCCCCGCGCCAGGGGCATTTGGGCAAGGCCCTGCCGCTGCTGGCGGCAGTGCTGGTACCGCTGATGGCGCTGGGGCTGTACCTGCATTTTGGCGCGGCCGACAAGGTGGCGCTGACCCAGGAATTTGCCGAGGCACCCAAGTCGATGGAAGAAATGACCACGCGCCTTGAGCGCGTGGTGCAGGCCCAGCCGGATTCGGCCGAGGCCATGTATTTCCTTGGCCGGGCCTACATGGCCGAACAGCGCCCGGCCGATGCCGCGCGTACGTTCGAACGGGCCGTGGCCTTGGCTGGCCGCCAGCCCGAGCTGCTGGGGCAGTGGGCCCAGGCCCTGTACTTTGCCGCCAACAAGCAGTGGAGCCCGCAATTGCAGGCGCTGACTGACGAAGCGTTGAAGGCTGACCCCAACGAGGTGACCAGCCTGGGCTTGCGCGGTATTGCTGCGTTTGAAGGCGAGCGTTATCAGGAAGCCATCGACTACTGGAAGCGCTTGCTGGCGCAGTTGCCAGAAAGTGATACATCGCGTGCTGCCCTGCAGGGTGGTATCGACCGCGCCGCCGAGCGCCTGGGTGGCGCGCCAGCGCAGGCGACCAAGCCTGCACCTGTGGCGGCTCGCCTGAAAGTGCGTGTGGAACTGGCGGATGCTTTGAAGGACAAGGTCAAGCCGGACGACACGGTGTTTATCTTCGCTCGCGCCAGCAATGGCCCGCCGATGCCACTGGCGGCCAAGCGGGTGACCGTGGCGCAGTTGCCGATCGAGGTGGAGTTGTCTGATGCTGATGCGATGATGCCGCAGATGAAACTGTCGCAATTTGCCGAAGTCCAACTGGTTGCACGTGTTTCACGCGCGGGTCAGCCTACCCAGGGTGAATGGATTGGCCGGGGTGCTCCGTTGCCTAGCGCCACCCAGGCTACCCAGCGCCTGACCATCGACACTCCAGACCAGTAAGAGAGCAATGCCATGCATAGCACCGTCCGCCTGACCCTGATTACCCTGGCCCTGGGTTTGTCTGCGTGTACGGTGCACGAGCCGTACGAGCAGCCCGCGCCACCTATCGAGCGTGTGCCGCCGTCGGGGCCGGTGGTCAAGCCCTTGCCGGGCGGGCAGCCTTCCACTCAGCCGAGCAAGCCGGCAGCAATACCCAAGCCCATGCCGCGTACCTCGGCCAGCTTTGCGCCACCGCCTGGCGGGGCAAGCCACTGGGATCCCAGGCTGGGTGTATATGTGTTGGAGAAGCAGCCCAATACCTTCTACCGGCAGCGTACCTACTATCGGTTTGATAACGGCTGGAGCTGGTCGCTGAGCCCGAATGGGCCGTGGCAGGAAACTGACAGCAGCGGTGTACCAGGTGGGTTGGGGCGCGCGTTCGCACAGTAACGCTGTTTCTGTATTTGCTTCTGCTTCTGCTTCTGCTTCTGCTTTTGATTTTGCTTGTAAGCGCGCGATAGTTCAGGCGACGCAGATTGCGACTTCAGGAGGCCGAGCGCAGGGCTTGCGAAGGGAGGTGACGGGCATGGATGCCCGTCAAGCGCTGGGCCCCAGGATGGGGCCTGCAGCGCGGTCCTCCCGGGAGCAAGACCGTAGCGAGGGAACCCCGGAGCGTAGCGCAGGGGCCGGATGATAGGAGCGCAGCGTTTTTTGGTTACTTTTTGTCGCGTTTGACAAAAAGTGACCCGCCGTAAGGGCGGAAAGGTGACTATGCGCCACCTGCGTGAATGAATACCTACTCGATGTGAGTGCCCACATCCAAGAAGCAAGAAGCAAGAAGCAAGAAGCAAGAAGCAAGAAGCGAACTCGTCTGTTTTGACTCAGCGAACAGTCCATTCGCGATGGCGACACGGACTCACCTTTTCGCCCTTACGGCGAGTCACTTTTTGTCAAACGCGACAAAAAGTAACCAAAAAACGCTGCGCTCCCATCATCCGGCCCCTGCGCTGCGCTCCGGGGTCCCCTCCCTCCGGCCTTGCTCCCGGCAGGACCGCGCCGAAGGCCCCATCCTGGGGCCTCAGCGCTTGACGGGCATCCATGCCCGTCACCTGCCTCCGCAAGGCCTGCGTTCGGCCTCCTGAAGTCGCGAAGATCAAGATCAAGATCAAGATCAAGATCAAGATCAAGATCAACAGCAACAGCAACAGCAACAGCAACGCAGCAACAGCACAGTACAGTTTTGCCTTGTTATTTCCATTGACTGTACCGGTCGGTGACTCCGCATAATGACGCCTCGAATTTACCCGGAGGTGGCATGCGCAAGACAGTCCTGGTACTGGTGGAAACCGTCGACGATTACCTGCCCATGCTGGAGCAGGCCGGTTACCACCTGATCCGTGCCCCTTCGCCGCAACTGCGCGCCGATGCCATTCATCGCCACGCCGAAGAAATCGATGCGGTGCTCACCCGTGGTCCGCTGGGGCTGTCCGCCGCCGAAATTGACGCATTACCCAGATTGCAGATCATCTGCGTGATCGGCGCCGGCTACGAGCAGGTCGACCTGTCCGCCGCCGACGCCCGCGGCATAACCGTCACCAATGGCGCCGGGGCCAATGCCGCAGCCGTCGCCGACCACACCCTGGCCCTGCTGCTGGCGCTGCTGCGCGACATCCCCCGTGCCGATGCCAGCACGCGGCGCGGTGAATGGAACCGGGTGATCAGCCCCTCGGTGAGTGGCAAACGCCTGGGCATTCTCGGCCTCGGAGCAGTAGGGCTGGCGATCGCCAAGCGGGCCCACTTGGGCTTCGACATGCACGTCAGCTACCACAGCCGCACAGCACGCCAGGATGTCCCCTATGCCTGGTACGACAGCCCCCGACACTTGGCTGAAGCCGTCGACATCCTGGTGGTGGCCACCCCCGGTGGCGCCAACACCCGGCATCTGGTCGATGCCCACGTCCTTCAGGCCCTGGGGGCTGACGGCTATCTGGTGAACATCGCCCGTGCCAGCGTGGTCGACACCCAGGCCCTGATTGCTGCATTGCAGCGTGGCCAGCTGGCTGGCGCCGCGCTGGATGTATTCGATGACGAGCCGGCAGTGCCCGATGCACTCAAGGCCTTGCCCAACACCGTGCTCACACCCCACGTGGCTGGCCAATCGCCAGAAGCCGCGCGCGACACGGTGGCCTTGGTGCTACGCAACCTGCAGGCGTTCTTTGCCGGTGAGCCAGTTTTGACCCCGGTACGCCCGTAACCCTTTTCCAGATATCTGCCTGGCAGCGCCCGGGCAACAAGGAGTGTGTGCATGCAACTCGAAATATTCCAGGTCGATGCCTTTTCCACTGAACCGTTCGGTGGCAACCCGGCCGCAGTGATCCCGCTGGACAGCTGGCTGCCGGACGATGTGCTGCAGCGCATCGCTGAAGAAAACAACCTGTCAGAAACAGCCTACTTCGTGCGCAAAGGCGAAACGTTCGACCTGCGTTGGTTCACCCCCACCGTGGAAGTCGACCTGTGCGGCCATGCTACCTTGGCCTCGGCTTACGTGCTGTTCGAGCAACTGGGTGAGCAGGCGCAAGTACTGCGCTTCAACACCCGCAGTGGCGAGCTGCGCGTGAGCCGTGGCACTGATGGCCTGCTGGCCATGGACTTCCCAGCCAAGCAACCCGTAGCGGTGGACATGCCGGCGGGCCTGCTGCAGGCGTTGGGCTTGAGCCAGGCACAGGTGGTGTACCGTAGCGACGATTATGTGGTGGTGATCGATGACGCCTTGCTGCTCGATACGTTGAAACCAGACTTTGTTGCACTGTCGGCCTTCGACGTCCGTGGCATTGCCGTGACCGCGGCAGGGCGTGGCTTTGATTTCGTCACCCGCTGGTTCGGCCCGCGGGTTGGTGTGAATGAAGACCCGGTAACCGGCTCGGCGCACACTTCGCTGGCGCCGGTATGGGCCCAGAGGCTGAGCAAGAAGGTGCTGAACTGCGAGCAGGGCGGGGCACGCAAAGGGCAATTGCAGTGTGAAGTGCCGGGCAATGGCCGCGTAATCATCAGTGGGCGGGCGGCGTTGTACCTGCGGGGCAATGTTTACATCTAGCATGGCGTGCGATGCCCTGGGGGGCCTCTATAATTGCAGGCCCATCTTTCCGTTCAAGGAGCCACCCATGGCCCTGGAAAAACACGGCACCTGCCTGTGCGGCGACACGCGGCTGACGGTCAGCGTCGACAATACCCATATCAGCGCTTGTCATTGCAGCATGTGCCGCAAGTGGACCGGCGGCCCGCTGCTGGTGGTGCACTGCAGCAAGCCTCCGCTGATCGAAGGGCGTGCGCCCAGCGTCTACGATTCGTCCGACTGGGCCCAGCGTGCTTTCTGTGGCCGCTGTGGTACGCACCTGTACTACCGGCTCAAGGCCAACGACTTCCATGCCGTGCCGGTCGGCCTGCTCGATGGCGACCAAGCCTGGGATTTCGACCTGCAGATCTTCGTTGAACAGAAACCCGCGTGGTACTGCTTCGCCAATCAGACCAAGGAGCTGTCCGGCCAAGAGGTGTTCGAGCAGAACAGCTGATTCAACGTCATGTCTGTACGGGGGCATTCCGTTGGCGAATGCCTCCATACAATTCTGCGTGAACTTGCCAAACCGGTGCATTCCTGAGAAAAGGGCGGTTTTGTTTTTCAGCGTTGGAGTGTACCCGTGAGCCAAGAACTGCAGATCATCGACCTGGTCGAGGGCGACGGCAAAGCCGCCGTCAAAGGTGCCCTGATCACCACCCAGTACACCGGCTGGCTGGCCGATGGCAGCGAGTTCGACTCGTCATGGTCGCGCGGTAAGCCGTTTCAGTGCGTGATCGGTACCGGCAGGGTAATCAAAGGCTGGGACCAAGGCCTGATGGGCTTGCGCGTTGGCGGCAAGCGCAAGCTGCTGGTACCGGCGCACCTGGGCTATGGCGAACGCAGCGTAGGGGCGATCCCGCCGAATTCGGACCTGACCTTCGAGATCGAACTGCTGGAAGTGCTCACGCGGGATGATTGAGTGGGCACGTTGCAACCCGAAATTCTTGCACCTTACACAATTGCGCAACACCCAGCCCCTAATCTAGGCCTTGCCTAGGGAACGGCATCCACCTCCAGGGAGGAACCAAACGGGTTCGGGGCACTCTGACCCTGACGCGTTGCCAGGGATGGCATTCACTACACGGGCGCCCTGCAACTGGTCGGGCGATGTGGCGGGTAAACCCGATTTTCTCTGCCACACGAGCCTGCCTTGATGAAGTTGCCAACATTCTTCCGCCGTCGCCGTCACTTGCTGCTGAGTCTGTTGCTCACAGCCATCGCCGTACCGTTGGCGCTGGAGGCTGTCGAAAGCCGGGCACGACCGGTGGATGGCACCCAGACCCTGGTGTTTCTGCGTCATGGCGAGAAGCCGGGCGAGGGGCTCGGGCAGTTGAACTGCCAGGGCCTCAACCGTGCGCTGGACCTGGCCAGTGTACTGCCCGAGCGCTTCGGCAAGGCCGACTACGTGTTTGCCGCCAACCCCACGCGGCATGTCGAGGAAGGCAGCCGGGACGAAAGCTACAGCTACATCCGCCCATTGATGACCATCACCCCCAGTGCCATCCGCCTCGGCTTGCCGGTGAATATCGACTACGGCGCCAACGACACTGCTGAACTGGCCGATGAGTTGCTGAGCGACAAGTACCGCAATGCGACCATCTACACTGCCTGGTCCCACGGCTACCTGCCGGAACTGATCAACACCGTGGCCGGCAAGGCCCTGGGGGAGGAGCGGGTGATCACCGAGGATTGGAGCGGCGAAGACTTCGACACGCTCTATGTACTGACCCTGACCTGGCAAAACGGCAAAGCCAGCCTGCTGAGCCGCAATGTGCGCCAGGGCCTGAATGGCGGTGCGCATAGCTGCCCGACCTGATCCGCTGGTACTGTTTGGCAAGGAAGCCGGAACAGGGATGAGCGATGAAGCAGCGGGTAACGGTGATCGGTGGTGGAGTGGTGGGACTGGCGACGGCTTACGCGCTGGTTCGGGAAGGATGGTCGGTTGACCTGATCGAGGCCCGCGACAGCCTGGCGTCGGCCACCAGCTTTGCCAATGGCGGGCAATTGTCCTATCGCTATGTGGCGCCGCTGGCTGATGCCGGGGTGCCCTGGCAGGCGCTGGGCTGGCTGTTGCAAGGCGAGTCGCCATTGCGTTTGCGCTTGCGCATGGACCCGGCCCAGTGGCGCTGGTTGCTGGCATTTACCCTGGCTTGCCGGCGTAGCGTCAATCGCCGTAATGCCGGGCAATTGCTTGAGCTGGCGCTTTACAGCCAGGCCGTTCTGGCGCAATGGCGCGAGGACCAGAACCTGGGGGATTTCGCCTGGCGGCGCAATGGCAAGCTGGTGGCTTTTCGCAGTGAACGGGCCTTTGCCCAAGGCCGGGAGCAGTTGACGGACCCGGCCAGTCAGCAGGTGCTGGCGGCTGCCGAGCTGCGCGGGCTGGAGCCTGCCCTGGATGGCGCACCTTTTGTGGGTGGCGTGTTCACGGCGGGCGAAGAGGTTGGCGATTGTCACTTGTTTTGCTTGCGGCTGGAGGCGCTGTTGCGCGCGTCGGGCCAGTGCCATTTCCTGCTTGGCCGGCCGGTGACGCAATTGGTTCAGCGCCAGGGCCAGGTCGTGGCACTGCAACTGGGCGATCAGCAGCTGGACGTGGAGCAGTTGGTGCTGTGTGCCGGGCATCGCGGCCCAGGCTTGGCATTACCGGGAGTGCAGATACCGGTTTACCCGTTGAAGGGCTACAGCCTGACCGCGCCGATCAGCGCCGGGCACCTGCCCCCTGAGGTGAGCCTTACCGACTATGAGCGCAAGATCGTCTATGCCCGCCTGGGGCAGCAGCTGCGGGTAGCGGCGATGGTGGACATTGTCGGGTTCGATGAGTCGGTGGACATGCGCCGTTTGCAGAGCATGCGGCGGCTGGCGCTGGAGACGCTGCCGAGGGCGGCGGATTATGGCCAGGCGGTGGAGTGGGCGGGGATGCGACCAGCGACACCGACCGGGGTACCGATCATGGGTGGGACGGTGTACCGCAACCTGTGGCTGAATCTGGGGCATGGGGCGTTGGGGTTCACCTTGGCCTGTGGCAGTGCGCAGCGTTTGGCCCGGATGATGCGTTAACCGGACCGGCCTCTTCGCGGCTAAAGCCGCTCCTACGAGGACCCCACGGTATTCAGGCTTGCGCTGGTCCTGTAGGAGCGGCTTTAGCCGCGAAGAGGCCGGTACAGGCGAAGGATGTCTAGCGGCCGAAGCGCATCGGCCAGCCCACCACTTTCTTCGCTCGTGGCGTCGCATAGGTGCGCACTTTGGACGTGCTCAAGCCCATGCGCACCAGCGATTCGGCAATGGTCACCGCTGCACTCACACCATCCACCACCGGCACGCCGGTGCGTTGACGAATCTGCTCGTCCAGCCCGGCCATGCCGCCACAACCCAGGCAGATCACTTCGGCCTTGTCGTCACGCACGGCGCGCTCGGCCTGCCCAACAATCGCCTCCACGGCCCGCTGCGGGTCGGCTTCCAGTTCCAGCACCGCCAGCCCGCTGGCTCGCACCGAGGCGCAGCGGTCATACAGGCCCGAGAGCTTCAGGCGGTCCTCGATCAGTGGCACGGTGCGGTCCAGCGTGGTTACAACGGAATAGGCGTGGCCCAGGTACATTGCCGTGCTGGCGGCGGCGTCGGTAATGTCCACCACAGGCACGTTGAGCAGTTCCTGCAGGCCTTCGCGGCCATGTTCGCCATAACCGGCCTGGATCACGGCATCGTAGGGCCCTTCAAAGGCCAGGACCCGGTCCATCACCGCGATGGCCGCCAGGTAGCTCTCGAAGTTGCCCTCCACCGATTCGGCGCCGAACCAGGGCGTGAGGCCGACGATTTCGGTGCCGGGTGCGGCCACCGCACGGGCCTGCTCGGCAATGGCCTGGGTGATGGCTTCGGTGGTGTTGACGTTGGCGATCAGAATACGCATGGGCAGTCCTCCTTGATTAATGGCCGCTGTGGTCGACGGCGATGCACTCGCCGCTGACGTCGTGGTAGTGGCGGTTACGTGGCGCGATCAGCAGGTACAGGGCGGCGGCGATGCCGGCACCGATCAGCCAGGAGAACGGCGCGATACCCTGGAAGTTGGGCACCAGGGCCAGGATGATGGCCAGCAGTGCGGCCGGCACGAAGGCGGCCACGGCGCGCAGGTTGATGCCCTTGCTGTAGTGATAGGCACCGGCCGGGTGCTCGGTATACAGCTCCGGCACGTTGATGCAGCCTTTGCGCAGCAACCAGTAGTCGGACATGATCACGCCGTACAGCGGGCCGAGCAGGGCGCCCAGGCCCGACAGGAAGTACACGATCACCAGCGGGCTGTTGTACAGGTTCCAGGGCAGGATCAGCACCGCCAGGGTGGCGCTGATCAGCCCGGCACGGCGGAAGTTCAGGTGGCGCGGCGCCAGGTTGCTGAGTACGAAGGCCGGGGCGACGAAGTTGGCCATGATGTTCACCGCCACGGTGACGATCAGGAAGGCCAGGCAGCCGAGCACCAGGAATGGCGTGCTGGGTATGGCGGCGACGATCTGCGTCGGGCTGTCGATGATGTGGCCGTTGATCTGGAACTGCGCGCCGCACAGCACCACGGTGATCACGGCGAACACCAGGATGTTCACCGGCAGGCCCCAGAAGTTGCCGACGCGGATGGTCTTGCGGCATGGCGAGGAGCGGGCGAAGTCACAGAAGTTCAGCACCAGGGTGCCGTAGATCGCCAGCCACAGTGCGCCGCCGGCGAAGATGTTGCGCCACATCTCGTAGCCGGTTAGCGGGGTAGCCACCGACCAGGCAATGCGCGCGTCGGCCTTGAAGTACATGAACACCGCCAGGGCGGCGACGGTCAGCAGGATCACCGGCCCGGCAAAGGCCTCGTAACGGCGCACCATCTCCATGCCGTAGGCCAGGATCACCAACTGCACCAGCCAGATCGACACGAAACACACCCAGCCCAGGCTCGACAGGCCGAGGATGCTGTCGTGGTCGTAGGCTGCCAGTTGCGGCCACACGGCGGTGAGCAGCACCCGCAGCACCACCGATGCCAGATAGGTCTGGATGCCGAACCAGGCGATGGCGATGACTGCCCGGATCAGCGCCGGGATCTGTGCGCCGTGGATGCCGAAAGCAATGCGGCTGATGACCGGAAACGGCACCCCGGTTTTCTGCCCCATGTAACCCGACAGGTTCATGAAGAAGTACACCAGTGCCGCGCCGATGGCCAGCGACAACAGAATTTGCCAGCCACCCAGGCCGAGGGCGAACAAGCCCATGGCGAACGAATAGTTGGCGATATTGTGCACATCGTTGGTCCACAGCGCGAAGATGCTGTAGCCGCCCCAGCGACGGCCTTCCATACGCGTTGGCGCCAGGTCGCGGTTATGCAGGCGCGGGCTGAGAACAAGGTCCGGCTGGTGGCCGGCAAGCGTGGACGCGGGGTGTGTGCTGGCGACGGATTGTTCAGGGGCAAGGTCGAGGCTGCTACTCATTCCGGCGGGCTCCTGATGCACATGGACTGCGATGAGCGGGCATGCGCACGGGCTCGCCATCTCGTCGGTGCAGCGTTGGCATCACAGGGTTGTGGGCGCGGCGGCCGATATTGGGTCGGCGTCGCGGATTCTTGTGTATCTATGTTTTGTTTAAGTTGTATACAAAACACGAACACACAAAAGCGAGTTCCATGCCAAGGGAAGAGCAGGTTTCAGAAGGCGATCATTTCGAACTTATCTTGTTAAAAGGTAAGTTAATGAAATACAGAGAATATAAGTTGACCAAGTGAACAAGTTATATTTTTTGAAAGATTGATTAGTTGATCATTTGGTCAAAATAACGGGTGGAAAGTGTGTAACGAATTGGGGCGCTACTGAAGAAAGTGCACACAAAAATGGCACCTATGGTTACGTTTTTGTGTACAAAAAATAGTCAGCTTTTCCAGTGCTGGCCTCTTCGCGGGCACGCCTGCGAAGAGGCCAGCACAGAAGCCAATCAATCCATTGGCGGCAACCGCCGCTTGACCGGGGTCTTCTTGATGATCGCGGTATTGGTCTCAGCCAGCACATTCATGAGGTCGAGCAGCGTGTCCAACTGCTCCATCGAGCGCACATGCAGTCGGGCGACGAAGCAGTCTTCGCCAATGACCTTGTCGCATTCGGTGAACTCAGGGATGGCAATGATCTGGCGCTCCACTTCTTGCAGCTTCCCCGGCAGCGGACGGATGCGCACGATCGCCTGCAACTGGTAGCCAAAGGCGCGAGGGTCGACCTCCACGGTGTAGCCGCGCAGCACGCCACGCTCTTCCAGCCGGCGCAGGCGCTCGCTGACGCTGGGTGCGGACAGCCCGCTGACCTGCGCCAGAGCCTTGAGCGAGCGGCGCGAGTCCTCCATCAGGGCATTGATCAATAGTTGGTCGATGGCATCGGTCATACCCACCTCATCAGGTAATTCGTGTTATTTGCCTTGATAGTAAAGGCAGACCCGCGAATATGCCTTGGTTATCCGCTGGATGGCCAGGCTGTCGCCTTTGCATACTGTGGCCATCATCAACGGGAGATTTGAGATGGACAGTTCATTGCGCCGTGGCTCGCTGGAAATGGTCGCCGCCATGCTGATTTCCGGGACCATTGGCTGGTTCGTGCTGGTGTCCGGCCAGCCGGTGCTGGATGTTGTGTTCTGGCGCTGCGTGTTCGGTGCCGTGACCTTGCTGGCGATTTGCGCCGCGTTTGGCTTTCTGCGACCGGGCGTGATCAGCCGCACGGCATTTTTGCTGGCGATTGCCAGTGGGGTGGCCATTGTCGGCAACTGGCTGCTGTTGTTTGCCTCGTACGCGCGGGCGTCGATTGCCATCGGCACGGCGGTTTACAACGTGCAGCCATTCATTCTGGTGGGGCTGGCGGCGCTGTTTCTGGGCGAAAAGATCACGTTGGCCAAGGTGACCTGGCTGAGTGTGGCGTTCCTCGGCATGCTGGCCATCGTCAGTGCCCACGGCGCAGGGCAAAGTAATGGCGAGGACTATCTGCTGGGGATTGCCCTGGCGCTGGGGGCGGCGTTTCTGTATGCAATCGCGGCCTTGATCATCAAGCGCCTGAGTGGCACGCCCCCGCACCTGATTGCGTTGATTCAGGTAACCACGGGTGTGTTGCTGCTGGCGCCATGGGTCACGCTTGGCGGGTTGCCGGTTGAAGTGCCGGCGTTGGCCAGCTTGTTGACACTGGGCATGGTGCACACTGGCCTGATGTATGTGCTGTTGTACAGCGCCATCCAGCGTTTGCCCACGGCGTTGACCGGTGCGCTGTCGTTCATTTACCCGATTGCGGCAATTCTGGTGGACTGGGTGGCGTTCGGGCACCGCCTGGCGCCGCTGCAGTGGCTGGGCGTGGGGTTGATCCTGCTGGCGGCAGCGGGCATGCAGCAGGGGTGGTGGTTCCGCTCGGCGCGGCATCCTGTAGGCGCGGGTTTACCCGCGAAGAGGCCCGCAAGGTAGAATGCCGCTTTTTGCCAGCCTGCGATCCGCCATGACCTCGCCCATCGACACCCTTGAGCAACACCTGCTCGCCGCCCTCGACCCTGCCCCACAGGAAACCCGCCGCCTGTTCCACGGTCGCGGCCGCTGCTGGCCGGGCCTGGAGCAGGTCACCGTCGACTGGCTGCAGGGCGTGCTGTCGGTCGCCTTGTTCCGTGAGCCGCCCGAGGGCCAGCTCGCCGAACTGGAAGCCATGCTGCGCAGCTTGGCCGAGCGCCCGCAGTGGACTGGGCAGGCAGTCATCATCCAGCACCGCTACCTGCCCGACAGCCCGGGCCAGTGGCTGCTGGGCGAGCCGTGCCAGCAGCGCGAAGTGATCGAGGACGGCCTGACCTACCTGCTGGACCTGGGCGTGCGGCAAAACAATGGCCTGTTCCTCGACATGCGCTATGGCCGCCGCTGGGTGCGCGAGCAGGCGGCGGGCAAGCGCGTGCTCAACCTGTTCGCTTATACCTGCGGCTTTTCCGTGGCAGCGATTGCCGGTGGCGCTGAGCAGATGGTGAACCTGGACATGGCCAAGTCGGCCCTGTCGCGGGGCCGGGACAACCATCGCCTCAATGGCCACGATGCATCACGGGTGGCGTACCTGGGGCATGAACTGTTCAAGTCGTGGGGCAAGGTGCGCAAGTACGGGCCTTATGACCTGATCATCATCGACCCGCCTACCTTCCAGCGTGGCAGCTTTGTGCTGACCCAGGATTACGCAAAGATCCTGCGGCGTTTGCCGGAGTTGTTGAGCGAAGGCGGGACGGTGCTGGCGTGTGTCAACGACCCGGGGATCGGGCCTGAGTTTCTGATCGAAGGCATGGCAGCGCAGGCGCCTTCGTTGGCTTATGTCGAGCGCCTGGAAAACCCGCCGGAGTTTCCGGACGTTGACCCGGCGGGGGGGCTGAAGGCCTTGGTGTTCCGCCGGGTTTGATGTTGCTTGTGCGTTACTGACCGGTATAGATCTGGTCAAACACCCCACCATCATTGAAGTGGGTCTTCTGCACGGTACGCCAGTCACCGAAGGTTTTCTCCACCGACAGGAAGTCCACTTTCGGGAAGCGGTCGGTGTACTTGGCCAGTACCGTTGCATCACGCGGGCGCAGGTAGTTGTTGGCGGCGATCTCCTGGGCTGCTGGTGACCACAGGTACTTCAGATATTCCTCGGCCACGGCCTGGGTGCCTTTCCTGGCCACCACCTTGTCGACCACCGTCACCGGTGGCTCGGCTTCGGCCGATACGCTTGGGTAGACCACTTCGAACTGGTCGCGGCCAAACTCGCGGGCGATCATCTCGGCTTCGTTCTCGAAGGTGACCAGTACGTCGCCGATCTGGTTGGTCATGAACGTGGTGGTGGCGGCACGGCCACCGGTGTCCAGCACGGGTGCCTGCTTGAACAGCTTGCCGACGAAGTCGCGGGCTTTGCTTTCATCGCCGCCTTGCTTGAGTACGTAGCCCCAGGCCGACAGGTAGGTATAGCGGCCATTACCCGAGGTTTTCGGGTTGGGCACGATCACCTGCACACCGTCTTTGAGCAGGTCGGGCCAGTCTTTGAGGGCTTTTGGGTTGCCCTTGCGCACGATGAACACCGTGGCCGAGGTGAATGGCGCGCTGTTGTTCGGCAGGCGGCTTACCCAGTTGTCGGGCACCAGCTTGCCCTTGTCTGCCAGGGCGTTGATGTCGGTGGCCATGTTCATGGTGATGACATCGGCCGGCAGACCATCGATCACCGCACGCGCCTGCTTGCTCGAGCCGCCGAAGGACATCTGCACGTTGACCTTCTCGTTGTGTTCGGCTTCCCAGTGCTTCTGGAAGGCCGGGTTGTAGTCCTTGTAGAAGTCGCGCATCACGTCGTAGGAAACGTTGAGCAGGGTGGGGGCGGCCTGGGCGAGGTTACCCAAGGCCAGGCCTGCGGCGAGCAGCGAGGCGGTGAAGAGCTTTTTCACGATGCTTCCTTGTTCTTGAAGGGTGTTGGGGCAGATTGCCAGCGACTATAGCGGGTGGGTTTATACGGGTTAAAGAACAAAAAATGCTTTGGTTATGCTTCTGCCTGTGCCGGCCTCTTCGCGGGTGAACCCGCTCCTACGGGGACCGCGCACAGTCCAGCCTGTTGTAGGAGCGGGTTTACCCGCGAAGAGGCCGGCACAGGCGCTATCACGCTTTGGGAAACAACCCATTCCCACAGCGACAACAGAACGCCGCCCCATGCTCGTGGGTCTTCTTGTGGCAGGTCGGGCAATCATGCTGCAACTGCTCCCCGCGCATGGCATTGGCCAGCTCGGCGGTAAAGATGCCGGTCGGCACGGCAATGATCGAATAACCGGTGATCATCACCAGCGACGACAGCACCTGCCCCAGCGGAGTCTTCGGCACGATGTCGCCAAAGCCCACGGTGGTCAGGGTAACGATGGCCCAGTAGATGCCTTTGGGGATGCTGGTAAAGCCATGCTCAGGCCCTTCGATCACGTACATCAGCGTGCCGAACACGGTCACCAGCGTCGATACCGTCACCAGGAACACGATGATCTTCTGTTTGCTGCCGCGCAGCGCCTCCATCAGGTAATGGGCCTGCTTGAGGTACGGGCTGAGCTTGAGTACACGGAAGATCCGCAGCATCCGTATCACACGAATGATCAACAGGTACTGGGCGTCGCTGTAGTACAGCGCGAGGATCCCCGGCACGACCGCCAGTAAATCGACCAGGCCATAGAAACTGAAGGCATAGCGCATCGGCTTCGGCGAGCAGTACAGGCGGGTGATGTATTCAGCCAGGAATATCGCGGTAAAGCCCCACTCGATGCCAGCCAGCAGGCCGGCGTAGCCTTGGTGTACTTCGTCGATGCTGTCGAGGATCACCGTGACCAGGCTGGCCAAGATGATCAGTAGCAGGATCTTGTCGAAGCGGCGACCGGCTACGGTGTCGGTCTGGAAGACGATGACGAAGAGCCGCTCGCGCAGACTCGCTGGGTTGTTCATTGGCTCGTTCCACAAAAGCGATGGGCTGAGCCTAGGGGTTGCGATTCAGCTGTGCAAGCGGCTGGCGTTGCGCTGCCTGGGTTGTGCCAGGTAGCTGCCCAAGTGCATCAGCCAACAGGCGGCAACGAAGGGGGCGGTCAGGGCAGGCAGCGGCAACAGCTTGAACAGCGGTTGCAGCAGCAGGGCCAGGGCTACTGCCAGCAACGTCACCCATGGTTTTTCGCCCTGGCGGCTAAACGCCAAGGCTGCCAGCGCGGCGTTGAAGCCGCAAAGGCCTAACCATGCGGCCTGTGCATGATCGGCGAGCAGGGCCACGCCGCCACCAATGGCCGAACCGATCACCGCCCACAACGCCGCATAGGGGTTGGCGATGAACATGCCGACGATGATCAGCAACCCGGCCAAGGGCTGGTCGAGCAGGAAGATCTGGCCCACGCCGCGGGCCAACGCATACAGCGGGTCGGCTTCGACGAAGCCGCTGGGCGAGGGGCTGGCGACCAGCAGTGTGGCCCAGCCCAGCAATACGAAAGGGGAGGTGTAGGCAATCAGCAACTTGCCGCCACGCTTGCGCCACTGGTGGGTGATGATGCTGGACAGGCCGCCGGCGGCGATGATCAGTGGCGGCAGGATCGCCGACCAAGGCAGCACCGCGCTGATCAGGATGCCGATCAGCACGCCGTTGTAGCAGTACAGCCCCGCTTGGCGGTCGGCACGGTCATAGCCGCGTGCCTGGGCGGTGAGCAGGCCGGCCAGGGCGCCAAGCAGCGCGCCGCCGACCAGGTTGGGCGCCGTCAGCAGGATGGCCAGCAGGCAGCACAGGCCGCACAGGGGGTTGCGCAGCAGCAGCACCTGGCTGAAGCCGTTGAGTAGCGCCGTGGCCCAGTCGGGGCACGGGTTGACGAAATTTTTGGTGTACATGGGGCAGTCAGTGAGGTTGATGGGGGAGCGGTGGGCCTCTTTGGGCCTCGATTTTCCGCGGTCGGGTAGAGCGGTATTCGGAGAGCGCTTTGCCCTCCAATCGCGATACAAGGCCGCTTCCACAGGGATCGCATTCCCTTGTGCCAGCGCCGCCCTGTGGAAGCGGCCTTGTGTCGCGAAAGGGGCGCAACGCGCCCCCGGCAATCTCAGATCAAAGTCTCGATCCGCAGCGTATTAGTCGATCCCGGCTTGCCGAAAGGTACACCGGCCGTGATCAGCAGCGTGTCGCCACGGCTGGCCATGCCTTGCGCCTGGGCAATCTCCAGGGCGGTGGAAACCACCTCGTCGACCTGACGCAGGCGGTCGTTGACCACCGAATGCACACCCCAGGCCACGCTCAGTCGGCGTGCGGTGTTCAGGTTCGGCGTCAGGTTGAGGATCGGTGCCCGTGGCCGCTCACGTGCCGCGCGCAGGGTCGAGGCACCCGACTCGCTGTAGTTGACCAGCACCGCCACCGGCAGGATGCCGCTGATACGGCGGATGGCGCAGCTGATGGCATCCGACACGGTCGCTTCGGCCTTTGGCCGGCCGACGTCGAGCTGGGCCTGGTAGTCCGGGCCGTTCTCCACCTGGCGGATGATCTTGCTCATCATCTGCACGGCTTCGAGCGGGTAGTCACCCGAGGCGGTTTCGGCCGACAGCATCACTGCATCGGCACCTTCGGCCACAGCGTTTGCCACGTCGGTGACTTCGGCACGGGTTGGCGCTGGCGAGAAACGCATCGACTCGAGCATCTGCGTGGCCACCACAACCGGCTTGCCCAGCTGGCGGCAGGTGCCGATGATGCGCTTCTGGATCTGCGGCACGCTTTCGGCCGGCACTTCCACGCCCAGGTCACCACGGGCCACCATGATCGCGTCTGCCAGTTCGGCGATGGCTTGCAGTTGCTCCACCGCCGATGGCTTCTCGATCTTGGCCATCAGGTAGGCGCGGTCGCCAATCAGCTGGCGCGCTTCGACGATGTCTTCAGGGCGCTGCACGAACGACAGGGCTACCCAGTCCACACCCAGCTCCAGGCCAAAGGCCAGGTCGCGGCGGTCTTTTTCGGTAAGCGGGGAGAGGTCGAGCACCGCTTGCGGTACGTTGACGCCCTTGCGGTCGGAAAGCTCGCCACCGTTCAGCACCTCGGTGTCGATGGCGTCGCTGTGCTTGGCGGTAACGCGCAGACGCAGCTTGCCGTCGTCCAGCAGCAGGTCCATGCCGGGCTCAAGGGCGGCGATGATTTCGGGGTGCGGCAGGTTGACCCGGCGGCTGTCGCCCGGGGTTTTGTCCAGGTCCAGGCGCAGGGCCTGGCCGCGTTGCAACTGCACCTTGCCTTCGGCGAAGCGGCCAACGCGCAGCTTCGGCCCTTGCAGGTCCATGAGGATACCCAGCGGGTAGTTCAGTTGCTGCTCGACTTCGCGGATCCACTGGTAGCGCAGGGCGTGGTCGGCGTGCTCGCCATGGCTGAAGTTGAGGCGGAAGATGTTCACCCCGGCTTCGACCAGCTGGCGGATATCGTCGATGCCGTTGATCGCAGGGCCAAGGGTGGCGAGGATCTTTACTTTTTTATCTGGCGTCATGATTGGGCAGTCTCGAGGATCAGGATGGCGCGGAAGTCGTTGACGTTGGTGCGAGTCGGTTCGGTGACGATCAGCGCATCCAGCGCGGCGAAGTAGCCGTAGCCGTTGTTGTTGTCCAATTCGTCGCTGGCCGACAGGCCCAACGCTTCGGCGCGGTCGTAGCTGGCAGGGGTCATGAAGGCACCGGCGTTATCTTCCGAGCCATCGATGCCGTCGGTGTCACCGGCCAGGGCGTATACGCCCGGCAGGCCTTTCAGGCTTTCGGTGAGGCTGAGCAGGAACTCGGCGTTGCGCCCGCCACGGCCATTGCCGCGTACGGTCACGGTGGTTTCGCCACCCGACAGGATCACGCAGGGCGCCTTGAGCGGCTGGCCGTGCTGAACGATTTGTCGGGCGATACCGGCATGCACCTTGGCCACTTCGCGCGATTCGCCTTCGAGGTCGCCGAGGATCAGCGGGCTGAAACCGGCCTGACGGGCTTTGACGGCGGCGGCTTCGAGCGACTGCTGGGGTTTGGCGATCAACTGGAAGTGGCTGCGGGCCAAGGCCGGGTCGTCGGCCTTGACGGTTTCCGAGGCCGGGTTGTTCAGCCAGTCGATGACCGCTTTGGGCGCTTCGATGTTGTAGCGTTTGAGGATGGCCAGGGCGTCGGCCGAGGTGCTCGGGTCGGCCACTGTGGGGCCGGAGGCGATTACCGTAGCGAGGTCGCCCGGTACATCGGAAATGGCATAGGTGTAGACCGTGGCCGGCCAGCAGGCCTTGGCCAGGCGCCCGCCCTTGATCGCCGAGAGGTGCTTGCGCACGCAATTCATCTCGCCGATGGTGGCACCGGATTTCAGCAGCGCCTTGTTGATCTGCTGCTTGTCGGCCAAGGTCAGGCCTTCGGCAGGCAGGGCCAGCAGCGCCGAGCCACCGCCAGACAGCAGGAAGATTACGCGGTCGTCTTCGTTGAGGTTGCTGACCAGTTCCAGCACGCGCTTGGCCACCGCCAGGCCGGCAGCGTCCGGGACCGGGTGGGCGGCTTCGACCACCTCGATCTTCTGGCAGTTGGCGCCGTGGCCGTAACGGGTCACGACCAGGCCGGAGACTTCGCCCTGCCAGCTTTTCTCGACCACTTCGGCCATGGCGGCTGCGGCCTTGCCGGCGCCGATGACGATAACCCGGCCGCTGCGATCGGCGGGCAGGTAGGGTTCGAGGACTTGACGGGGGTGGGCGGCGGCGATGGCTGTGTCGAACAGCTCGCGGAGAAGTTTTTGCGGATCGACCGACATGGCAGGCTCCCAATTATTGTTGTTCTGCAGAATCAAAAACGCCCCTGGAACTGCCTCCGTGCAGGCCGAACCAGGGGCGGGTGTTGCTCGATGCCACCATTGGGCCTGTGGTCGCAGGTTCAACGGCGTTGGCTTCTTCGCGGGCAAGCCCGCTCCATGCACAGCTTTGAGCGATTGTGCGGTCTTTGTAGGAGCGGGTTTACCCGCGAAGAGGCCAGTGAAGGCTAAAAACGACTTATTTGTCGCCGCGGATCGAGAAGTTGGCCATGTGCTCCAGGCCTTTGATCAGCGCCGAGTGGTCCCAGTTGCCGCCGCCCAGGGCCTGGCAGGTGTTGAACACTTGCTGGGCATTGGAGGTATTGGGCAGGTTGATGCCCAGTTCCTTGGCGCCTTGCAGGGCCAGGTTCAGGTCCTTCTGGTGCAGGTTGATGCGGAAGCCTGGGTCGAAGGTGCCCTTGATCATGCGCTCGGCGTGCACTTCGAGGATTTTCGACGAGGCGAAGCCGCCCATCAGTGCTTCACGCACCTTGGCCGGGTCTGCACCGTTCTTGGCGGCGAACAGCAATGCTTCGCTGACGGCCTGGATGTTCAGGGCGACAATGATCTGGTTGGCGACCTTGGCGGTCTGGCCGTCACCGTTGCCACCGACGCGGGTGATGTTCTTGCCCATGGCTTCGAACAGCGGCAGGGTGCGCTCGAAGGCGTTCGGGCAGCCACCGACCATGATGCTCAGGGTCGCAGCCTTGGCACCGACTTCACCACCGGATACAGGAGCGTCCAGGTAGGCGGCACCGGTAGCCTTGATCTTCTCGGCGAAGGCTTTGGTGGCGGTTGGCGAGATCGAGCTCATGTCGATCACCACCTTGTTCGGGCCAACGCCTTCGGCCACGCCGTTTTCACCGAACAGGACGCTTTCGACCTGCGGGGTGTCGGGGACCATGACGATGATGAATTCGGCTTCCTGGGCAACCTCTTTCGGGTTGGCCAGGGCCACTGCACCGGCAGCGATCAGGTCGGCTGGCGCGGCGTCGTGGTGGGTGGAAATGAACAGGCTGTGACCTGCCTTCTGCAGGTTCTGGGCCATGGGCTTGCCCATGATGCCGGTGCCGATGAAACCGATTTTAGCCATGAGAGATTACCTCGTTGTATTTGTTGAATCTCGATGGAGCAGGCTGCACAGGCCCGTTGTTGGACACAGAATTCTGTGGGAGCGGGTTTACCCGCGAAAGCGGCAGTGAAGCCAACGTCGCATTCGCGGGTAAACCCGCTCCTACAGGGTCAGGCATGTGTCACAGGACCTCGATCAGCCTCAGATTGCGTTGTGGGTTTTCAGCCAGCCCAGGCCCGCTTCGGTAGTGGTCTTGGGCTTGTACTCCGCGCCCACCCAGCCCTGGTAGCCAATCCGGTCCAGGTGCTCGAACAGGAAGCGGTAGTTGATCTCGCCGGTACCTGGTTCGTTGCGGCCTGGGTTGTCGGCCAGCTGGATGTGGTTGATCACTTTCAGGTTGGCTTCCATGGTGCGAGCCAGGTCACCTTCCATGATCTGCATGTGGTAGATGTCGTACTGCAGGAACAGGTTGTCGCTGCCCACCTCGGCCTGGATTTCCAGCGCTTGTTGGGTGGTGTTCAGGTAGAAACCGGGGATATCGCGGGTGTTGATCATTTCCATGACCAGGCGAATGCCGGCGGCCTTGAGTTTGTCAGCGGCGTAGCGCAGGTTCTCGACAAAGGTCTTGCGCACGGTGGCGCAGTCCGGGCCTTGTGGGCGAATGCCGGCCAGAGCGTTGACCTGGGTGTTGCCCAGCACCTTGGCGTATTCGATGGCTTTGTCGACACCTGCGCGGAATTCTTCGATGCGGTCAGGGTGGCAGGTGATGCCGCGCTCACCTTTGGCCCAGTCGCCGGCCGGCAGGTTGAACAGCACCTGGGTCAGGCCGTTGGCCTCCAGCTGCTGCTTGATTTCAGCTGCGCTGAAGTCATAGGGGAAGAGGTATTCGACGCCGCTGAAGCCAGCGTCAGCGGCAGCCTTGAAGCGGGCCAGGAAGTCCTGTTCGGTGAACAGCATGGACAGGTTGGCAGCGAAGCGAGGCATGAGTTGTCTCCTTGCGATGAAGGCCCCCAGGGCGTGCCTGGGGGCGTCAGGCGATCAGTCCAGCAGCGAGATGGCGGTTGGCGCGTCGTTGCCGACCAGGGCCAGGTCTTCGAACTCGTTGACCGCGTTGATCTCGGTGCCCATGGAAATGTTGGTCACACGCTCGAGAATCACTTCAACCACCACCGGCACGCGGAACTCTTCGGCCATCTTCTGTGCCTTGATCAGGGCAGGGGCGATTTCTGCTGGCTCGAACACACGGATGGCCTTGCAACCCAGGCCTTCGACCACAGCGACGTGATCGACACCGTAGGTGGCAGCGTCGGTCGAGTTGATGTTCTCGAACGCCAGTTGTACACAGTAATCCATGTCGAAGCCACGCTGCGCCTGGCGGATCAGGCCCAGGTAGGCGTTGTTCACCAGTACGTGGACGTACGGCAGGTTGAACTGCGCACCTACCGCCAGTTCTTCGATCATGAACTGGAAGTCGTAGTCACCCGACAGCGCGACAACCTTGCGCTTCGGATCGGCTTTGACCACGCCCAGCGCGGCAGGGATGGTCCAGCCCAGCGGGCCGGCCTGGCCGCAGTTGATCCAGTGGCGAGGCTTGTACACATGCAGGAACTGTGCGCCGGCAATCTGCGACAGACCGATGGTGCTGACGTAGCAGGTGTCCTTGCCGAATACCTGGTTCATTTCTTCGTAGACGCGCTGCGGCTTGACCGGCACGTTGTCGAAGTGGGTCTTGCGCTGCAGGCTCGACTTGCGCTCCTGGCACTCTTCCAGCCAGGCCTTGCGGCACTTGAGCTTACCGGCGGCTTTCCACTCGCGGGCCACTTCCAGGAACACGTCCAGTGCCTTGCCAGCATCGGAAACAATGCCCAGGTCCGGGGTGAACACGCGGCCGATCTGGGTCGGTTCGATGTCGACGTGTACGAACTTGCGGCCTTCGGTGTAGACATCGACGGAACCGGTGTGGCGGTTGGCCCAGCGGTTACCGATACCGAATACCAGGTCGGACTTCAGCAGGGTTGCGTTGCCATAGCGGTGCGAGGTCTGCAGGCCGACCATACCAACCATCTGTGCGTGGTCGTCCGGGATGGTGCCCCAGCCCATCAGGGTCGGGATTACCGGTACGCCGGTCAGTTCGGCGAATTCGACCAGCTTGTCGCTGGCGTCGGCGTTGATGATGCCGCCACCGGCTACCAGCAGTGGGCGCTCGGCGTCATTGAGCAGGGCCAGGGCTTTTTCGGCCTGTACGCGAGTGGCGGACGGCTTGTGCACGGGCAGCGGTTCGTAGGCGTCGATGTCGAATTCGATTTCGGCCATCTGCACGTCGAACGGCAGGTCGATCAGCACCGGGCCTGGGCGGCCGGTACGCATTTCATAGAAGGCTTTCTGGAAGGCATAAGGCACCTGGCCTGGCTCCAGAACGGTGGTCGCCCACTTGGTCACTGGCTTGACGATGTTAGTGATGTCGACAGCCTGGAAGTCTTCCTTGTGCAGGCGGGCACGTGGCGCCTGGCCGGTGATGCACAGAATCGGGATGGAGTCGGCCGAGGCACTGTACAGGCCGGTGACCATGTCGGTGCCGGCAGGGCCGGACGTGCCGATGCACACACCGATGTTGCCCGGGTTGGCGCGGGTGTAGCCCTCGGCCATGTGCGAGGCACCTTCGACGTGACGAGCGAGGACGTGATCGATGCCACCGACTTTCTTCAGGGCCGAATACAACGGGTTGATGGCAGCCCCCGGGATGCCGAACGCGGTATCTACACCTTCACGGCGCATGACCAGAACGGCTGCATCGATTGCTCTCATTTTGCTCATGGTTTGTGCCTCATCGATTTTGTAATTGTATACAACTTGCTTTGCGACAGAGTGTATTCACGCCTGGCGGCTCAGGTCAATGGGTTTTCATCGACTAAGCTGGCTTTCGTCAGAGCGCCCGTGAAAACGAGGGTTTGCGCCATCGCATACGATCGTTTCAAAATATTGTATACAAAAATATCTCTCGTTGTGTTCTATTTGTTCGATCGGTTTTCAACTGCCCTCAGGGCTTCTCACAACAAGAAGAGGACCTTTCCATGAACGTTCTGAACCTGAAAGTCGCTGTCAGCCTGGTAAATGCCGCGCTGGTGGCGGGCCGCAAGATCAATGCCGCGCCGCTGACCGTGGCGGTGCTGGATGCCGGCGGGCACCTGCTGGCGCTGCAGCGTGAGGATGGCGCCAGCCTGATTCGTCCTGAAGTGGCCACTGGCAAAGCCTGGGGCGCGATTGCACTGGGCAAGGGGTCGCGCTTGCTGGCGCTGGATGCGCAGCAGCGGCCGGCTTTTTTTGCCGCGTTGAACGGCATGGGTGAGCGGCCGGTGGTGCCGGCGCCAGGTGGGGTGCTGATTCGTGATCAGGACGGCAAGGTGCTGGGCGCCGTGGGGATCAGCGGCGATACCTCGGATATCGACGAGCAATGCGCGATCAGTGCGATCGAGGAGGTGGGGTTGCGGGCAGATGCCGGGGTAGCGGCCTAAATCTCTATTGCCTGTTCTGGCCCATTCGCGGGCAAGCCCGCTCCCACAGTGACTCCACTACCTTCAGGCATGTGGTGATCCTGTGGGAGCGGGCTTGCCCGCGAATGTCCCTTCGGGATGGTTCAGGCTGCCTCAGGCTCACAACCTTTCAAGACCATACGAATGATGGTTTCGGCTGCCGCGTCATAATCACTGTCGGCCAGCTTGGCCTTGCCGGTCACCGCAGAAATCTGCCAGTCGAAGTCCGCATAGGTCTGGGTCGCCGCCCAGATGCTGAACATCAGGTGGTGCGCGTCCACATGGGCGATCTGCCCGCGGTCGATCCAGCGCTGGATGCACTCGATGTTGTGTCGGGCCTGCTCGTTCAACTGCTCTACCTGGTTCGCTGACAGGTGCGGCGCGCCATGCATGATCTCGCTGGCGAACACCTTGGACGCATGGGGCAGGTCACGCGAAATGCGAATTTTCGAACGAATGTACGCACTCAGCACTTCCTTCGGGTCGCCGTCTGCATTGAACGGCGTGGATGCCTGCATGATCGGCGCGATGATGCTTTCCAGGACCTCGCGGTAAAGGTTGTCCTTGGACTTGAAGTAGTAGTACACGTTCGGCTTGGGCAGGCCGGCCTTGGCCGCGATATCGCTGGTCTTGGTGGCGGCGAAGCCCTTGTCGGCGAATTCCTCGCTGGCCGCGCGCAGGATCAATTCCTTGTTGCGCTCGCGAATGGTGCTCATGGTCAGGGATCTTCCTCGTGTCTGGCCACCTCTAAGGGGATCGGGCATGGTAGCACCGGGTTCGACGGGCGCTCAAGGCAGCGACTTTCGGCTAGACTCCGGCACATTCATTTCACTGGAAACAGGTAAACATGGCAGGAAGCAGTCTACTGGTACTGATCGACGACATCGCCACGCTGCTGGATGACGTCTCGCTAATGACCAAAGTCGCGGCGAAGAAGACTGCGGGTGTGCTGGGTGACGACCTGGCACTGAATGCTCAGCAGGTCACCGGCGTGCGCGCCGATCGCGAGTTGCCGGTGGTGTGGGCGGTGGCCAAAGGCTCGCTGCTGAACAAGGCCATTCTGGTGCCGGCGGCCCTGCTGATCAGCGCCTTCATCCCGTGGGCAGTAACGCCACTGCTGATGCTGGGCGGTGCGTACCTGTGCTTCGAGGGTTTCGAGAAGCTGGCGCACAAGTTCTTGCACAGCAAGGAAGAGGATGAGGCACAGCACGCGGCGCGCAAGGAGGCCGTTGCCAATGCCAACGTTGATCTGGTGGCTTTTGAAAAAGCCAAGATCAAGGGGGCAGTGCGTACCGACTTCATTCTGTCGGCGGAAATCATCGCCATTACCTTGGGGATCGTGGCTGACTCGCCGCTGACCCAGCAGATCATCGTGCTG
Source organism: Pseudomonas sp. 3HC3 (assembly GCF_044904505.1). Lineage (NCBI taxonomy): Bacteria > Pseudomonadati > Pseudomonadota > Gammaproteobacteria > Pseudomonadales > Pseudomonadaceae > Pseudomonas > Pseudomonas sp. 3HC3. Next base: position 75,542 of record NZ_JADDRH010000022.1, read on the forward strand.
TCGGGCATTGCGGTGGTGATGACCATTGGTGTGTATGGGTTGGTAGGCGGGATCGTCAAGCTTGACGACCTTGGGCTGTGGATGGCCCGCAAAACCTCCAGGCTGACTCAGGCAGTGGGTAACGGCATCCTGCGGGCGGCGCCGTACATGATGAAAAGCCTGTCGGTGATTGGTACTGCGGCGATGTTCCTGGTTGGCGGTGGGATCCTGGTGCATGGCATCGAGCCGCTGCATCATGCCATCGAGGCATTCAGCGAAGGGCGTGGCGGGGCATTGACCGGTGCGTTGCTCAACGGCGGGGTCGGAGTCATCGCAGGTGCTGTGGTGCTGGCGGTGGTAAGCGTTGCGGGGAAATTGTGGCGGGCGGTTCGGCCAGCCAATTGAGGCGTGTGGCCGGGGCTTTGCCCCGGTTCGCGGGTGAACCCGCTCCTACAGGGGATTGCTTGTTTCTGCAGGAACGGGCTTGCCCGTGAGCACCGGCAACGCCGGTGCCATCGCCGTATTGCAGGTCTACTGTTCGGCCACCGCCCCTTCCTCCTGCGGCTTCCAGGCCAGCAACCCCTTGCTGAAATCGTTGGCAGCACTTTGGTAATAGGCAATCGCCCGGCGGATCAGCGGGTTGTCACTGTCTGCACTCATTTCCCGGCTGTTGCCCAGGGCATCCTGGTGCACCCGCATGCCGCCGCGTGGGCTGAGGATCGCCAGGTCCTTGCCGTCGAACAGCCCCAGATGCTGGTAGTTGCCGATCAGTACCCGGGGTGGCAACTGGTTATCGCGCAGCAGGTCTCGGCCGAAGAAGGTCGAGGTATAGCTCAGGTTGAGCAGGCCGAGCAGGGTGGGTGCCAGGTCGATCTGGCTTGCCAGTTGCGCATCCTCGCGCGGGGCGATCAGCTTGGGTGCATAGATCCACAGCGGAATCTGGTAATTGCGCACCGGCAGGTCTTCCACCCCGGCGCTACCGGCGGTGTGGTCGGCGACAAACACGAACAGGGTATTGTCGAACCATGGCTTGTCCTTGGCTTCCTGCAGGAACTGCGCAATGGCATGGTCGGTGTATTTCACCGCACCTTCGCGGCCATCGCCCGAAGGTATGTCGATGCGGCCGTCCGGGTAGGTGTAGGGGCGGTGGTTGGAGGTGGTCATCAACTGCAGGAAGAACGGCTGCTGCCTGGCGTGCCCGGCATCGGCCAGCTTAAGGGTCTGCCGGTACAGGTCCTCGTCGGCCATGCCCCAGGCGTTCTTGAAGCTGATTTCGTTCTCGGGGACGCTGCTCTGGTCGACGATGCGGTAGCCGTTGCCGCTGAAGAAGGCGTTCATATTGTCGAAGTAGCCGCGCCCGCCATAGACGAACACTGCGTCATAGCCGACAGCCTTCAACTGCTGACCAAGGCTGGCATAGCCGCTTTCGCGGCCGATGCGCTTGACGATCGAGCGGCCGGGGGTAGGGGGGATCGATAGGGTGATGGCTTCCAGGCCCCGATCGGTACGGGTACCGGTGGCATAGAAGTTGTTGAAGTACAGGCTCTGCGTGCGCAGTGCGTCCAGGTTGGGCGTGAGGTTACGCGGGTCGCCGTTGCTGCCCATGTACTTGGCGCTGAAGCTCTCGATGGTGACCAGGATGATGTTGGGCTTGCGTGGTGCGCCGCTGGCGTTGATATGACGGCGAATGTCCTCAGGTTCGCTGGCTTTGAACTGCGTGTTGGGCTCGGCCAGCTCTTGATGCATCTGTGCTCCGACTTCGCTGGCGTTGAGGCTGGCGTAGAACTGGGTGTAGTCCAGCTCGTTGTTCCGGAACGCGGCAAAGAACTGGTACGGGCCGTTGCTGGCCAGTTCGCGCTGATACGCGTTACCGCCCTGCCCGCGGGGGAACTGCTGGTCAACCAGGAGTATGCTGAGCCCGCTCAGCACTGCCAGCAGCGCAAGGCCGCCGAGGCGCTGGCGCAGGTTGGCGCTGGGTGCAGCGAGTGTACGTGCGAGCGGTTTGCGCAAAATCAGCGCGAGTAGCACGGCAACCAAGGCAATGCTACCCAGCAGGGTCGGCAGGGGGTACGACTCGCGTATGTTGTCCAGCACTTCTTTGGAATAGATCAGGTAGTCGACGGCGATGAAGTTGAAGCGCACACCGAATTCGTCCCAGAACAGCCACTCGGCCACGGCGACGAACAGCATCACGAACAGGCTGACGACGAGTGCGCCGCCCATCAGCCTGCGATGTAAGGCCGTACGCCACAGTGTGGCCGGGCATATCGCCAGGTACAGCCCCAGCGGCAGTGCGGCGTAAATGAGAAAGCTCAGATCGTACAAGGCACCACTCAAGAATAATGAGAAGTAGTCGCCATGTACTTCATCAAGATGGGTAACCAGCAATACCAGACGGGTCAGCAGGAAGATGCCGAACCAGAGTGAGCAAACTAGCATAAGATACCGCCACGGGGCGGCGAGGTGGGTGCGCATTAAGTAGGCCTGTTTTCTTTTTGGAATGGTGCGAAGAAAAGCAGATTAGTTCAGGCTATGCAAAAAAAATGTCAAAAGTTTGAGCGGTGGCCATGAGGCGTTCTGCGCGTGGCCAGCAGACGCCACCACAGGGCTGCGTCGCCGCTGCCAGGCAAAACGTCGCGCCAGTGGATAAATGCCTGTGAGCGTGTAAGTTAAAGCTGATTTTTTTACTGCGTAACAGCGCCGCTACATAACGGCGCTGTTAACTTTTCAGTGCGTCAGAAGTGCACTTTCACCAAGAAACTCATGGTGTTCTGGTCGGTTGTAAAGGCATCGCTGTCCTTGATGCCGTACTTGTTCTTCCAGTAGTCGTACTCCACACCCACATACAGCTGCTTTTCGCCCAGGTGCAACGCCTTGCCCAGGTCGTACTTGATCTGCGGGTTGAAGTGCAGGTTGGCCTGGTAGGTGCCGCGGCGGTTCTCGTCGTTGTCCACCACCCAGTCCATGAAGCCGTCGATCAGCACGTCGGAATCGCCGACCGGAATGGTGTACGACCACACCGGGGTGATCTGCCACACGTTGTCGCCAGCGCGGCTGCCGTCGGTGGTGCGGTTGTAGAAGTTCAGCTGGAAGTAGTCGAAGCCCGGAATGGCCAGGTCGAAGCCCGGGCCGATCAGGTAAGACTCGGTGTCACCCTCGCCAAACTCGTAGGTCATCGCCAGCAGCACGTCCTTGACCGGGCCGAATTCCAGTTTCTGATCGAAGATCTTGCCGAACGACAGGCGTGGGCTGAACTCGCCATAGTAGGTGTTGGGGCCGTTGCTGGCGTCCTTCTTGCCTTGGTAGAAGATCTTGTCGACGAAGAAGAAGTTATCGCCGTACTTCCACGCGTCGGCGTGCTCGAAGGTGAATGTTTGCTGGGTCTCGGGGTTGACCTTGAAGTTCTTGCCCCACAGGTAGGTCAGGCTGTTGTTCTGCCATTGCAGCAGGTCGCCGCCGAAGGTGGTGCCGCAGGCCAGCAGGCCGCCGGCGAGGATCAGGCTCTTGATAGTACGCATTGCGAGTGTCGCTCCCTTGATTGATCTGTTGTCAGCGCTCGTTGTCGGCGCTTTTTTGTCTTTTGAGTCAGCTTTTTTCGATAGGCCACAGCTGTTTGGCAAGGGTTGGGCCAACTTTTCCGGGTTGGCAAAACCTTCCTGCTCGACTTCGTTCTGAACGGATGAAAAGGGTCTTTCAGGCTGGCAACACGTTGGCCAACCGCCCGAATTCATTGACTGAGCGGTCAGTAAACGCAGGCAGAATCCGTTCTGCCCTGATCGAGGGGGCGCGCAGATTACTGGCTTGCGCGCCGCGCCTCAAGTGCTCCGTCCTGGAGCGGGGTGGATCAAACCTGTGCGTTTGGTCAGCTTATCAGAAGTGGACCTTGACCAGCGCGCTGGCGACGCTCTGGTTACTTTCCAGGTTGCCGCGGCTGTCAATGCCGTACTTGTCTTTCCAGTAGCTGTATTCAAAGCCGACGTAGAGCTGCTTGGCGCCCAGGTTCAGCGCCTTGCCCAGGTCGTATTTGACCTGCGGGTTGAAGTGCAGGTTGGCGTGATAGGTGCCACGGCGGGTCTGGTCGTTGTCGGTAACCCAGTCCATGTAACCGTCGATCAGAATGTCTGACCGCCCCACGGGGATGGTGTACGACCAGCCGGGGGTAATCTGCCAGACGTTGTCACCGGGGCGGCTGCCTTCGGTGTTACGCACGTAGAAATTGAGGGTGAAATAGTTGAAGCCGGGGATGTTCAAGTCGAAGCCGGGGCCGATCAGGTAGGCCTCGTTGTCACCTTCACCGCGCTCGTAGGTCATGGCCAGCAGCACGTCCTTGATCGGGCCGAAGGCAAGCTTGCGGTCGAAGATCTTGCCCAATGACAGGCGTGGGCTGAACTCGCCGTAGTAAGTGGTCACACCTTTGCCGGGGTCGGCCTTGCCGTTGTAGAAGATCTTGTCGACGAACATGAAGGTGTCGCCGTACTTCCATTTGTTGGCGTGCTCGAAGGTGATGGTCTGCTGGATATCAGGGTTGACCTTGAAGTCCTTGCCGTACAGGTAGGTCAGGCTTTCGCCGTGCCATTGCAGCCATTCGCCTGCGTGCGAGGGTAGGGTGGCCAGCAGGCTGCTGCCCAACAACAGGGACGTGGTGATGCGCTTCATGTTGTGATTCCCGGACTTATTGTTTTTGTTGGCGTTTTTTTGGCGCGCAGGCGCCCCGGGCGACCCATTCCGGCGGGTCGACGGCGTAGCGGTTACTGCAGAGGTGAATGAGGGGCGGCAAAGCACCGCCCCCCCCTTGGCTCAATGCTGGTGACAGACGTCGTTGTGCATTGCGCGGTCGGCACCGCCAAGGATGTTGAACAGTACGTTCAACACCAGGGCACTGACCGTGGCCATGGCGATACCGCTGTGGGTGATGGGTTCCATCCACTGTGGCATCTGGGCAAAGAACTCCGGACGCACCACGGGGATCAACCCGAAGCCGACGCTCACGGCAACCAACAGCTGGTTGCGGCGGTCGCCGATGTCCGCCTCCTGAAGAATCTTGATCCCGGTGGCAGTGACCATGCCGAACATGGCGATGGACGCGCCGCCCAGTACCGCAGGCGGGATCGAGGCAATCAGGAAGGCCGCCTTGGGCAGCAGGCTGAGCAGGATCAGCAGTGCACCGGCCACGATGGTGACATAGCGGCAGCGCACCCCGGTCATTTGCACCAGGCCGATGTTCTGGGCGAACGAGGAGTGGGTGAAGGTGTTGAAGAAGCCCGCAATGAACGACGCACCGGCATCGCACAGCAGGCCGCGACGCAGCATGCCAGGGGTTACTTCACGATCAGTCACCTTGCCCAAGGCCAGGAACATGCCGGTGGACTCGACGAAGATAATCACCACTACCAGGCACATGGACAGGATCGGCGCCAGGCTGAAGGTCGGCATGCCGAAGTGCAGCGGGGTGACCACCTGCAACCACGGTGCTTCATTCAGGCCCGACAGGTCGACCATGCCGATGGAGCCGGCCAGGATGTAGCCAAGGCCCATGCCCACCAGTACCGACACATTGACCCAGAAACCGCGCATGAAGCGGTTGATCAGCAGGATCACGGCCAGTACCAGGCCGGCCACCAGCAGGTAGATCGGCGAGCCGAACGTTTGAGCGTCCTGGCCGCCACCGGCCCAGTTGACTGCCACCGGGAACAGCGACAGGCCAATCGAGGTGATCACCGTACCAGTGACCAACGGTGGGAAGAAGCGGACAACCTTGGACATGAACGGCGCGATCAACATGCCGAAGAACCCGGCAGCGATGGTCGCACCGAAGATCCCCTGCAGGCCCACACCGGGCATGCCGGCCATGGCCACCATGCTGCCGACGGCGGCGAAACTGGCACCCATCATCACCGGCATGCGGATGCCCACCGGGCCGATACCGAATGACTGGATGATGGTAGCGACGCCAGCGACCAGCAGGTCGGCGTTGATCAGGAAAGCGACTTCTTCACGGGACAACCCGGCGGCCTGGCCGATGATCAACGGCACGGCGATCGCGCCACCGTACATCAGCAGAACGTGTTGCAGGCCAACCAGGAACAGTTGGAACAGGGGCAAGGGTTCTCGCGGCGGCGCAATGGGGATATACGCCTTGCGTGACTCGGACATGCAGCACCTCGAGTTTTGTTTTTATTCTCGGATCCAAGCGGCAGGCTTCATGCCTGCGCGCTCGATGCTTGCTTGTTGCGTAACACATGGAGCTTGAGGCTAGGGCTACCGGCCTCTTCGCGGGCAAGCCCGCTCCTACAAGGGATGTGCAATCCCCCGATTTGCGGGTCAGCCCGCTCCTACAGGGAATGGTGATTCCCTGAGGGCGGGTTGCCTGGCGAGGTGCTGTCAGTTGACCTGGGCGCCTTTGGCGATCCAGTCGCCGACGAGCTTGCGCTCTTCGGTGGTCATCTGGGTGATGTTGCCCAGCGGCATGATCTGGCTGGCAACCGCTTGCGCCTGAATGCGCGCGGCCTGGGCCTGGATCTGCTGCGGAGTGTCGAACATCACGCCGGCAGGAGCGGCGCTGAACAGTGGGCTGGTCGGCTTGGACGAGTGGCACACTGTGCAGCGTTCCTGGATGACATTGTGGATCTTGTCGAAGTCGCCACCGGCCTGGGCAGCGGCCTGGGCGGGAGCTTGTGCTGGTGCGGCGGGTGCTTCGGCAGCCTTTGCAGCGTCCTCGGCGCGCTGCTCTGCAGCAGTCTTGCCGCCTACGGCAGTTGCCGGCAGCGGTTGGTACTCGATCTTCGCTGCTGCTTGCTCAGGGCTTACGGCCATCGGTTTCGGGCCGGTAACGTAGGCCAGGCAGATCATCGCCAGGGCGCCGACGGGCAGGGTCCAGGCGTACTTGTTGCTGTCGTGGCGGGTGTTGAAGTAGTGGCGGATCAGAACCGCGGCTACTGCGATACCGGCCAGGATCAGCCAGTTGTACTGGCTACCGTAGGTGCTCGGGAAATGGTTGCTGATCATGATGAACAGCACCGGCAGGGTGAAGTAGTTGTTGTGACGCGAGCGCAGCAGGCCCTTGGCCGGCAGTACCGGGTCGGGCGTCTGGTTGTTCTCGATCGCCGCCACCAGCTGGCGTTGGGCCGGCATGATGATGCGGAACACGTTACCGACCATGATGGTGCCGATGATCGCGCCGGTGTGCAGGTAGGCGCCACGGCCGCTGAACACCAGGCTGAAGCCCCAGCAGGCTGCGATGATCAGCACGAACAGCACACCACCGAGCAGCGCTGGCTTCTTGCCCAGGGGCGAGTCGCACAGGAAATCGTAGATGAACCAGCCAGCGATCAGCGAACCGATACCGATGGCCACGCCTTCGGCACCGCTCAGGGTGCTGCCAGGCGCCAGCAGGTACAGGGTCGGGTTCCAGTAGAACACCACGCACAGCAGGGCGATACCGGACATCCAGGTGAAGTAGGCTTCCCATTTGAACCAGTGCAGGTTCTCGGGCATTTTCGGGGGGGCGAGCTTGTATTTCTCCAGGTGGTAGATACCACCGCCGTGAATCGCCCAGAGATCACCCGACAACCCATCGCGCGGGTTGCTTCGGTTCAGGTGGTTCTCCAGCCAGACGAAGTAGAACGATGCACCGATCCAGGCGACGCCGGTGATCATGTGAACCCAGCGAATGCTCAGGTTCAGCCATTCGTGAAGGTGTGCTTCCACAGTATGTACCTCTGCCAGTCACCGAGAAGATGACTGACCTTTTCTTATTGGTGGGGATTGAGGATCAGCATCTGTTCCTCGGTGAAGTAATGCTCATCGCAGTTGTTGCCAGAACCACTGCGATCAACCACCAGGAAATCATCCCGCTTTTCGATCGTCAGCACCGGGTGGTGCCAGACGCCGCGATGGTAATTAACGCCCTGCCTGCCATTACTGCGGAAGGCTCGGACCAAGCCTGATACAGGTGCATCGCCAACGGGCGCGACCACGATCAGAAAGGGGTTGCCGAGCAGCGGGATGAAAGCCTGGCTGCCCAGCGGATGGCGTTCCAGCATGCGCACGGTCAGCGGCATGTCCTGCGCGTCGGCGCGGAAGATGCTGATGATCGCCTTGTCTTCAGGCTCGGCGGTTTCGACCGTGGCGAGCTTGTGAAAGCGCATGGTCGAGCCGTTGTTGATCATGAAGTGGTCGCTGCCGTCGGTTTCGATCACGTCTCCGAACTGGGCGAAGGCTTCTTTGGTCAAGGGCTCGATCATCAGGGTGCGCATGCGGTTATCTCTTCTATTGTTCGTTTTCTGAATAAGGTTCGGCTGTTGCTTACAGCTGCAGCAGGCGGAACAGGGCGATCTGGTTGATCTGCGTCAGGGCTTCCTTGAATTCGGCATTGGCATCGTTGTGGATGCGCTTTTCAAAGGCGGCGAGAATCTGGTGCCGGTTGCTGCCCTTCACCGCCATGATGAACGGGAACTGGAACTTGGCTTTGTAGGCATCGTTCAGCTCGGTGAAGCGGGCGAACTCCTCGGCGGTGCACTGGTGAATGCCGGCGCCGGCCTGTTCGTTGGTGCTCGATTCAGTCAGCTCACCCTGGATGGCTGCCTTGCCGGCCAGGTCCGGGTGAGCGTTGATCAGCGCCAGCTGGTCGGCGTGGTTGGCGCTGAGCAGGATGTCGCTCATGCGCTGGTGCAGTGCCTCGATCTCGTCCAGCTCGCCCAGTTGGCCCAGGTCATAGGCTTTTTCGGCAACCCACGGCGAGTGCTCGTAGATATCGGCGAAGGCCTTGACGAAGGCGTCACGGTCCAGGGCGGATGGTTTGAGGGTATTGAAGGCGGTCATCAGGCGTTCTCTTTCTTGTACGGGTGGGTGGTGTGCCAGTGGCGGGCGATATCCACGCGACGGGCGAACCAGACCTGGTCATGACTTTTTGCGTAATCGACGAAGCGCTTGAGTGCTGCCAGGCGTGCCGGGCGGCCGACCAGGCGGCAGTGCAGGCCGATGGAAAGCATTTTCGGTGCTTCGGCGCCTTCGGCGTACAGCACATCAAAGGCGTCTTTCAGGTACTGGAAGAACTGCTCGCCGCAGTTGAAGCCCTGTACCTGGGTGAAGCGCATGTCGTTGGTGTCCAGGGTGTAGGGGATCACCAGGTGCGGCTTGCCAGTGGGGTTGTTCGGCTCCCAGTAGGGCAGGTCGTCGTCGTAGGTGTCACTGTCATAGAGGAAGCCACCTTCCTCCATCACCAGGCGGCGGGTGTTCGGGCCGGTACGGCCGGTGTACCAGCCCAGAGGGCGTTCGCCAGTGAGTTCGGTGAGGATACGGATGGCTTCGAGCATGTGCTCGCGCTCCTGGGCCTCGTCCATGTTCTGGTAGTCGATCCAGCGGTAGCCGTGGCTGCAGATCTCGTGGCCGGCTTCGACCATGGCGCGGATCACGTCGGGGTGGCGCTGGGCGGCCATGGCCACGGCGAAGATGGTGAGTGGCACACCGCTGTCCTTGAACAGCTTCAGCAGGCGCCACACACCGGCACGGCTGCCGTATTCATACAGCGACTCCATGCTCATGTTGCGCTGGCCCTGCAGTGGCTGGGCAGCGACCATCTCGGACAGGAAGGCTTCGGATTCCTTGTCACCGTGCAGGATGTTGCGCTCGCCACCTTCTTCGTAATTGAGGACGAAAGACAGCGCAATGCGGGCGTTACCCGGCCATTGCGGGTGAGGAGGGTTGTTGCCGTAACCGATCAGGTCGCGAGGGTAATCAGCGCTCACTGCAGTCTTCCTTCTTGTGCGTTAGTGCGGGGGGTGGGCGGGCCGCGTCGGTATGTCGCACCACCGGATGGGCTGATTGTATACAACTTCTGAAATCTTTTGTAAGCCTGTTTTTCCGCATTTCTTCCCTTTTGTCGCCTGACAGCGACCTGAAAATACAGTGCAAGAAACCTGCCTGTTTGGTCAGCTAATGAAGTTGGCATCGTTATGGTGCGTGTATTTGCGACCGATGGGTCGTTTATGGGCAGCAAATGGAGGGTGTGACAGAGGGGAATAAAAAATTGTGTACAATCCTTGGATGGAATGTCTTAATAACGTCATTCCCGCCTGCCGCAGGCGCTAAGCTGGTGCGATGGCTGAGTATTTTTTGCCCACAGATTGAACAAGAGGCGACACGCAATGGGACGTTTGACCACACACGTACTGGATGCCGCGCATGGCTGCCCGGGTAGCTCGATCAAGGTCGAGCTGTACCGCGTCGAAGGCCAGCAGCTGGAACTGGTGAACACTGCCCTGACCAACAGCGATGGCCGCGTCGACGCGCCGCTGCTGCAGGGGGACGATTACCGCACTGGCGTTTACCAGTTGCAGTTCAGCGCTGGGGATTACTACCGCGCCCGTGGCGTGCAATTGCCGGCCCAGGCGTTTCTGGATGTTGTCGTGCTGCGCTTTGGCATCGACGAGTCGCAGGAGCACTACCACGTGCCGCTGCTGATTTCGCCGTATAGCTATTCGACCTATCGTGGAAGCTAGTTGGTCGCTAGAAGAATCTTCGTAGGTCCTTTGGCCCGCTCTCACACTGGCGGGCTTTTTTTCGTCTGCTGTTTTTTGCGTTGCCTGTGCCGGCCTCTTCGCGGGTGAACCCGCTCCTACGGCGGGCTGTATCCAACTGTCCACCATCGTTGTAGGAGCGGGTTTACCCGCGAATACGGTGGTGGTAGCAACGGTGAACGGCGGGTGGAGATTGGCCAGCAGGGCCGGCCTCTTCGCGGGTGAACCCGCTCCTACGGCGGGCTGTATCCAACTGTCCACCACCGTTGTAGGAGCGGGTTTACCCGCGAATACGTTGGTGGCGGCAACGGTGAACGGCGGGTGGAGATTGGCCAGCAGGGCCGGCCTCTTCGCGGGTGAACCCGCTCCTACGACGGGCTGTATCCAACTGTCCACCCCGTGATAGGAGCGGGTTTACCCGCGAATACGGTGGCGGCAGCAACGGTGAACGGCGGGTGGAGATTGGCCAGCAGGGCCGGCCTCTTCGCGGGTGAACCCGCGAATACGGCGGGCTGTGTCCAACTGTCCACCACCGTTTTAGGAGCGGGTTTACCCGCGAATACGGTGGCGGCAGCAACGGTGAACGGCGGGTGGGGATTGGCCAGCAGGGCCGGCCTCTTCGCGGGTGAACCCGCTCCTACAGCGGGCTGTATCCAACTGTCCACCATCGTTGTAATCAATGGACTCGCCCCCGCCGAGGCATCACAGTGCCACGGTGGTGTTCGAAGAAGCCAACGGCAGCGAGGGCGAGACCATGAAAAAGCATAGTTCGAAACACGATTCCCTGTCTTCCACTGA
>NZ_JADDRH010000023.1:0-82596 GCF_044904505.1 Pseudomonas sp. 3HC3
CCTACAACCAGAACCCGAAGCCATTTCGGTGGCACAAGAAGGCCGAGGACATCCTTGCCTCAGTCGCTCGCGCGGCGCGAGCGCTGGGCAAATGATTTTCAGTGGTATTTGTGAAACACCACACTAGAACTCCACCTTGCCCCGCCCCATCTTGATAGTGCTGCGTCTGGCTTTTCCTTCGAGCCGGCGGGTCTTCGAGCCGAGGGTCGGCTTGGTGGGGCGGCGCTTTTTCTCGGTCTTGCCGGCAGCGATGATCAACTCGGCAAGACGCGCCAGTGCGTCAGCGCGGTTCTGCTCCTGGGTGCGGTACTGCTGGGCCTTGATGATCAACACGCCGTCACCGGTGATGCGACTGTCACGCAACCCTAACAGCCGCTCCTTGTAAAACTCGGGCAGCGACGAGGCCGGGATGTCGAAGCGCAGGTGCACCGCGCTGGACACCTTGTTGACATTCTGCCCACCCGCGCCTTGCGCGCGAATGTATGTCAGTTCGATGTCGGCATCCGGCAGATGCACGTTATTGGTGATGGTCAGCATGACATGGCCCTTGTAATTGCCCTCATTATTACAGCCTGCGCCGCTATCCCATAGCACCACACACAGTTCCTTGAATCTGCGCCGAAGTCTACCATTGCTGACCTCATGCACTTGTCTGGTTGCCATCCTCGGTACCTATCGAGGCATTCTTGAAATGCTGCCCTCCAACACGCTGAACTTTCAGACGGCGATACTGGAAAATACGCGCAAGGACCAATACCCTGCCAAGGATACAACCTAGACGAGTTGATCATGTCAGGGACTACACCGTTTCAAACCCCGCGCTGGATGCGTGACCTCGTCCGCTTCCTGCCACTGAAAAGCCAATTCGTCCTGTCGGGCAACATCCGCGACCTCCAGGCTTGTGAGGTCGTTCCTGGCACGGTCACGGCCCAGAGCTTCAACCAGACCCTGTGCAACGCCTTGCTCGACACCGGCTATGGCCATGTGCTGGCTTGGGACCCTGTGGTTGGTTTTCGTGTGCTTGGCAAGCCCGGCAGCGACCCGGCACCGGGCCAAGCCCTGCTCCAGGAACTCGGCCTGACCCCGGTGAACGGCGCCGCGTCTGCGGGTATTGACCTGCTGGCCGCCACCATGCAGCGGCTGCTGGCCCGCACCGATACGCCTGTCGCCCTGATCATCGACTTCGCCTCGCGCCTGGCGGTACGTAGCGATTCCTTGAGCGCGGCCGAGCATCAGCTGTTCACTCAGGCCTTGGTGCATGCCCACCAGGCGCGCAGCCGGCCCCAGCCACAAACGCGCAAGCCATTCTTCAATACGCTGCTGTGGCTAGTGGAGAAAGAAGGCGACCTGCCGGACTGGCTGCTGGTCGACAACCCCCGGATTCGCCACATTCCCGTCTCAAAACCTGACCAACTGGCCCGCCGCGCCCTGGCCCCGGCGCTGCTCAAGGGGCTCGCCGGTAGCCTGGAGGCGAGTCAGGACGCGCTCGCTCAGGCTGCGGACGCCTTCGTGCAGAATACCGAGGGCCTGCTGCTGCTCGACCTCAGCGCCATCGCGCAACTCGCACGGGTCGAAGGTGTGCCCATGGTGCAGATCGCTGATGCCGTGCGCCGGTATAAAGTGGGTGTCACCGAAGACCCCTGGCTGCGCATCGATCGCCAGCGCATCCGCCAGGGCGATGAGCTGGTGCACCAGCGAGTGAAAGGCCAGGACCACGCTGTGACCCACATGCTCGACATCGTCAAGCGGGCAATGACCGGCGTCGGCGCCAGCCGCAAGGGCAATCGCCCGCGTGGCGTAGCCTTCCTGGCTGGGCCGACCGGGGTGGGCAAGACCGAGCTGGCCAAAACCATGACCAGCCTGCTGTTCGGCGACGAAAGCGCGTATATCCGTTTCGACATGTCGGAATTCAGCGCAGAGCATGCCGACCAGCGCCTCATCGGTGCACCACCCGGCTATGTCGGCTACGACGTCGGTGGCGAACTGACCAATGCGATTCGCGAGAAACCCTTCAGTGTGGTGCTGTTCGACGAAATCGAAAAAGCCCACCCGCGCATCCTCGACAAGTTCCTGCAAATTCTTGACGACGGCGTACTGACCTCCGGGCGCGGTGACCGGGTGTACTTTTCCGAGGCGCTGATCGTGTTCACCTCCAACCTGGGCATCTACCGCCTGGGCGAGAATGGCGAGCGCGTTGCCAACGTGCTGCCGGGTGAGCCCTACGAGCAGGTTCGGGAGAAAGTCCACAGCGAGATCGACCGGCATTTCAAGCAGGTGCTCAATCGTCCGGAGATCCTCAACCGTATCGGCGAGAACGTCATCGTGTTCGACTTTATTCGTGAAGAGGTCGGCCAGCAGATCTTCGAACAGATGGTCGATGGCACCTTCAAAGACCTGCAACAGCAGAAGCTGCACGTGGCCATCGCCCCTGAGGCGCGCCAGGCATTGCACGCTTTGTGTCTGCGCGACCTGTCCAACGGCGGCCGTGGCATCCGCAACCAGCTCGAGGCGCATCTGCTCAACCCGCTGGCGCGGGCCTTGTTCGACCAGGACGCTCAACCTGGCGAGCATTTCACCATCAGCCGCCTGGGTGTCGGCGGATTGACCCTGGAACGCCGTTGACCATGGAACTGAGCCTGTCCCGTGTGCACTTCCCGGTCACCACCCTTGGCCCAGGTCGTCGCCTGGGCATCTGGTTTCAGGGCTGCAGCATCCGCTGCGCAGGGTGCATTTCCGTCGACACCTGGGGGCCAGGCAAGCGCCGTGTGGGCATCGCACAGTTGCTGAAACAACTGATACCCTGGCTGGCCGAGGCTGAGGGCATCACCGTCTCCGGCGGCGAACCCTTCGACCAGTTCCCTGCCCTGCTCGCCATGCTCCAAGGGCTTCGCCAGTCGAGCCCACTGGACATTCTGGTGTACAGCGGCTACTCGCTGGAGCAACTGCAACCCCAACTGCAACAAGCCGAGGGCCTGATTGATGCGTTGATCAGCGACCCCTTCGACAAGCGCAGCGACCAATCCCTGGCCTTGCGTGGCAGCGACAATCAGCGCCTGAACCTGCTGACCCCGCTCGGCCATGAACGCCTTGCCAGCTACCAGCGCCCCCTGCAACCCGCTGACCAGGCCCTTGACCTGATGTTCGACGAGAACGGCAGCGTGTGGATGGCAGGGATCCCTCGGCGTGACGACGTACTGCGTCTGCGCGACCTTTTGAACGCGCAAGGCCACCAGGTTAGCACCAGCGTGCACCGCCACTGACCGGAATTCGCCCAATGATTCGCTATTGCCCAAACTGCAACACCGCACGCCCGGTACAGGAAATGTTCTGCGAGGGCACCGTCGACCAGCACCCGTGCAACTGGGACCTGGCCGGGGAGCCGATCCACGCTGACGGCTGGCGCCCGCAGATCATCCATACCGTGGACAATCTCCCGCCTACGGACACATCTCCGGCGCCCGGCCTCGTCTGTGAAAACGGCCATGCCATGGACCCCGGCGACCTGATGTGCCTGCAGTGCGATGCTTCGCCGGCCCAGTCTGCAGCAGCCAACGGTGTGCCGGCTGCCCCGGTCGACGATGCGCCCGCAGCCGGCGAAACCTTGATTGACGGCTGGTCGCTGATCCGCCAGATCAGCAATACCGACGGCGTCCGCGAGCGTTACCTTGCAGTGCACCAGGAAACCGCTCGCCAGGCGGTGCTCACCCTCTATCGACCAGGTGCGGAGCCGGACCCAGCGGTCTATGACGTGATCCGCCGTCTGCCCCGCGAGCATGTGCCTGAAATCATCGCCACCGGCCGCTGGGATGGCCGTGCATTCGAAGTGGTCGAGGAACTGACCGGCGGCAGCCTGGCCGACCTCGGCGGCGTGATCCGTGAAGCCCACAGCGTGCGCCATATGCTGCGGGAGCTGGGCCAGGCACTGCATGCCTTCAACGAGGCCGGCTTGCGCCACCGAGACCTGCGCCCGACCAGCCTGCTGGTACGTGCCCATGAGCCACTGGACCTGGTGATCAGCGGCTTCGGTTCGGCGCGCCTGTCGGAATTCGACCTGGACATCGTCTCGCCCCTGGAAACCAGCCGCTACATGGCCCCTGAAGCCATCGCCGGCGGTGTGGCGGCCGCCTCGGACTGGTGGAGCCTCGGCATGATCCTGCTCGAGCAACTGACCGCAGGGGCCTGCTTCGAGGGCATCCATGCCAATGCCTTCCTCATCCATGTACTGGCCAATGGTGTCCCGATTCCCGACGACCTCGACCCACAGCTGAACCTGCTGTTGCGCGGCCTGCTGGCACGCGACCGGCACCAGCGCTGGCAATGGCCCGAGGTCGAGGCCTGGCTCGACGGGCGCCCGGTGCAGGCGCCGGCTTCACCCTTCACCGAACGCGACGACGGTGAAGGTGCTGCCTTGCAACTGGGCGATACGCGCTACCACAAGCCGGCGGTCTTCGCCCTCGCCGCCGCGCACGCCGAGCACTGGCAGCAGGCGCTCGACCATCTGTTGCGCGGCGTCATCGTCACCTGGGCCGAGCAGCTCGGCCTTTCCCCTTCATTGCTCGCCGGCCTGCGCCAAGTGGTGCAGCATGACGGGCTGGAGGACGATTTCCGTTTGATGCTCGCGCTGAAACTGCTCAACCCGGAAATCCCGCTGATCCACCGCGGTGAGATCGTCACCCCGGGCTGGTTGCTCGAGCATCCGCTGGAAGGCTACCGACTGATCAGTGGCTCGGTGCCCGACCTGCTAGAGCAACTGCAGACCGACAACTGGCTTTCTCGCCTCAAACTGCGCGCCGAGCAGGTGCGTCAGCGTGCCCTGCATCAGCAGATCGAACTGGTCGAGGAGACGTTGAGGGTATACCTGCTGTCAACCTCGCGGGCAAAGCTGGCCAGCGAATGGCAGGCACGCCAACGCCTACTGCCGGATACCGCGCACCCCGGCCTGCTGGCGTTGGCGGAACGACGGATCATCGCCGAAGAAGACCTGATCGTGTTGCTCAGCGCTTCGATCGGCCAATTCCGCTCGGTGGACGCGATCATCCAGGAAGCGGCTGAGCTGGCGAACAGCGTCGAAGTCGGCTGGTTCGACAGCGACGCTGCCACAGCGCTGCTACAGTACCCGCGCCAGGATCTTTACCACAGCGTCGATGAGCGCATACGCGGGTTCGCCCGCTGCGGCGTTGCCGAAGTGGATGCATGGGCCGAGCAGTTCCGCCTGGAACGACGCATGCCGCTGGCCCAGGCCTTGGTGCTGCTGGCCATTCCGGCAAGCCAGTGGCTTGAGCCGCAAAAGCAGCAGTATGTGTCACAGATCCTCGAGTTCTTCGAGAAGAAGGTGGTAACCGCAGTGATGCGCGGCCCGCTGGTGCGCATGAGCATCGGCAAGACAACCGCCCGGGTCGATCTCAACGAACTGCACAGCGAGCGCCACCCAGCCGCAGCCTTGCTCGACCACCTGCTGCTGCGCAACGAACGGCCCGTGAACCTGGACCCGGAATGCTTCCAGGCCATGCCGCAGATTGCCTCGCGCCTGCACGCGCTACACCGGCAGAGCGCATTGTACAAACGCGATACCGGCATCGACGGCCTGTACCTGGGCTTCCCTTTCCTGCTCAGTCGCGACCCGCGCGGCACCACGCGCACACGCATCATTCCGCTGTTGTTGTGGCCGGTGAAGCTGCTGCTGGAAGTGGGTAACCGCGGCCTTGCGGCCCTGGCCTTCGACAGCGAACGCGAAGAAGTGCGCCTGAACCCGGCGCTGGAAAGCGTCCTCGGGGCCGAGGCCTGCAAGCGCTGGCGCAAGACGGCCGATGAGTTGCTTGGCCGCTCTTCGATCCGCGCCAGTGATGTGATGGATGCGTTCGGCATGCTTGCCACCGCGCGCTCGCGCAGCATCGTCGGACTGCCGGCCAGCAGCGTGGAAGTGGTGCCTTACCAGGACGAACTGGCATGTGCCGGCGTGTTGTTTCACGTCACCTTCATGGGCCAGGCCATCGGCGAGGACCTGCGCCAGCTGAAGTCACTCTCGCCTGCCGGCAGCGGGCTCGAGACCGCACTGCGGCTCAGGACCGGCGAGGAAGACGAGGCCGTGGCCCCGCCGGCGGAACTGCACCGCTACTTCACCGTTGCCAGCGACCCCTCCCAGGAGGCGGCCGTGCTGCAAGCGCGCCAAGGCCCGGGTTTGCTGGTGGAAGGGCCACCGGGCACAGGCAAGAGCCAGACCATCGTCAACATGGTCGCCGATGCCATTGGCCGCCAACGCAGCCTGCTCATCGTCTGCCAGAAGCACGCGGCGCTGGAGGTGGTGTACAAGCGCCTGGTAGCCGAAGGGTTGGGGCAGCGTATCGTCATGCTCAACGACGTCAATCGCGACCGCGAACCGATCATCCGCAGTATTCGCGAACAGCTGGAAACCCTGTTCATCGGTGGCGATGAAGGCCAGGGCCTGCTCCGCCAACGCGAACAAGTGGCGGCGCGTATCGAGACACTCGAAGGCGAGCTGGACCGCTTCCACCAGAGCCTACACCGCCCGGACCCGGCAACCGGTTTGAGCTACCGGCGCCTGCTGGGCGAACTGATCGAGCTCGAAGACGGGCCGGCACCGCTCGAATTCCCGGCGTTGCGCCAGCGCCTGGCCGTGCTTGACGTTGCCAGCCTGACACGCCTTGAAGAAAACTGTGCGCCGCTGATACGCCTGTGGCTGCCTGCCCGCTACGAAGGCAGCCCTCTGGTGCAGTTGCAGCCGTTCGCCACTGACCGCTCCACTCTGCTGGCCTTTACCGACAGCCTGCAGGCCTTCAGCCAGGCTGAGCTACAGCGCCAGGCAACCCTGCAAGCACACCCGGCCAGCTTCGAGATCGACGACCCTGCGCCGTATCGGGCATGGATGGCCACCCATGTGGCGACCTTGCTCGGTCTGAGCCAGGCGCAGCGACTGCGCCTGGCCCGCTGGCTACCCCTGTTCCGCAGCAAGGACGGCGAACAGCTGCCGCGTGGCGAAGCGATGCTGAATGAGCTGCGGCAACTGCAGCAGCAGCTCGACCAACTGCCCGAAGGCGATTACCTGACAGCACTGTCGCCTGCCTTGAGCCTGGTGGACAGCAAGCCGCTTCGCAGCCTGGAAAGCGATTGCGCCAAGGTCATGGCCGCTCGCTCCTGGCTGACGCGCATGAACCCCATGCACCTGCTCAGGCGCAAGCGACTGCGCGATTTCCTCGTAGCTCAGGGTAATGACCGTGTGGATGAAGCCCTGCCAGGGCTGCGCGCGGCCATCGACCTGGAACAGCAATGGCGCCCTCTGCGCGCCGAACTGGCTGCACTTCACCAGGCCCTGGCCCTGGACAGCGTTGCCCCGCAGGCAGGCCTGGAGCTGGCGGCCTTGGTAAAGGCTGATATCCATCAGCTCGTCGAGGTCCAGGTTTTGGCGCAGGCATTGGCACAGTCGCCCCGCGCACACCAGGCAGACGACGCCGTGCTTACCGGCGACAAACAACACCTGGAGGCCTTGCTCGGAGATCTGGATGCCTCGCTGCTGCGCCAAGGCGTGCGCCAGTCCAGCCTTGACCAGCTCAAGCGGCTCGAAGACTGGCTCGGCAAGGAACTGGCTCAACAGTTGCGGCATGCCGTGGAACACAACCTGAGCAACGAACTGGTGCTCAGCCGCCTGCACGACGCTTTGCCCCACCTGGCGGCCTACCAAGGCTTCCGCGCCCGCGCCGGGCAGCTCGCCGAGGCTGACCTGGAGTTGCTCGCCCTGCTGCGCCAGCGCCAGGCGCAACTCGACCTGTTGCCCTCAGAACAGCTCGACGCCGCCGTGCGCCGCCTGCTCAACCGCGAAGCGCGGCTGGGCTGGAAACACCGCATCGAACAGGCCAACCCGGAGCTGCTGTTCAGCCAGGAGGAGGCCCAGGCCAAGGTTGCCAGCCTGGCTCAAGCCGATACACGGATGCGTGAGCTCAACCGCCAACTGCTGGCCACAGGTATCGACCCCACGCGCCTGGGTAGCCGCAAGCAGTGGGAGGATGTGACCCGGCTGACCGGCAAGCGCTCGCGCCGGCTGCGTGAATTCCTCGAACTGGGTGCTCCGCTGGGGCTGATGACATTGCGCCCGGTATGGCTGATGAACCCGGACGTGGCCAGTCGGGTGCTGCCATTGAAGAACGGTCTGTTCGACACGGTAATCTACGACGAGGCATCACAGATGCCGGTGGAGTTTGCCCTGCCGACTCTGTTCCGCGGCCAGGTCACCGTGGTCAGTGGCGACGAGAAGCAGATGCCGCCGACGGCGTTCTTCTCCAGCCGGGTCGAAAGTGACGAGGCCGAACTGTTCGATGGCGATGAGCCTGACGAGGACGCCGACGAAGAACAACGCGAAGCCTTCGAAGACACCTGGAACCGCCGCGAAATCAAGGACTGCCCAGACCTGCTGCAACTGGCGCGCAACGCCCTGCCCAGCACCACCCTGCAAATCCACTACCGCTCGGCCTACCGCGAACTGATCGGTTTTTCCAATGCCTCGTTCTACGGCAACCGCCTGAACGTGCCGGTGCGCCACCCCCAGGCGAGCATTCGTCAGCTCAAGCCACTGGAACTGATCCAGGTCGAGGGCCTGTACCAGAACCAGAGCAACGCGACCGAAGCCGCGCGTGTCGTGCAGTACCTGGAGGCGCTCTGGCAGCTGCCTTACGCTCAGCGCCCGTCAGTGGGTGTGGTGACCTTCAACCGCAAGCAGGCCGAGCTGATCGAGGAGCACCTGGAAGCCCACGCCACCGAAAACGAAGCCTTCCGCGCCGCGTACGCCCAGGAGCGCGAACGCAGCGAGGGCGGTGAAGACATGTCGGTGTTCGTCAAGAACGTCGAGAACGTGCAGGGTGACGAGCGCGACGTGATCGTGTTTTCCTCCACCTTCGGCCGCAATAGCCAGGGCACCTTCCGCCGTCACTTCGGGGTGCTCGGACAGACCGGTGGCGAACGCCGCCTGAACGTGGCGGTGACCCGTGCTCGGCGCAAGGTGGTGATGATCACCTCAATGCCCATCGCCGACATTTCGGACATGCTCAACACCCAACGCGCGCCCGCCAGCCCGCGCGACTACCTGCAAGGCTACCTGGAATATGCACGCGCGCTGTGTGCCGGCGAGTTCGACTACAGCGGCAAGCTGCTGGGCCGCCTGCAGACGGACCGCAGCACGCAGGTGCATGGGCACGACCAGGGCCACTACGGCTTCGCCAGGATCGTTGGCGCGTTCATCGCGTCCCTGGGCTGGAATGCCGCCCCGGCCAGCGAAGGCGACGCGTTTGGCCTGGACTTCGCCATCGCAAGCCCGCAGACCGGAACCTATGCCATCGGCATCGAATGCGACACGCCCAGCCACGCCCTGCTCGAGCGCGCCCGGGCCCGGGAAATCTGGCGGCCCTCGGTACTGCGCCGGGCGATCCCGCAGATCCACCGCGTCTCGTCCCAGGCTTGGTATCACGACGGCGACAACGAGCGCGCCCGCTTGCGCGCAGCCATCGAGGACGCCATGCAGGCAGGGCAGCCGGTGGCCGCATCCAACGACAAGGAGACCTGCCAATGAGTGGCCCAAAGGTGGTGCGCATCGTCACCCGTGAAGAAATCATCGCCCTTTGCGAAGGCCATCTGCGCCGCCTTGATCAGGCTGTGGCCCGCTGGGAAGCCCAGGCCGAAAAGCTTGGCCAGCTGAGCGAGCAGGAACGCGCGGCCACGCGGGCACGGCAAGCGCGGTTGCGCGCCTTGCTCACTGAGGACCAGTACCAGGCATTGCAGAAAGCCGTCCCCATCGAAATCGAACACCTGCGGCGCGACCAGCTTACCCGCGAGGAGCGCGCTATTGAGCAAGCGACCGAGCAGCGCCAGCATCAACGCCGCATGAAGGAAAATGCAGCGTTTCTGCTCAAGGCCCTGGTCAGCCGCACCGACACCGCCCCGCAGGTGGTGCAAGCCCTGACAAAACTGGCCGATGGCGCCCAACTGGACAATGCCGAGCAACTGCTTGCCCAAGGCTTCGCCCAATTGAGCCGCAGCAACGAAGCGCAAACCCTGGACGAACAGCAACGCGCGCTGGCTCGACGGCTCATGGATGAAGCCCCCACGCCCAACCTCACCACGTGGCTGGCCGCGCGAGCACAAGCGACCCGCGACCCACGCCTGCAGCAGATCGATCGGCACATCGCCGAGCTGCATCTGTTGCAAGGCACAGCCTGTGCTGAGCCCTTCGTACAAGCGTTGGCCCGGGCCGAGGCGCAGCCCCAGGCGCAACAGCGCAACTTGCTGCTCGACAGCCTGGTGATCGAGTTGGCTGACAAAAGCCGCGACTTCCAGCTGAGTCGCGATTCGCTCGCCAAGCTCCACGAACTGGCAAACGAAGTACAAACCCGCCTGGGCGCCGGGAACGAGGCCTTGCTCAAGCAGGTCCGCCTTTGCACGACCACCAGCCCGCAAGCCACGGTGAGCGAGCTGACAAGCCGCTGCGAAGCATTGCTCGCCATGCATGTGCAAGCGCAAGCCGCCCTCGCCCGTCGCGAGGCCATGCTCAAGGGCCTGGCCGAACTCGGTTACGAAGTGCGCGAAGGCATGACCACCGCCTGGGCTGACGCGGGCAAGATAGTACTGCGCAAGTCGGCCACGCCAGGCTATGGCGTGGAGCTGGGCGGCAAGGCCGAGAATGGCCGCATGCAGGTGCGTGCGGTGGCATTGAGCCGTGATCGCGACACGCAGCGCGACAAGGACATCGAGACGATCTGGTGCAACGAGTTCGGGCGCCTGCAGGCGATGCTACACGGTAATGGAAGCGAACTGCTGATCGAGCGAGCGATGGGGGTGGGAGAGACGCCACTCAAAGAAGTGCTTGCCGCTGAAGACAAAGGCATGGCTACTGCCGGACAGCTACGGACGAAGTCATCATGAATGGGCACGATCTGTATGCCGATCTCAAGGATGTGCTGAGTCGTTACCGAATAAACGGGTAACTAGCCTGGGCTAATCCTGAAGCCGTTTTTCCGCTTGGTAGTCTCTCCATGAGGGCATCACCATCCCGCCCTTCGATCTCCCTTGCCAAAAATCGGCGCGCCGACTGAGCGCCCGCTCCTCCCTGCTTCAATGGCAACCGCTGCCCTGTAACCGAGCTACGTTCTGATCGATGCGGCCTTGGATCGTGCGCAAGGTGTCTGGCGTAATGACCTGTGGGTACAGGTTCTCGGCGATGCTTGCAAACTGGCTAGCCACCTCACAAATGCCGTCAATCGTTCTGCCTGCAACCTCCGGGGGCACCTCGGCTTCCTCGGCAAGCCGAAGCATTTGTGTGCGGGTAATCGACAGGGCCTCCCCCATTACATCCATCTGGTGATATCCACCTGGCCCCTCGCAAAAGGTCACATCGTAGGCCGGCGACAGTCTCCAATGACCGTCCTGCGACATGACGTAGGCAAAGTTCTTGGGATGATCATCTCTGTTGTTGAACGCTACATTGAAGACGGCACGTTCGAAAGCCACCGCCATCTCTCGCACGTCGTTGGTACACATCTGGGTTGCCCGCAGGAAATTGACGTAGTCCAACACGCCTGGAGACCGGTAACTCGCCCCCGTGAAGGCCGCGAGGCTTTGCATGGGCACGCGCAGGCCACCCTGACGGTCAAATCGCTTGCTGGCAAACGCCGCCAACCCATCAGGCAGGCTGAAGTACTGCGTGTCAGGGGTCTCGATACCGCACATGCGCAGGCATTCGGCGTAGACCATTTCGACAGCGCACACCTCGGCACGCTCTTCCTTGGCCGGGAACTTGACCAGCCAGGCTTCAAAGCCCGCCGTCACGGCAGTTGTAAACCGGCCAGTTTCGGGATCACGATAGACGAGGGCCTTAGGCCTTGCACCTTGAGGCGAGCCACCCACCAGCAGCAACCTCTGCAGGAACTCACCGCCGTCT
This sequence comes from Pseudomonas sp. 3HC3, assembly GCF_044904505.1. Classification (NCBI taxonomy): domain Bacteria; kingdom Pseudomonadati; phylum Pseudomonadota; class Gammaproteobacteria; order Pseudomonadales; family Pseudomonadaceae; genus Pseudomonas; species Pseudomonas sp. 3HC3. The sequence continues at coordinate 11,939 of NZ_JADDRH010000023.1, forward strand.
CCATGGAGCACTTCCTGCACTTCGGCGGCTAGCTGCTCCAGCGGGATGTGGACTTCAGACGCCTGCCCTTCGGGCGCCACGGGTTCAAACGTCATGGCCCCCATGGCATTACCACCGATATAGGCCAGCCGTTCCAGTGAGCCGATGCGCGCTGTGGTGAGCCCGCGGCGCCTGAACATACGGTCCATCAGCAACATGCCCCATCCGTCCGGCAAGGCGTCGTAAACAGGCCCTGGCAAGTACAGTTGGTGGTCTGGAAAGTCTCGGCGCAGTTGAGCCCCCTCCAGCGGCAGCGTGTAGGACGACAGCTCCAAGCCCCTTTGCCTGGCTTCATTGCTGTACTCGAACACAATCAGTGGACGACCGGTCAGGGCAGTCGTGGAGACCAGCGTGCCCCATTGCCATCGCTCCCCCCACCCTTCGTAGAAGACGTTCACCTGCTCAAGCATTGCCGGGCTTCCTCTTGGTACGAAGACGATTGGCGCTGTTTTCGTAGCGCCGGATATCCTCGATGCTGTCCAGCTTTGGCAGGAAAAGGCCTTCCAGTTCCTTGGTCCGGCCAAGCGCCATCGCCACCCGAACGACGTTCTCGAATCCGACATTGCGCCCGGCTTCAAGGTTGGACACTGTGTTTGTAGCGATGCCGGCACGCCCGGCCAAGTCTGCCTGTGTCATGTCCCGCGCCAAGCGCTCTGTGCGCAAGCGATCGCAGAGGCGCTTCACGACCTCACTCGGCTTGCTGAAGCTTAAATCCAACATAGTGTATACCTAGCCCGCTCTGCGCCAGTTAATCCACAAAATTATAGAATTAACGCCCGGCCCTATCAAGCGAGCTAATTCCCTTAATTTGCGTCTTATCGTTTGGTTTCTACATTTACCCACAATTTAGTGGATTTACGAACGCTCGGCACAGAGGCTTCGTCGGCGGTTTGAAATGGTTTGCACGATCCAATACCCAAGCCATCCCGAACCTTTTATAGCGCCACGTGCATGTGGGCATGAGGGCATGAGGGCATGAGGGCATGAGGGCATGAGGGCAGTGTCGCACGCCGTGCTGATGGTGTTCGCGCAGAGCATCATGGAAACCGCTGAAACCGTCTACCCTGCCCCGCAGCCAAAGGCTTAAGCCTTGCAAACTGACCACGCGGCCCCTTGGGAGCACTGTACATGTCTATCGACTTCAGACCCGCTCGAGTCTCGGACGCGCATGATATTGCGCGCTTCTTTCAACTGACATCGGAGGGCATGGCCGATTACATATGGAGCAAGCTCGCTGCCCCCGGAGAAGCACTGCTGAGTGTCGGTGCGTCTCGCTATGCCAGAGAACAGGGCGACTTTTCATACAAGAACTGCCTGATGGCCACTTTCGAAGGGCGCGTCATCGGCATGATGCATAGCTATGTCTTGCGCGCGACGCCTGACAGGCCAGCCGAGACCGACCCCGTCCTCGCGCCTTATTCCGACATGGAAATACCCGATACCTTGTACATATCCAGCCTGGCACTGGATGAGGCCTGGCGGAGCCAGGGGCTGGGCGCCCAGTTTCTTCGCCACGCCCAGCAGCGCGCTGACGACGCTGGCCTCGATGGGTTGTGCCTGATCGATTACGCAGAAAACCACGGTGCACGCCGCTTCTACGAACGTCATGGATTTCAGATCGTGAAAACCTGCCAGATCGTTCCGCACCCGATGCTCGGTGTAACCGGTGAAGCCTATTTAATGTATCGCCCTACTCACAACGTGCTCGAGAAACAGCCATGAACCAGAAACTGACCGTGTTCCGCGAACTGGATATCCAACCGCTGCGCGACCTGCCCTTCTTTGAAGAAGTTTTGGAAGGTACCCCTCACACGCTGACGTCCAAGTACTATCACGATGAACAGAAAGGTCGCATTTCTGGAGAATGGGAAGCCAGCACCGGGGCGTGGCGCATTGACTACAAAGTCTGGGAGTTCTGCCATGTCCTGAGTGGATGCTGCGTCATCGAGCTTGAGGGTTGCGCCCCGGTCACACTGGCGGCTGGCGACACGTTCATTATCGAACCAGGCGCCAAGGGCAAATGGACCGTAGTGGAAGACATGAAGAAGAACTTCGTGATCCTCTTGCCCGTGAACTAAGCCACTGAATGCTGGCTGAAGCCGACTATGCTGGTAGCAATCCACACGCCGGCACAGGGGCTGTCAAATGGGCAAGAAGCGCAGGTTCGGACGGGCTGCTTGGCTGATGCTACTGACCCACTTGCTGTTCTCGCCCCTGCTCCTTGGGGACACCCCTCAGTCCGGGCCAGAGGTAGAGGGTGTGATTGCCGAGCCCGCCCCGCTGACCGTCATCAACCGCACGGTGCTGGTCTTTCGTGCGACGCTGCTGGGCGAAACACCCAAGGTGCGCGCCCAGCGCGCCAAGAAGGTCATCGAGGAAACACTCCAGGAAACAAACGACCTGGAGGTTCGCGTAGACCCTATTCTGCGCAGCTACCTGGTGCTGCTGGGCGGGCGCCGTGCATTCATCGTGACGCCACTGGATGCTGCGGCCGATAGCATTACAGCAGGCAAAGCTGCCGAGCAGGCCGCCGAGAACCTGCGCCTTGTCGTCGAGGAAACCCGTCAGGCGCGTAGCCTGCGCTTTTTGCTCACTGCGATAGGCTACAGCGCTGCGGCAACCTTGGTGTTCTTCATGCTGGTAAAGGCCGCAGGCTACTGTCGACGCAAGCTCTTGGGACTGCTGCCCAAACTGATGGGCAAACACTCCGAACGCCTCAAGGTCGGCCACACGCAACTGTTCGACCTGCAGAACCTGTACTACCTGATCGACCGCTCACTCTGGCTGCTGTACTGGTTGGTCGTGTTGTTGTTCTGCTACCAGTGGCTGGGCTTCGTGCTGTCTCAGTTCCCCTACACAAGGTCTTGGGGTGAAAGCCTCAATATCCACCTGATGGAACTGCTCAACTACCTGGTCAGCGGCATTTTACGTGCCATGCCCGGCCTGGTAGTTGCGCTGTCGATCTTCTTCATCGCCCGTGGTATCAGCGCCTTCTCCAAACGTGTGCTAAGGCGCATGGCACGCCCGGGCACGTTGAAATGGCTGACCGCCGAAACCTTGCAACCGACCATGCGCCTGACGTCGCTGGCGATATGGCTATTCGCCCTGGTGATGGCCTACCCCTATCTACCCGGCTCGGGCACCGATGCCTTCAAGGGGCTCTCGGTGTTGCTCGGTCTGATGATTTCACTGGGGGCAACCAGTGTCATCGGCCAAGGGGCCGCCGGATTGATCCTTACCTACACACGCACGATGCGCGTCGGCGAGTTTGTACGCGTGGGCGATTACGAGGGCACGGTGACCGAAGTGGGCATCTTCACCACATCCATACGCACCGGGCTTGGCGAAGTGCTGACACTTCCCAATTCAATGATTACCGGCTCGGTGACCAAGAACTACTCGCGTATCGTGGAAGGGCCAGGCTATGTGGTCGATACCGTGGTGACCATCGGCTACGACACCCCCTGGCGTCAGGTCGAGGCGATGTTGCTGGAAGCGGCTCGGCGCACCGAAGGCGTGCTGCAAACGCCCGCGCCCCAGGTATTCCAGACGGCGCTGTCAGACTTCTACCCCGAGTATCGATTAGTGGCCCAGGCCATTCCGTCAGAGCCCAGGCCACGCGCGCAGCTACTGAGCCTGTTGCACGCCAATATCCAGGACGTGTTCAACGAGTATGGCGTGCAAATCATGTCGCCTCACTACCTGGGCGATCCCGAGCAACCTAAATGGGTGCCCAAGGAGCAGTGGCACGCGGCTCCGTCCAAACCTGAAAACACCGCGTGAGCAATGAGGCCTCGGGTGCCGGTCGATCACCGGCCTATAGAGCGCCACCAGGGCATTGGAGACGGTGAAACCGATATGGGTCCAAAGCGTGCCGAGCAGCGCCCCCCATCACCAACCCGCTATGCACCCAACCACTTTGAGCACGGCGCAGAACCAAACTCAAAGGTCCAGCGCCCCTCGGAGCAAGGCGTCAAGCACGCGCGCGACGTCAGCACCATGCTCGTCCAGCAGGCACACCGGCAGCCCGTGCAAGGCCGCCTGCACACCGGCCAGCCCCTCGCCTGTCAAGGCCAGCGGACAAGCAATTTCCATCTGCAGCGAGCGCAAGCGCTTGGCCAAGGCAGGGCTCACCGGTGGCTGCAGCGCGATCACCAGTGCCGCAGGCTGCATCGCCGCACACAGCAGCGGGAGCTCTTCCAGGGGCTGCCCGCAGCCGAGCACTTCGATGCGTTGTTGCTCACTGCTCAACAGCAGCCCGGCGCACAACACCTGGCATTCGGCTTGCCCCTCGGTGCCTGCCAGCAGTACCCGTGGGGCGTCGGCCTGGTTCATCTGCAAGCGCAGCAGCAGCCGGGCGCGCAAGAACGTATCGAGAAACAACCATTGGCTACGCTGGCCTGGCGCAGTACCTGAAGCCAGCTCATGCCAAACCGGCATCAGCACTTCCCGCAGCACCGTGGCCTTTGGCAAGAGTGTGAACAGCTGTCCATGAATAGCTTCCAGCGCCTGCGCATCGAATGCCCTGGAGGCGCGCGCAACGGCGGCGCGCCAGTCGTCAAAGGCCGAGGGCTGCTGCACAGGCGCCACAGGCTGGCCGGCGAGCCTGTCGCCAACCTTACTGATGGGCAGGCCGTTGGCGGTCCAGCGCAAGATGTCGCGTATGCGCTGCACATCCTGGGCCGTGTACAAGCGATGGCCGCCCTCGGTGCGCTGCGGGTGTATCAACCCATGACGCCGCTCCCAGGCACGCAAGGTCACCGGATTGATGCCGGTCAGGCTGACCACATCGCGCATGGGTAGCAATTCGGGTGGGGTGGCGTCGGTCATAACGAGGGGTCATCCAGGTGGTTGCATATTCTAAACCCAGATGCACCTTCTGCGGCGAGCCTCCTTGGTTCATCATGCAACAAACGGCGCCAAAAGCTTCTGCACGAAAGCCTTCGGCGCACATCGCATACGAAATGTCTGTAGGTGAGCCCCATGATCAACGCAAAACTCCTGCAACTGATGGTCGAGCATTCCAACGATGGCATCGTCGTCGCCGAACAGGAAGGCAATGAGAGCATCCTTATCTACGTCAACCCGGCCTTCGAGCGCCTGACCGGCTATAGCGCCGACGATATCCTCTATCAGGACTGCCGTTTTCTTCAGGGCGAGGATCACGACCAGCCGGGCATCGCAACCATCCGCGAAGCGATTCGCGAAGGCCGCCCCTGCTGCCAGGTGCTGCGTAACTATCGCAAGGACGGCAGCCTGTTCTGGAACGAGTTGTCCATCACACCCGTGCACAACGAGGCGGACCAGTTGACCTACTACATCGGCATCCAGCGCGATGTCACAGCGCAAATATTCGCCGAGGAAAGGGTTCGCGAACTGGAGGCTGAAGTGGCGGAACTGCGCCGGCAACAGGGCCAGGCCAAGCGCTGACAAAAAAACCTATACAAGAACGTTGACTTGTATAGATTAAGGCTTAGGCTTCAGTTATACCTGTACAGCAATACGATTTTGTACAGGATTGTCTGGAGCCCAGTATGTCAGCGTACCTACAGCAATTCGCCGAGCGCTTCGCCCGCCTTGATGGGGCTAGCCTCGACACGCTGGATAAACTGTACAGCGACGATGTCACCTTTCGTGACCCCCTGCATCAGATACAGGGGCTGCAGGCCCTGCGTGCCTATTTCGAGCAGTTGTACGCCAACGCCAGCGATATCCGCTACGCCTTCACCAGCGCTGACGAGGTAAGGCCCGGGCAGGGCTACCTGCGTTGGACACTGCAGTTTTGCCATCCGCGCCTGGCTGGCGGCCAGCCGATCACGTTGCAGGGGTGCAGCTGCCTGCATTGGCGCGACCGTGTGCATTTTCACCAGGACTATTTCGACGCCGGTGCCCTGCTTTATGAGCACCTTCCCGTCATGGGCACTGCGATCCGCTGGCTCAAAGGCAGGCTGGCATGAGCCGCTGCTGGCTGACCGGCGCCAGCAGCGGGATCGGTGCCGCGCTCGCGCAAATCCTCCTGGAGCAAGGCCACCAGGTGGCCTTGGGCGGGCGCAACGCCGACCGCCTTGCCCCGCTGGCCGAACGGTTTCCCGGGCAGGCATTGCTGGCCATTGGCGATCTTGACAACCCGGAGCAGGTCGCCGGCATCGCTGCGCATATCGAGCAGGCCTGGGGAGGCCTGGACATGGCCATTTTCAATGCCGGCACCTGCGAATACCTGGAGCCGGGGCATTTCGATCCGGCGTTGGTCGAGCGCGTCATGCGCACCAACCTACTGGGCGTCAGCTACTGCCTGGCGGCGGCACTGCCCTTGCTTCGCGCCGGCCAACGCCCCCACCTGGTGGTGATGGGCAGTTCGGTAACCTGGCTGGCCTTGCCCCGCGCTGGCGCCTATGGCGCGTCCAAGGCCGCGGTGCGCTATCTGGTGGAGTCGCAGCGAATCGACCTGGCTCGCGAAGGCATCGCGGTCACCCTGGTAAGCCCAGGCTTCGTAGACACACCACTGACCCGCCGCAACGATTTCCCCATGCCACAGCTGTGGTCTGCGCAGCGTGCCGCCCGGCATATCGCCAGGCGCCTGCCCCGCCGCCCCCTGGAAATCAACTTCCCCGGTCTTTTCACCTGGGTGTTGCGCCTGCTCGGGGCGCTGCCCGCGCGCCTGCGCCTGGCGCTGGGCCAACGCCTCGCCCGTCATGAACAGGAATGATGATCCATGCGTATAGCAATCATCGGCAGTGGCATCGCGGGGCTGACCTGCGCCCATTTGCTGTCACGCAAGCACGAAGTCACGGTTTTCGAGGCCGAGCAATGGATTGGGGGGCACACACACACCCTTGATGTGGTCTGGAAAGGTCAGCGCCATGCAATAGATACCGGTTTCATTGTTTTCAACGACTGGACGTACCCGCACTTCATCCGCTTGCTCGACCAGCTCAAGGTCCCTTCGCAGCCGACCGAGATGAGCTTTTCCGTGCATGACCCGATCACGGGCCTGGAATATAACGGCCACGACGTGAACACACTGTTCGCCCAACGCAGCAACCTGGTGTCCCCAGGGTTCTGGGGGATGATCCGGGACATTCTGCGTTTCAACCGTCAGGCACTGGCCGACCTGGACAGCCAGCGTATCGATGCCAGCACCACGCTGGGCGCCTACCTTCAGGCGAATCACTATGGGCAGCGCTTCATCGATCATTACATCGTGCCGATGGGGTCGGCGATCTGGTCGATGTCTCGCGCAGACATGCTCCACTTCCCGCTTGAGTTCTTCGTGCGCTTCTGTCGCAACCACGGCTTGCTGTCGGTCAACCAACGCCCACAGTGGCGGGTGATCAAAGGCGGCTCGCGCAGCTATGTCGCGCCGCTGTGCCGACCGTTCGCCGAGCGCATTCGCCTCAACTGCAAGGTTTACCGGGTCGGCCGCGACGAAGGTGGGGTGACCCTTGTGAGCGCGGCCGGCACCGAACGTTTCGACAATGTGGTGTTCGCCTGCCACAGCGATCAGGCCCTGGCACTGCTGGAAAGCCCCAGCAACCAGGAGCGCGCCGTACTCGGCGCGATCGGTTACGCCAGCAACGACGTGGTGCTGCACACCGATACCCGGCTGCTGCCACGTCGCCAGCGCGCCTGGGCCAGCTGGAACTACCGCCTGGGCGGCCCAGAGCAGGCTCCTGCCGCGCTGACCTACAACATGAACATTCTGCAAGGTATCCAGGCACCGACAACCTTCTGCGTGAGCCTCAACCAGACCGCACTGATAGACCCGGCGCAGGTCATCGCCCGCTTCCAGTACGCCCATCCCCAGTACAGCGTTGCCGCGTCCGCCGCGCAGGCGTGCCAGGAGCAACTGCAAGGGCAACAGCACAGTTACTTCTGCGGCGCCTACTGGGGCAATGGCTTTCATGAGGACGGGGTGGTCAGCGCACTGAAGGTGGCCGCGCACTTCGGAGAGCAACTGTGAACAGCAGCCTCTGCCTGGGCTGGATCAGCCACCGTCGGCTGACGCCGCGGGTCCACGCGTTCCGCTACCGGATCGGCATGTTCTACCTGGACCTGGACGAACAAACCTGGCTGATGGGCCTGTCACGCTGGCTGGGGCGCTGGCGCCTGGCGCCATTGTGCTGGCGCGAGACCGACTACCTGCCCGCCCAGACCCGCCAAGGCGAATCGCTGGCCCAGGCTGCACGCTTGCTGGTGGAGCAGGCGACGGGGCACCTGCCCGAAGGCCGGGTACAGCTGCTCACGCAACTGCGTTGCTGGGGGCTGTCGTTCAACCCGGTGAGTTTCTATTTCTGCCATGACCGAGACGGGCGCCTGACCGCGATCCTGATGGAAGTGCGCAACACGCCCTGGCGTGAACGCTTTCATTACGTGCTACCGGTGCAAGGCAACCTTGCCAGGCCCTTCAGCGTCGGCAAGGCCTTCCATGTGTCGCCGTTCATGCCGCTGGACATGGACTATCGCCTGCGCTTTTTCCTGGACGCGGACCATGTGCGCATTCACATGCAGAACTGGCAAGGCGGCACAAAGGTGTTCGAAGCCGACCTCGCCTTGCGCCGCACGCAACTGGATGGAACCGCGCTGCGTCGGTATGTCCTGAACTTCCCGTGGATGAGCCTGCGCACCGTCTCGGCCATCTACTGGCAAGCGCTCCGTCTGTTACTCAAACGCACGCCCGTGCATGACCACACCGCCTGCCAGGGTGACCTGGCACTCGGCCAACCTTGCGAGGACCTTGATGATGTCAAATCCCACCCTGAGCGTTAGCAAGTTCGCAGGCCTTGCGCCACTGCTCGGCGGGCTGGCACGAAGCGCCGTACTCGCCCAGTTGGGCAAGCTGCGTCACGGCCACCTGCGCCTGCTCAGCCACGGGCAGCATTGGAGTTTCGGTGATGCCGACAGCCCGTTGCAGGCCGAGGTGGAAATCCTCGATGACGCCACCTGGAGCCTGATCGCCGGCAATGGCTCGATCGGTGCGGGCGAGGCCTACATTCACGGCTATTGGCGCAGCCCCGACCTGGCGCTGGTGACCCGCCTGTTCGTCGCCAACCTCGAAGTACTCGACGCGCTCGAGGGCGGCCTGGCCCGCTTGGGCCGCCCTGCCCTGCGCCTGCTGCACCGGCTCAACCGCAACGACAAGCGCGGTGCCCGGCGCAACATTCTGGCGCACTACGACCTGGGCAATGCCCTGTTCGAGCGGCTGCTGGACCCCACCATGATGTATTCGGCTGCGCAGTTCGAACACCCTGACCAATCACTGGAGCAGGCCCAGTTGCACAAGCTGGAGCGCATCTGCCAAAAACTTGAGCTGAGCCCTGACGATCACCTGCTGGAAATAGGCAGCGGCTGGGGCAGCCTCGCTATCCACGCAGCCACCCGTTACGGCTGCAGGGTCACCACCACGACGCTCTCCGAGGCGCAGTACAGCCATACCCTGAAGCGCGTTCAGGCCCTGGGGCTGGAGCAGCGTGTGCAAGTGCTCCGCGAAGACTACCGCGACCTTCAAGGCACGTTCGACAAACTGGTTTCGATCGAGATGATCGAAGCGGTTGGCCATCGCTACCTGCCGGTATATTTCCGCCAGTGTGCCTCGCGACTCAAGCCTGAAGGCCTGATGCTACTGCAGGCGATCACCATCCGCGACCAGCGCTATGCCCAGGCGCAGCGCTCGGTCGACTTTATCCAGCGCTACATCTTCCCCGGTGGCGCCCTGCCTTCGCTCAGCGTGTTGCTCGACACCGCCAGCCGGCACACTGGCCTTAACCTTGTGCACATGGAAGATTTTGGCCTGGACTATGCCCACACCCTGCGGCACTGGCGCGAAAACCTGCGTCAGGCTCGCACCGCGCTGACGGACCTTGGCTACGACGACATGTTCCAGCGCCTGTGGGACTTTTACCTTTGCTACTGCCAAGGCGGTTTCGAGGAGCGCGCCATTGGCGTAGCACACCTGCTCTGGGCAGCGCCCCAGGCACGCCGCGCGCCCTTGCCTGGCGGTGCCTGATGCCCAGCCGCTGGCTGATCGGCAATGCCCTCTGGCTGCAAGCCGGCTGGTGGGTCTGCGTGCTGGGCGCCGAGCGGCCCTTGCTGTTGCTGCTGGTGATTCCGGGCGTGGCTGTGCACCTGCGCCTGTGCCCGGACATCAATGCCGAGGTCAAGGCACTGTTGCGCGTCACCTTTATCGGCTGCGTGCTCGACAGCGCGCTGGGAGCACTGGGTGTGTTCAGTTTCGACGCCAGGCCCCTGCCGTTGTGGCTAGCGCTGCTGTGGTTGGTGCTTGCCAGTGGGATGCGTCACAGCCTGGCATGGGCCGGCAGGCACTGGCGAATCGGTGCACTGCTGGGGGCGATTGGCGGCCCTCTGGCCTATGTAGGCGGCGCCAGGCTGGCAGATGTCGCCTTGCCATTGGGCGCGCTGGAAACCGGCCTGCTACTGATGCCGATATGGGCTTTGGCCTTGCCGCTGCTGGTGCGGGTCGCGGCGAGGCGCTGACCGGCGGCATCGCTCGGAACAGTAGCGCACCTGCTCCCAGCAACGTGCCCAACGCTTGCGCCAGTTGAACGGCCGGCCACACACCACGCAAACCTTGCTGGGCAGAAAGCCCTTTTTCATAACGCCTGCCCCGCATCGAGCCGCGCCAACAATGACTGGCCACGTAGCCACACGGCATCGCGACGGCCAGGGGGCATGCCATCGAGGCTGCGATAGACCAGGGCCAGGCGCGGGTTAGCCGAGAGCTGGGGGCGATGACGAATGAGAAAATGCCAATACAAGGCATTGAACGGGCAGGCATCCTCTTCGGTCACTTGGTCGACCCTGTAACTGCAAGCCTTGCAATGATCGGACATGCGCTGGATATAACGACCACTGGCGCAGTACGGCTTGGACCCCAGGTAGCCGCCGTCGGCGTGCATCACCATGCCAAGCGTGTTGGGCAGTTCGACCCACTCGAAGGCATCCATGTAGACCGCCAGGTACCACTCACAAATTGCGGTTGGCACGATACCGGCCAGCAAGGCGAAGTTGCCGGTAACCATCAACCGCTGAATATGGTGAGCGTAGCCCAACCGCAGGGTTTGCCCGATGGCTTGCGCCATGCAGCGCATGCGGGTGCGCCCTGTCCAGTAGAATTCTGGCAGCGCCCGGTCGTTGTTCAGGTGATTGAGCCCGGCATACGCCGGCATGCGCTGCCAATAGATGCCATGCACATACTCACGCCAGCCGATCAGCTGGCGAATGAAGCCTTCGGCTGCATTGAGCGGCACCCGCCCCTCGCGCCAGGCTTTGTCGACGTCGTCGCACAGACGACGCACATCCAGAAGCCCGATATTGAGCGCCGCACTGATGCGCGCATGAAACAGGTACGGCTCGCCTTCGGCCATCGCGTCCTGGTAGTCACCGAAAGCCGCCAGGCCGAAATCCAGAAAATGCTGCCACAGCTGTTGTGCCTCGGCGTGGGTCACGGGGTAGTTGAAACCGTCGACGCCCCCGTAGTGGTCGCTGAAGCGCTGACGCACCAAGGCCACCACCGCTGCCGTGATGTCGTCCTGCGCGAAATGCGCAGCGAACGGGCCACGCAGCTGCCGTGGCAATGACTTGCGATTGTCGCCATCGAAATTCCAGGCCCCACCTGCCGGGCTGCCGTCAGGCTCCATGAGCAGGCCGGTTCGCTTGCGCATGCCACGGTAGAAGTGCTCCATACGCAGCTGGCGACGTTCTGTGGCCCAGCGCCCGAAGGCTTCACGGGAGCACAGAAAACGCGTGTCGCGAAACCACACAAGCGGCAGTGCGGCATCACGCAAGGCCTGCTCCAGGCGCCACTCCCCGCACTCGGTCAGGTGAATGTGGGTGGCGCCCAAGGTTTGTTGCCAACGACGTAACTCACCCACGATGCTGCCGCTGTTACCCTCGGCGTCCAGCTCGACATAGTGCACCTGCCAACCCCGTTCACGCAGGGCCTGGGCAAAATGGCGCATGGCGCTGAAGATGAGAACGATCTTCAGCGGATGATGCGGTACGTATCGGGCCTCCCCCTCCACTTCCGCCATCAGGACCGCATCGCGAGCAGGGTCAAGGGACGCCAGGCTTGCCAGGTCGAACGACAGTTGGTCACCCAGCACCAGGCCCAGGCGCATCGTCCGGGCTACCACTGGCTGGTGAGCGTTACCGGTACGCGCAGCGGCGCGATGGGGCCGTCACGTTGCCCGCACATCTCATCGTGCACCACCTGCTGCACCAGCATGCACGGCACCGGCGGCAGGTCGGCCAGCAACTGCCGCAGCTCGGTCGTGGATCGCACGCGCACGGGCTGCCCCTGGGCATCGCTCAATGTCACGGGGCCGGCGTCGGTCAGGGCACGCAGGAGGTAGAAGCCCCCCTCCAGCGACAGCAGTTCAAGTTCCTTGGCTTCGCCGGTCGAAACCAGCTGGGTCAGCGCGTTCAGATTCATGGTGTGCCCTCTGGCAGGCGGCGGAAGAACAAGGTTATCTGGCCAATCTCCACACCCAGTTTGCTCATGCTCGAGCGGTTGATCAGGGTGTCGTCATCCATGAGGTACATCCAGTCGTCCAGGTCTACCTGCCAGTGCCGCCCATCGACCGGCAGGTCCAGTTGGTAACGCCATCGCAGCGCGTTGCCCGCCACTTCGCCACGCGCCTCGCCGATCACGTCCCCTGCTGTTCCCCGCCAGCGCCCGGGGCCGTCCGGCACCAGCGTCCAGGTCCGCTGCTGACGTGTACCATCGCTATAGAGAAAATGTTCGTCGAGGATCAGCCGCTCACCCTCGCGGCGGCTGTCGATGCGCACATGGAAGCGCTTGACCACCTCCCCGGAACGCTTCTGGAACATCCCCCACGCCTGAACCGGGCGCGAGAAGAATGCCGCCAGGTCGAGCTTCGGCTGCTCCTGGGCATAGTGCTCGACACCGACATTGCCACAACTGCCCAGAAGCAGGCAGGCAGCCAGCAACAGCGCTTTGTACATGTTCAGGCTCCTCGGTCATCGCCAGCCAGCCCAAGCAGCCGCTGACGCAATTGGGGGTCTCTGGCCCGCGGGTCGAGCCAGATGGCGAAGAAGGCCCGGGCGAACACCGGATCGTTGATCGCGTGGCTCAGTTTGCCGTCGACGTAAAAGCGGCAACCCTGCCCCGGCAGGTACAAGCCCGTGATGCGCATGCCAGGGCTCACGTCCACGAATGCCTGCTCTATCGCCCTGGTCCACGCCGCGCGTTGCTGTGCCGTCATGCTGCCGCCATCCAGGCGTTGCATTTCCTCGAGGCTGGCCTTGACCAGCGTGTCCCTGGACAATGACCGGTGATAGAGCAGCTCAAGGGCGAACGGCTGGTTCCAGTCCTGAACCGGGCCAACTGCCCATAACCGGGCGGTATACAGCCGCAGGCCGAACCAGGTGAAATCACCGGCGCCCAGCCGTTGCGCCGCAGGCAGCTCCGCTCGCCAGTCTGCCGCCGACGACATTGCGGCTAGCAGCAGGCACAGACAGGTCCAACGTGCAGGGTGCGCCATTCTGACCTCAAGCACTTCGAGAAATACTATACAATAGTAGACGCTTGTACAGATATTTGATGGGAAGCGTACAGAATTTAATGCCTGGCATGCACATTTCTGCAAGCCTCGCGCCCCGTTATCGAAAAACCATGAACGTCGAGATAGAAGGAATTGCTCATGCTGTACGTCGTCATGCTCGGTGGACGCCACCCACGGGCCAATATCGAGGTCCACGACGTGGTGTTCGCGCAGGCGGACTCACTTGAACAGGCCTACCCACATTTGCGCCAAGCCTGGTTCGGGAGCCGAACGGGCCTGCACATCGACGCATGGATGGAAGTCGACGGTATTGACCTCTACCGCGTTGCGTTCAGCCAGGTAGCGCCTGGCCCACACGATCCCAGGCTGTTCTTCATCAACCTTGGCGGCTACGAGCCCGGGGTGTTTGGCGAGGCACACCGCTACCTGCTGGTGGTGGCGAAGGACAAGGCCGAGGCCAGGCAACTGGGCAAACAGCGCCTGCAGGCAGACTGGCTCAAGCCGCATACCGACGCGGTACTGGACGTCGACGATTGCCTGCCGATCGACTGGGTGAACGACCGTTACGTGCACTTGATCGAAGGGCCCCATGACGGCTTACGGCAGTACAGCGACTATATCCTGCTGTGAGCTCACCCCTGCCATGTGCAAGAACGTTGGCAGGCATCACAGGACGAGGCGCCAGCGCCCGGCCAAGAGGACACGCCGATGAGCCTGATAAACGACCTTCACACACCCGCCAACGTGCTGGTCTGCGGGGCCAGCCAAGGGATTGGCCTGGCATTGTGCACGCAGTTGCTGGCGCGCGATGACATCGGGCTGGTGTTCGCCGTTTCGCGACGAGCCACCACCAGCCCTGCGCTGGGTACCTTGTTCACAGAGCACGGACGACGGTTGGTTCGCCTCGACTGCGACGCCCGATCCGAGCAGGCACTGCAAACACTGGCCGCGCAGGTGGGCGCCTGCTGCGACCAGCTGAACCTTGTCTTCAGCACGCTTGGCGTGCTGCAAGAAGGCCCGGCACGGGCTGAAAAAGCGCTGACCCAGCTTGATATGGCGGGTTTGCTGAGCAGTTTCACAACCAACTGTTTCGCCCCTGTTCTGCTGCTCAAGCATTTGCTGCCGCTGCTGCGTCGGCAACCGATGGCCTTCGTCGCCTTGTCCGCGCGAGTTGGGTCGATCGGCGACAATCACCTGGGTGGCTGGTACAGCTACCGTGCCAGCAAAGCCGCGCTCAACCAGCTTCTGCGCACTGCAAGCATCGAGCTGAAGCGGCTGAACCCCGCTTCAACGGTACTTGCATTGCATCCCGGAACCACCGACACCCAGCTTTCCCGCCCCTTTCAGGGCAACGTGGCGCCGGACAAACTGTTCTCGCCCGCGTTTGCCGCCACCTGCATCCTGGCACTTGTGAGCCGTCACGGCCCGGCGCAGAGCGGAACGTTCTGGGCGTGGGATGGCACGCCGATTCCCTGGTGACGCGCGCGGAGAGCGCCCGGCCAAGTTGATGAACCAGGCATGCGCGAGAACGGTCAACCCTTTATCTGACAACGGCAGAGGGAAGGGTGGAACGAATGGTTTCGTTTGATCTGCAACGGATGCTGATAGGCGACTTTCCTTTTACCTTTCTGCTGGAAGTTTCCGTGCGTGTTTCAGCGGCCTTCCTGGCCGTGTTCTTTTTCTGAAGTTCAGTGGCCGGCGCGGTATCAGACAGCTGTCCCGGTTCGAGCTCGTGGTCATTCTCACCCTGGGCTCAGCGGCCGGCGATGTGACTTTTTACGAAGATGTACCGCTGCTTCCGGTGGCCGTGGTTTTCCTCACCCTGTTCATGCTTTACCGAGGAACGGTCTACCTCATGAGGCGAAACAGAACCTGCGAGGCCTGGATCGACGGGCTGCCAGTCACGGTAGTGAAAGATGGCATGTACGAAATCCATTCGCTGCGTCACATGAACATTTCACCGAATGAGCTGTTCATGGAGCTACGCCAGCAAGGTGTCGAGCACCTGGGCCAGGTTCGACTGGGCCTTCTGGAAACCGATGGCGATCTCAGTTTGTATTTCTACGATCAGCAAGACACACGTCCAGGCCTCTCAGTGCTGCCGTTCGAGCATCGCCCAGAGTACAGATCACCGCCCGGCGCCGGGTTGCATTGCTGCGTGAACTGCGGTTTTCCGGCCTACCATGAGCCTCACGACACCCTGGCGTGTTCACGTTGCGGTCATACAGTCTGGTCGCCTGCATTGGATACCGTACGCAACCGTTAGCCTGTTCTCCCTATACCGCCAAGCATCGAGCAGGAACTTTGCTCGCTGTTTGCAGGCCCTTATGAAAGGCCTATCAGCACGAGGAGAGAACGATGAGTGCACAATTGAACGGCAAGCGCGTGGCCTTTCTGGTCACCGATGGCTTTGAACAGGTGGAACTGACCGGCCCGCGTGACGCCTTGGAAAACAGCGGCGCGGTGGTCGATATCCTGAGCGAAAAAGAAGGCACGGTACGTGGCTGGAACCATGACGAACCCGCCGACGCGTTCAGCGTGGATGCGACTTTCGACAGTGCGCAGCTTGACCTCTACGATGCCCTGGTGCTGCCCGGCGGTGTGCAGAATTCGGACACGATTCGCTTGATTCCCGGCGCGCAGAAGCTGGTTAAAAGCCACGATGCGGCCGGCAAGCCGCTGGCGGTCATCTGCCATGGCGCGTGGTTGCTGATATCGAGCGGGTTGGCCAAAGGCAAGCGAATGACCAGCTACAAAACCTTGCAAGATGACATTCGTAATGCGGGCGGTACGTGGCTGGATGAACAAGTGGTGGTCGATGGCAACCTCATCACCAGCCGCCAGCCGGATGACATCCCCGCTTTCAATGAGCAGTTGATCAAGGCATTGGCAGGCTGATCCTGATGCTCTTCAGCGCGTGCTGGCCGCCCATGGCACCGACCAGCACGCGCTGATCACGCCAGCTGGATGAAAACCGAATAGCTGCCCAGCAAAACCCAGAAGCACAGGAAAATCCAGGGCGTGCGCAAGGAAAACAGCAGCGATTTACGGTGCCCTGCCTGAGAGGTCTCGGCCTCGCAGAACAGCGGCGACTCGTCATAGGCAAGGCCCATCATCGGCTCGCTGCGCAGCAGGTGGCTCTGCTTCATCTGCCAGTGCTCGATAATCCGGAAGGCCGCGCGGATGCCAGGCCAGGCATTCAGTGTACTGAGCACACCGAGCAGTGCGAGAAAAGCCGGCACCATCAAGGTGAACATCTCGCCCCAGCCTGGGTTCAGGTTGCCCATTGATGACACGTAGGCGATCACCAGGAACGACTGGGCAGCAAGATAAGCGTCAGTGCGGTTGGCCAGGATGGTGGTCTCATACTGAATTTCGCGCCGATAGAAATCCAGCCGCTCCTTGGGCGTACCGAACATCCTTTCATTCGTCTGGTCGATCTCATGTTCCGGCGTGGAAGGCGTGATGATTCGAGGCACTGCAGGCTCCTTGATAACGTGGGCCTCACCCATGCCAGCAAGCCCCGTCAGCGGTAGAGCCAGGCGGTTGGTAAAAATTCACTGGAAGTGGGTGCATCAACCGCTCGTCGCTCAGCACGAAGATCCACTTCAACACTGGCTTGCCGCGCCTTTCGAACGGAAATGAGCGTTTCAACCTGCAGGAGCTTCCAGCATGAGCGACTACCCTACCCCTCCATTCGCCTCCCAACCGCAAAGCGTTCCAGGTTCCCAGCGCAGGATGGAGCCGTATCCGGACTGTGGCGAGCAGAGCTACACCGGCAACAATCGCCTCGAAGGCAAGATTGCTTTGATAACTGGTGCTGACAGCGGCATCGGCCGTGCGGTAGCGATTGCCTATGCCCGGGAAGGCGCTGACGTAGCCATTGCCTATCTGAATGAACACGAAGATGCGCAGGAAACAGCGCGCTGGGTCAAAGCGGCTGGCCGCCAGTGCCTGCTGCTGCCCGGCGACCTGGCACAGAAACAGCATTGCCATGACATCGTCGACAAGACCGTGGCGCAGTTTGGTCGCATCGATATCCTGGTCAACAATGCCGCGTTCCAGATGGCCCATGAAAGCCTGGACGACATTGACGACGATGAATGGGTAAAGACCTTCGATACCAACATCACCGCCATTTTCCGCATTTGCCAACGCGCTTTGCCCTCGATGCCAAAAGGCGGCTCGATCATCAACACCAGCTCGGTCAACTCTGACGACCCGTCACCCAGCTTGTTGGCCTATGCCGCCACCAAAGGGGCCATTGCCAATTTCACTGCTGGCCTTGCGCAATTGCTGGGCAAGCAGGGCATTCGCGTCAATAGCGTCGCGCCCGGCCCGATCTGGACACCGCTGATACCGGCCACCATGCCTGATGAGGCGGTGAAAAATTTCGGTTCCGGTTACCCGATGGGGCGGCCGGGTCAACCTGTCGAGGTGGCGCCAATCTATGTCTTGCTGGGGTCCGATGAAGCCAGCTACATCTCGGGTTCGCGCTACGCCGTGACAGGGGGCAAACCTATCCTGTGAAAGTGCTGCCGGGGCCTGCTGACGCGGGCCTCGGTGCCACATCGAGGAAGAGGAAAAAGAGCTCTTCCCCACCGCGAAAAAACTGCTCGGAAAAGACCAACTGGAAGAGCTGGGGCTCGCCATGCAAGCCCAGAAAAAGCTGCTGAAGGGTGAGCAACGGGCCGCGTGAATCAAAGGCGCCAGGCCAGGTCGGGCACGATCGACCCGGCCTGGCGCCATGGGTTAATGTTTGGGACTCGCTTCGATGGAGAGCTGGATCGACTTGCTGGAGTGGCCGGCCATGGTGGTCACGGTGGTGGCAGCCTGGTGTATCGGATCGCACCGTCCAGGACGGCGCATGGTGGGCTTCTGCTGTTTTATCGCCAGCAACATACTGTGGTCAGTCTGGGGGTGGCATGCTCAGGCCTGGGCTTTGATTGTGCTGCAGCTTGTGTTGTGCGGCATGAACCTGAGGGGATGGCGCAAGAATAAAAGCGCTTCAACGAAAGCGCAGGTCACACTTGCCGAGCATCCCTTCGCACCGCCTGAGGAGGGACGCCAAACCCACGGATGAACACCTCGCGCATGTGCCGGCGGTCCCTGAACCCGGTTTCCTTGGCCACCACCTCCAGGCTGTGCCGGCTCTGCTCGATCATCAGCCGGGCAGCCTCGAGCCGCAGGCCCTCGATGGCCTTGGCGGGTGATTGCCCGGTCTCGGCAGTGAATACACGGGTGAACTGCCGAGGGCTCAGGTGCGCCACCTGGGCCAGCTCTTCCACGCTCAATGGGCGGCTGAGGTGCACGCGCGCGTAATCCAGCGCGCTCTGGATACGGTCAGTCCTGGGCGACAGCGACAACAGTTCGGAGTGTTGCGACTGCCCACCAGAACGGCGTTGATGCATGACCATCTTGTGCGCCACCGACCTGGCTATCTCGTTGCCCAGATCCTTTTCCACCATGCCCAGGGCCATGTCCAGGGCGGCGGTCATGCCGGCGGACGTCCATATCGACCCATCGACGATGAAGATCCGGTCTTCCTCGACGTCGATTTCCGGGTGCAACTCACGCAACTTGTTCGCGTAGGCCCAGTGGGTTGTAGCACGCCGCCCATCCAGCACCCCGGCCTGCGCCAGTACGAAACAGCCGGTGCAAAGACCCGCAGTGCGCCGCGCAGCGTCGACGAAGCCCCGCACGCTGGCCAGCACCTCTTCACCGGGCGGTGTCAACGGCGTCAGCGTACCCGTCACCATCCAGGTGTCAGCCAGACCAGGGGCGGCCAAAGGCAGCGTCTCGACAGACATCCCCAACGAGGAGCGCACCGTGCCGCCACCGACAGAAAAGTTCTCGAGCCTGTAAACCGCTTTGCCGGCGACGATGTTGGCAAACTCGAACACGGTTTGCGTTGCCAGGGACATGATCTGAAAGCCTTCGGTTAACAAATAGCCAACCCGGTGCATGGTTGAACCCCACTTAGCAATGTCCTGAAACACTACCATATACGTCCTTTAAGACAATAACCGTCTTCTGCATCATGGCTCCACCCACTCAAAGCAACGGAGTATCACCATGGCACAGGCATTCAAAGGCACCGCGCTTGTCACCGGCGCTTCCACCGGCATCGGTTCGCTCTACGCAGAGCAGTTGGCACGCCGCGGTTATGACTTGGTACTGGTGGCCCGCAACCGGGAACGCCTTAACGCATTGGCGGGCCGGCTCACCACCGAAACCCGGCAGAATGTGGAAGTGTTCCCGGCCGACCTGGCCAATACAGATGACCTTGCCAAGGTAGAACGCAAGCTGCGCGAAGATGCCAGCATCAGCATGCTGGTGAACAACGCCGGCATCGGCACCCATACCAGCCTGCTGGAAAGCGATGTCGAGCGCATGGCCGAAATGATCAGCCTGAACGTGACCGCCCTCACCCGCCTGACCTATGCGGCTGTACCTGGCTTTGTGGCGCGTGAGCGGGGGGCGATCATCAATATCTCGTCCATCGTCAGCCTGGCGCCAGAACTGCTCAACGGCGTCTACGGCGGCAGCAAGGCGTACGTCACTGCGTTCACCCAGTCCTTGAACAAGGAGCTGGCATGCAAGGGGGTGCAGGTGCAGGCGGTACTGCCCGGGGCCACCGCCACTGACTTCTGGCAAATCGGCGGCTTACCGGTCGAAAACCTCGATCCCGGCATCGTGATGTCGGCCCAGGACTTGGTGGACGGTGCGCTGCAGGACTTCGACAACGGGGTGCTGATCTCCTTGCCGTCAATGCAAGATCTGCAAGCCTTCGACCAATACGAAGCTGCCCGCCAGGCCTTGTTCGGCCAATTATCCAGCAACCAGCTTGCACCGCGGTACAGCGCCATCTGACGGTTGCGCGTGAGGCGCTTACACTTGGTAACGAGCGCCTCACACCATTTTCACTGAAGGAGGGAAAGTCTTGCGCTATTTGGCCAGTTTATCGCCTTAATCGAAACGACTAGCCTGAGCTCACTTTTCCCCTACCCAAGAGGTTGCGCCAATGAAGGCTGTCGTTTACACCCAACCCGGTTTGCCGATCCAGGACCCGCAGTCGTTGTATGACGCGCAGTTGCCCGAACCCAAGCCGGGAGCCCGGGATCTGCTGGTCGAGGTAAAGGCCATTGCTGTCAACCCGGTCGACACGAAAATCCGCGCGAGCCGCGGCGGTGAGCAACCACAGGTTCTCGGCTGGGATGCGGTTGGCGTTGTTCGCGAGGTTGGGCCAGAGGTCACGTTGTTCCAACCTGGCGATGAGGTTTTCTACGCCGGTGCCATCGACCGTGCTGGCAGCTACAGCGAGCGCCATGTGGTGGACGAGCGTATCGTCGGACACAAGCCCCGCAGCCTGGACAACGCCAGTGCCGCAGCCCTGCCCCTTACTTCCATCACCGCATGGGAGCTACTGTTTGACCGCCTGGGTATTGAGGAAAACGGGGGCCAAGGCCAAAGCCTTCTGGTGATCGGAGCCGCCGGCGGGGTGGGCTCGATCCTGGTCCAGCTCGCCAGCAAACTCACACAGCTGGTTGTCATCGGCACCGCTTCAAGGCCTGAAACCCAGGCCTGGGTCAAGGAACTGGGGGCACATCATGTCATCGATCACACCAAACCGATCCCCCATCAACTGGAAGCGCTGAAGCTGAACCCGGTCGATCATGTAATCAGCCTGACCCATACCGACACCTACCTCCCCCAACTGGTCGAAGTGCTTCGTCCACAAGGCAAGCTCGCGCTGATCGACGACCCGGCACAACTGGATGTCATGCCGCTCAAGCGCAAATCCCTTTCCCTGCACTGGGAGCTCATGTTCACCCGTTCGCTGTACCAGACCGAGGACATGATCAAGCAGCATCAACTACTCGATCGCATTTCACAGCTGGTGGATGATGGGGTGCTCAAGACTACCCTCGGCGAGCACTACGGCACCATCAACGCCGAGCACCTCAAACGCGCTCACGCCTTGATCGAGAGCGGGAAAGCACGCGGCAAGATTGTTCTGGAAGGTTTCTGATCGCGTTCCGGTTCCGAGGCAAGGCTCAGCTTTCATGACCACCCCGTACTCCGCTTCGCGAATGCACAAGCCGTGAACGATTACCTGAAAGGAACGTTTCACGGCGGCTGCCGGCATTCTCAAGGCTTTGCAGTGCGCCCTTTTTTCCATTGCGCCCTGGAGACACCTTCAGAGTAACCGGTGACACCGATCGCTACCTGCTGAATGCGGCCGCCATGCTGAAGGAAGGCCTCGACCTGCTCGCAGATGCGCACATGGGCTTTTTGGGCCGCGTTGGGGTACGTCTGGGACATGTTGGCATCTCGGTTATGAGCCACTGAACGACAGTCACCCGAGCAGGCACTATACACCCTGCATTGCCATCAGGGCCTGAAGCCTGCCAAAACCCTGCTTTTGTCGACCGGAGGGGCCATGGCTATGCTGGGCTGCATGTGCCCACGCCCAAGAATGCTTGCCTGAACATATGGTAATACGTATATTCGGTTTTCCATATGTTCAGGCGCACCCATGATCACTCCGCCCGATGTCTTCAAGAGCCTCTCTGACGAAACCCGCGCTCGCGCCACTCTGCTTATCGCCAGCCTTGGCGAATTGTGCGTCTGCGAACTGATGTGCGCGCTGGACGACAGCCAGCCCAAGATCAGTCGCCATCTGGCACAACTGCGCAGCAATGGCATGCTGCTGGACCGCCGTCAGGGCCAGTGGGTGTATTACCGCCTGAATCCGGAGCTGCCTTCCTGGGTTCACGAGATGCTGCAGGTCACCTTGCAAGCCAATTCGCAATGGCTGGCAGACAACGCCCTTCGGCTGAAGAACATGGACGGCCGCCCCGTTCGTGATTCGGCCTGCTGCTGATCATCACCAAGCGAGATATTCATGCTGCCCGCCATTGCTGTCTTCGTATTCACCCTCATATTGGTCATCTGGCAACCCAAGGGGCTCGGGGTCGGCTGGAGCGCCGCGCTAGGCGCCATCATTGCCCTGGCTACAGGCGTAGTTTCGCTGCATGACATCCCTGCCGTATGGGCCATTGTCTGGAACGCCACCGCCACGTTCATCGCGATCATCATCATCAGCTTGCTGCTGGATGAGGCGGGTTTCTTCGAATGGGCCGCATTGCATGTGGCGCGCTGGGCCAACGGCGGCGGCTACCGCCTGTTCGCCTTCTGCGTACTGCTCGGCGCCGCTGTATCGGCCCTGTTCGCCAACGACGGTGCGGCGCTGATCCTCACCCCCATCGTCATGTCGATGCTGCTCGCGCTGCGCTTCTCACCTGCAGCGACACTGGCCTTTGTCATGGCAGCAGGCTTCATTGCCGACACGGCAAGCTTGCCGCTGGTGGTCTCCAACCTGGTCAACATCGTCTCGGCCGACTACTTCGGCCTGGGCTTCGCCGAATACGCATCGGTGATGGTGCCGGTGAATATCGCCAGCGTGGCGGCCACCCTGCTGGTGCTTTTCCTGTTTTTCCGTCGTGATCTCCCCAAGCAGTACGCGCTCGATGCGCTGAAGGCGCCGAGCGAGGCAATTCATGACCCCGCCACCTTCAAAGTCGGTTGGTGGGTGCTGCTGGTGTTGCTTGCAGGCCTGTTCGTACTGGAACCTCTGGGCATCCCGATCAGTGCGGTGGCCGCCGTCTGCGCCGCAATCCTCTTTGCCGTGGCCGCTCGTGGTCACCGCATCTCAACCCGTCGCGTGCTGCGGGAAGCGCCGTGGCAGGTGGTGATCTTTTCTCTGGGCATGTACCTGGTGGTGTACGGTCTGAAGAACGCCGGCCTTACGAACATGCTCACCCATCTGCTGGACTGGCTTGCCGGGCAGGGACTGTGGAGCGCGGCCATTGGCACCGGGTTGATCTCCGCGCTGCTGTCCTCAGTCATGAACAACATGCCCAGCGTGCTGATCGGCGCATTGTCGATCCAGGCCAGTGGCGCAGAGGGCCTGGTACGTGAGGCGATGATCTACGCCAATGTCATCGGCTGCGACCTTGGCCCGAAGATCACCCCGATCGGCAGCCTCGCCACGCTGCTTTGGCTGCATGTGCTGGCGCGTAAAGGCATGCGCATCACCTGGGGTTACTACTTCAAGGTCGGCCTGCTGCTCACGGTACCGGTTTTGCTGATCACCCTTTCTGCTCTGGCACTGCGCCTGAGCCTCTGAAGTTCGCCACCCAGCGGAGGAGCCCTCCATGCGAGTCCTGTTCATGTGCACGGCCAACAGCTGCCGCAGCATCCTTTCCGAAGCAATGTTCAACCACCTGGCACCGCCCGGTTTCGAGGCAGTCAGCTCTGGCAGCTTCCCCAAGGGCCAGGTGTTGCCACGCAGCCTGAGCACGTTGCAGCAGGCCAATATCTCGACCAAGGGCCTGAGCAGCAAAGGCAACGATGCGTTCGAGGACAACCCGCCAGACATCGTCATCACCGTCTGCGACAAGGCCGCGGGCGAAGCCTGCCCGGTGTATTTCGGCCCTGCCCTGAAGTCGCATTGGGGGCTGGAAGACCCGTCCGATGTCGTGGGTGACGAAGCTTTGGTCGATGCGGCGTTCCGGGCCACACTGGCCCGCATCGAATCCCGCTGCCAGGCCTTCTTCGCACTGCCGTTCGATCAACTCGACCGCGAGCAGCTCAAGCACGCGCTGGATCGCATCGGCTCGCTTTGAACAGGAAAAATACATGTCCGAGCAACTGCCTAACCTCGACCTCACGCTGTTCGATCTGCCGCCTTCGGCAACCCCGACCAGCGAACACAAACCACGCATCCTGCTGCTGTACGGGTCAACCCGAGAACGCTCCTTCAGTCGCTTGCTGGTAGAAGAAGCCGCACGCCTACTGGAGCACTTCGGTGCCGAAACCCGCACCTTCGACCCGTCGGGCCTGCCGCTGCCTGACGATGTACCCGTGGAGCATCCCAAAGTGCAGGAGCTGCGTGACCTGGTGCAGTGGTCAGAAGGCCAGGTGTGGTGCTCGCCGGAGCGCCATGGGGCGATGTCGGCGGTGTTCAAGGCACAGATTGACTGGATTCCCTTGGCGCTGGGTGCGCTGCGTCCCACCCAAGGCAAGACCCTGGCCGTGATGCAGGTGTGCGGCGGCTCGCAGTCGTTCAACGTGGTCAACCAGTTGCGCGTGCTGGGCCGCTGGATGCGGATGTTCACCATCCCGAACCAGTCTTCGGTTCCCAAGGCTTATCTGGAGTTCGACGACGCCGGACGGATGAAGCCTTCGCCCTACTACGATCGGGTGGTTGATGTCATGGAGGAGCTGGTGAAGTTCACCGTCCTGCTACGCGACCGTCAGGCATTCCTGGTGGACCGATATTCAGAACGCAAGGAAAGCGCCGAGCAGCTATCTGAGCGGGTCAATCAGCGATCAATCTGAAGCAACCTCGGTTCAAGACAGTGGAAACGACAGGGTAGCGGCCAGCCCGCCAGCCGATCTGTTTTCAAGACGTACCTGCCCACCCATGCGGCCGATGATGGTCGCGACGATGGAGAGCCCGAGGCCAGCACCATTTGGGCTATTGCGGCTATAAAAGCGTTCGAATACACGGGACAGGCTCTCCTCATCGATACCCGTCCCTTCATCCTCGACGACCAGTTCGACGCTGCTGTCCAGGCGCCGCAGTGACACGGCTATGCGCCCACCAGGCGGTGAGTGTTCTACCGCGTTGGACACAAGGTTCTGTAGCGCAATGCCCAGCGCGCCAGCGTCGATCTGCAGGTGGTGGTCCCCTTCGTCGATGTCCAGCGAGGGTTCCAGGCCACGGTCCAGTATCCATGGCGCCAGTTCAGCCAGGGTTTCGGTGACGACCTCGGCAAGGTCGACCCGGGTGCTGGCTCGCTGCCCCAGTTTTGGCTCAACGCGGGCCAATGTCAGCAACTGGTTGACCACCCGTGTCAGCCTATCGACCCCGCCCACAAGAAAGCCCAGGGCTTTCTCGCGCTCGGCATCATTGCTGGCGGCCAGCGCGTTCTGCGCGTGCAGCCGCAGTACGGCCAGAGGCGTACGCATTTCGTGGGCAGCATCGGCAATGAAGCGATGTTCACGTCGCAGCAGATCGTCGATCTGCGCCAGCAGGCGATTGATGGCCGCCTGCATGGGCTCCAGTTCAGTGGGAAGCGGTACCAGTTGCAGCGGCTCCAGCGAATCGGCATGGCGCCTGCGGATGACATTGGCCATGTTCTGCAGTGGCCGTAGCCCCCAGCCGATCGCAGCCCACACCAACAGTGCCAATGCCAGGCTGCCAAGCAGGAACGGGAACAGCGTGTGGCGAACGATGCGGTCGATCAGGTCGTAGCGCACATCATCACGCTCACCCACCCAGATAAGCCAGTGTTTTTCCGGCACCGGCAAAACGAAACCGCGCCATTGTTCACCACCACTGGAAAAGTCGTAGAACCCTGGAGCAGTGGGTGGTGGGTCAATTGACGGCGCACTGGGTGTATGTACCAGCAACGCCATGCCTTCACCCCAGACCTGGAACGCCAGCTTGCTTTCGTAAGGGTGGCCCACCTGATGGCGCCCTGCTTTGCCCAAGGCATCGTTGAAGGCCTGATACAGCGCCTCACGCGAGCCCTCTTGTACCGGCATGCTCATTACACCTTGCAGCAAACGCGCATTCTGGGCCAGGTGCGCGTCATACACCTCGTTAATTTCGTGGCTGCTGTCATGGTAGTTATAGAGCGCGAGCAGGCCGGTGCCGAGTAGCAGCAAGAGCATCACGCGCCACAGCGTACGCTGGCGTAGCGAGCTCATGCCTTGACCTCGACCAGATAGCCAATGCCGCGCACCGTGCGAATCAGGCCGTTGAACAGCTTCTTGCGCAGGTGGTAGATGTTCACCTCCAGCGTGTTGCTCTCCGGTTCTTCATCCCAGCCATACAGCAGTTGAGTCAGGCGTTCACGCGTGAATACCTTGCCGGGATGTGCCAGCAATTCATGCAACAGCACATACTCTTTGGGGGTGAGCACAACTTCGACGCCATTGTAGTGCACTTGCTGGGTGGCCGGGTCCAGGCTGACCCCGGCATGCTCGATCAGCACCTTGGCGCGCCCGACGCTGCGCCGCAGCAAGGCGCGCAAGCGCGCCTTGAGCTCGTTGAGGTCGAAAGGCTTGACCAGGTAATCATCGGCACCGGCATCCAGGCCGGCAATGCGATCATCGAGAGCATCCCGCGCGGTGAGGATCAGCACCGGCAAGCTGTCGCCGCCGGCGCGTAATCGCCTGAGTAGCTCGATGCCATCCAAACGGGGCAATCCAAGATCCAGGATCAGCAGGTCGAAGGTCTCGTGTTGCAGCGCATGCAAGCCACTGACACCGTCACACAACCAGTCGAGGGTGTACCCCTCCAGGCGCAAGCCGTCGCAGATCCCTTCCCCCAGTGCAATGTCATCCTCAACCAGCAACAGCCGCATGTTCAGTCCTGTTTGTCCTTGATGGCCTTGAGTAAAGCATCGATATCGGCACGCCGGCCCTGGTCAGCCAACTCACGCCCCGGCCGGGGCGGTGCCTGCAAGGCTTTCTGCAGGGCTGCGGTAGCTTCAGGGTAGCGCTTCTGCCGATACAGATGATCAGCCCAGAAATAGTTGCTGTCGATACCGTTGGGGTTGATCTGCAAGGCTTTGCGCAGCATCTTGTCGGCCATTTCGGCATCACCGAAACCGATAGGCCAGCCGGGCACCTGATCATACAGCGTACCCAGGCTGGTGTAGGCCGAACCTTGCAGCGCGTTGGGCTCCAGCTTCATGGCCTGCTCCAGGCTGGCTTTCGCCGCCTTGACCTTGCCCAGTGCACTGAGGCCACCCGTCGCCCCCGCCCAACTGCTGTTGATGATGCCCTCCCAGATCAAGGGTTCAGGTGTGCCGGGATACTGACGAACAAATGTTGCGGCATCGCCTGCCAGCTTTTCGAAGGCGTCGGCACGCGTGTCC
Source organism: Pseudomonas sp. 3HC3 (assembly GCF_044904505.1). Lineage (NCBI taxonomy): Bacteria > Pseudomonadati > Pseudomonadota > Gammaproteobacteria > Pseudomonadales > Pseudomonadaceae > Pseudomonas > Pseudomonas sp. 3HC3. The sequence goes on from NZ_JADDRH010000023.1 coordinate 39,477, forward strand.
TTGGGCATTTGGTACTGAATCTGCGCCCAGCGCTGCTGCAAATCGCTCAGGCGCTGGCTGCCTGCCTGGTCCAAAGCCCAGGTGAAGGGTGCGAATGCCAGCAAGCTGGCAATGAACAGACGCTTCATTTGTTCGACTCCTTGGAATGGCTGCCGATATAGCGGCGAATGACAGGCAGTTGCTTGCGCAGTGCACGATCGACCATGCCCGGCAACATGCCGTTGATACGCACGAAGAGCTTTTCCGGCCACCCCAGATAAAGCTCGGTGCGCTCGGATTGCACCGCCTGAAGCACAGCACGAGCGACGTCCGCAGGGTCGTCCATGCCAACTTTCAGCGCTTGATTGAGCGCAGTCGCGGCGCTGCTGTTCATCGTTGTACGGGTTGCCCGTGGGGCGGCATACAGCACGTTCACCGTGGTATCGGCCAACTCGCGGCGCAGCGCTTCCGAAAAACCACGCAGCGCAAACTTGCTGGCGCAGTAAGTGGCGTAGCCGGGGTAGCCGATCGACCCATAGGTCGACCCGACATTCACCACCAACGCCTTGGGCTGAGCGCGCAGCAACGGCAGGCAGGCGCGTGTCAGTTGCAAGGGCGCCTTCAGATTGATGTCCAATAGCTCGTCCAGCGCATGCTCATCCAGCTGGTCGAGCAGAGCGAAGCGATTCACGCCAGCCGCGTTGATCAGCACATTGACAGCCCCCATCTCGCGTGCCCGCTCGATGACGTGTTCGCGCCCTGACGGGCTGCGCAGGTCGGCTTCCTGCCAGCGCAGCCGGTCGGGGTACCGATTCATCAGGCTAGCCAGCTTGCCCATATGCCGGCTGACCGCCAACACTTGGGCACCGGCAGCGCAGAGCTGTTCAGCCAGTTCCAGGCCTATGCCCCCACTGGCGCCGGTGAGGATCACCACGGACTCAGCCAAACGCATGGTGCACCTCTTGCTGCCCGGCACGCGGCAAGCCCTGGAACATCTCGGTATACAAGCGGTAGACGACCTTGGCCGCGTGGAGGACGGCCTGCTGGTCACCGGCATCGTCGAGGCGGTCCATCAACTGTTTGTAGGTCACCATGTGGTCCTGATCGAGCGCACCGTGCGAGCTAAGGTAGCTGAACGCCTGGTCAGGCAGTGCCAATGTGTTCTGGATAACGCCCGCCGCCTGGGTGGCAAGGGCGATGCTGGTGCCTTCGAGCACGTTGACCATGCCGAACAACCCGACCGGGTTGCCGCGGGCGATCAGGTCGTACAGGTAGGCGACCATCAGCTCGATGGATTGCACCGGCTGGCCATCGCGCACGGCCTCCCAGTCACCGCCGCACGCTTTGATGTCGTTGAGGATCCACTGCTCGTGGCCGTATTCCTCCTCGATGTATTCGCAGACCGCGCCGCGCAGCCACTCCAGCCGTAGCGGCAATCGTGCGCCACAGGCCATCATCAGCGGCACGGTATGGCGCACATGGTAATAAGCCTGAGTCAGGAACGCGACGTAGCTGTCCAGGCTGACCTGGCCGGCCAGGGCCTCGCGGATCACCGGTACGGCGAACAGCGCCTGACGCTCTTGGGCGGTTTGTACTTGCAGGGTGTCGAAAAAGGACATTGTGAACCTCACAACGAGATGTCGGATAACAGGGTGTGGTAACGCTGCAAGATCGCCTCACGTCGCGGGCGGCCATTGGCAGTCAGGGTTTCGTCAAGCGTGCTCAGAGGCACAGGTAAACGGCGCCAGGCGTGCACCCGGGCGTAATCGGGCAACCGCGCGTTGCATTGCTGTATGGCCTGTTCGATGGCCTCGTCGCTGATGCCGGGATCCAGTGGCCAGAGCAAGGCAAGGTTGTTTGGCAGGGCTTCGCCATGCACGAAAGCCTGGGCGATCACGCCACTTTGGCTCAGCTCGGCTTCCACCCACTCCGGGTTGACGTTGCGCCCGAAGCTGGTAATGAACTGGTGCTTCTTGCGGCCATCCAGATACAGGTAGCCCTCCTCATCGAGGTGGCCTACATCGCCTGTTGCCCACCACTGCCCGGTTACAGGCGGCTCTCCCAGGTAGCCCAGCAATATCGAGCCGGCCACCAGAACTTCGCCATCCTCGGCGATGCGCACCTGCACATGCGGCAACGGCTTGCCAACGCTCCCCGGGCGTACAGCCCCTGTGCGGTTGAGCGCCACTACCGAGGCGCACTCGGACAAGCCGTAACCTTCGAACACCGGCAAACCGACCGCCTCGGCCCGCGCGAGCAGGCTTGGCGATACCCGAGCACCGCCTACCGCCACCAAACGCAGAGGGCCGACCCGCATCAGGCCACGCTCGATCGCTGTCACCAACCCCATCAGCAGTTGCGGCACCAGGATCAGGCTCTGCGCACCACTGAGGGCGATTGCGCCCAGCAGGCGCTTGAAGTCGACCTGGCTTGCCCCTCCCATCCCCAACTGCTGCTGCGGGTAGAGCTGCACACAAGCGCCAGCCATGAGCGCGGCGTAGACGCCCAGGTTTTCCAGCAAAACCCCCAGTGGCAGTACCGCCAGGTATCGCTGCGGCTCGGCTGGGCGGCTGGCAGCCTCCAGCTCATGCGCCACACGCAGCATGGTTTCAGCGCTCAGGCACACGCCTTTGGGCGTACCGGTGCTACCGGAGGTGTAAGTGATCTTGGCAGTGCCCTCAGGCAGCGCCGGGGCGACAACACGGTCACGCAGCCAGACATTAGCTGGTGCCTGCCGGTCAAAGCCAAGCGCAGTGAGCTGATCAGCCCACTGCGCCTCGCACACGACCGCCGTGACTCCGCTTTGCTGCAAGCAGTGCTGGAACTGGGCTGCGCTGAAAAACGACGGCACTATCACACTGGCACGTTCAGCGAACAGCGCCGCCAGATCCCAGAATAGCGCTTCGGGCCCGTTATCCAGCACCACGGCGAAGGTTCCCGCAGGTTGGTTGCGCAGGCTGGCCGCGCGAGATTCGACTTCGTCGAGCAGTTGCTGGTAGGTGTAACGCTGCGCATCTCCCTGGACGGCCACGGCGTCAGGATGTTCCACGGCGTGCTGGCGCAACAGTGCCTGAAAGGCTGTCAGTTCATGCCGCATGGCCGGTCTCCAGGGCTAACATGGGAAACCCAAGCCGCTCGAACATGCCCGCCTGCTTCAGGGCATCGAAGCCAAAGCCTATGTTGCCGGCAAATACCTGCGGTCGCTGGTCGTAGTAGGTCCCCCATTGGTCCACTTGGCCCTGCAGGCGCGCAGGATCCGCTGAGGCCAGAACAGTGGGCACCAGCCCCAGTCGCTGGAAACTGTTGAACAGTGTCGCGGCGCCCGTGAATGCCACCCACTCCAAACCGCGCATGGCCAGCAACCACGTCACGGCGATGATCATTATTCGAGCGCTGCCGGCGCTGAGCGAGGCCAGGTTGCCTACTTCTACCATGCAGTTGCGATCCGGAGAGGCACCGGTTACCCGTGAAACAGCAGATTCCAGAGGCTCGTCCAGATACCGCTCAAGGAAGAGCGGCCCTTCGCTGGCCGGTCGCATGCCTGCCGCCGCGATCAGGCGACCATGGCTACCCTGCAAGGCAAGCAGTTCCGGCAGGTAATGCTGCACATCCGCCTGGTGCACGCTGGCAAAGCGCTCGTGTATGAAGTGCTCCAGTTCGCCGCGCCCTTGATCGCCGCTGAGGTGAAGAGAAAGATGCGCCTGATGATCGGCATGGCTACCGATGGGTAACGGAAGCAAACTGTGCCATTGATGAGACTGAGTCATGAAATTTCCCCGCCTGGGTGCGACGGAGGGAATTATCAGGGCCGAATCTGAATGCAATCTGAAGTCTGCTACCGTCGGAACGCCTCAGCCTGGCGCTCACGCATGACAATCAGCGGTCTTTACCCTATTGCGGGTGCTGCGTTCGATGCTCATGAAAGCGTCCTCGCTGTACCTTTTGCTTGTCAGAACCGGGGCACAGCGCGACGTTCAATCAGGGCGTCACTGAAAATAATGGGGATACAGTGCCATGTCGCTCTCCAGTTTGTCCGCATCCGCTGCCCTCTTGCGCACTTCGGCATAAAAAAGCTGGCACTGGTTCTGAAACCTGGTGAAATCGCGGTTGGCGGTTTCAATGGCACTGCTCAGGTCGCTGCCCTCGAGGCCTTCTACAAGCCGCTGTGACGAGGTATACGCCTGCCAGCAGGCTTCAACCTGCTGCAGCCCCTTTGCAAGGTTCTCGGTTTCGATAGTCGCCATTGCTGCACCCTCTTTGGACCGAGCCTGGTCCGTCGGTGTGAATCGCCAGAGCGACGATAACGGGATGAAGCCTGTAACGACGCGCTTCGGCTGAGAGCGTAGACTATTACGGCGCAGACGCATGGATACCAGGTTTCACAAGTCTCAGACGCATTATCCGCAAGCTCAGGAGCGAGTGCCATGGATTGCCTTCCAACGCTGTTCACAGACCGTCTTGTTCTCACCCCCCTTCAGTTGGGAGATGCAGCAACCATTCAGAAACTGTTCCCCCAGTGGGAGATCGTCCGTTATCTGGACCGTCGTGTGCCGTGGCCTTACCCGGAAGACGGCGCATTGATCTATGTGCGCGATATCGCCCTGCCGGCCATGGTGGCGGGCCGCGAGTGGCACTGGATGATCCGGCTGCGCGATGCAACCGAGAACACCATTGGCAGCATCAGCCTGTATGAACAGCCTGGGAACAACCGAGGCTTCTGGCTTGCACCGCAGTGGTGGGGGCAAGGCTATATGCGCGAAGCATGTCGGGTCATCAACGCATACTGGTTCGAGACATTGTCGCGTCCGGTCATGCAGGTTCCCAAAGCGGTTGCCAACCACGCTTCACGCAGGGTTTCGGAGTATGAGGGCATGCGCAAGGTGGCAACGCGAGATGGGCATTTTGTCTCTGGCCAGATGCGGGTAGAGGTATGGGAGATGACACGCAGTGCCTGGCTCGACAGGACGCAAACCTGACCTGTCTCGGCCTGCGCAGATGATGCAGGGTCAAAAGGCAGTCCCGCCTGCTGGCGCGGGCTTGCCCCGAACACCGGCGAAACCGGTGCCATGCACCGCAAGGCATCCTCCACGGCAAAGGCGGCGCTTGCCGCAGCTGTGGAAGCCCCCGGCAAGCCCCGACGAAGGGGTCAACGCAGATAGTCCTGAACCCACTTCACCCAACAATCAGCGCCAATCTTCACCAACGCATCATTGAAATCGTAGTGGGGGTTATGCACCGAGCAACCATGGAACTCGCCCGTGCCATTGCCCAGCATGAAGTAACAGCCAGGCCGCGCCTGCAACATGTAGGCAAAGTCTTCGGTGCCCATGACCTTCTTTGGCATCTTGTCCAGCAGCGCGCCGTCGGTGAACAACGGCCTCAGGCTGTCACGCAGCAATGCACTTTCGTCATTGCTGTTGCACAAGGCGGGCGCCAGTTGGGTGAATTGCACGTCGATCTCCACGCCATAGCTTTCTGCGTGCCCCTTGGCCAGGGCGTCAATGCGGTTGTTGATCTTCTGCTGGGTCTGGGCCGTGTCGGTGCGCACGCTCAGCAACATGCAGGCCTCGTCAGGGATGATGTTGTAGACAGTGCCGGCCTGGATCATGCCGATGCTGATCACGGCGTAGTCCTCGACGCTGAGGTTGCGCGACTTGATGGTCTGGATGCCACTGATCAGGCTGTTCAACGCCATCACCGGGTCGACCGACAGCTCCGGCATCGCCCCATGCCCGCCTTTGCCGGTAATCCGAATGCTGACACGCTCGGAAGACGCCATGGTAGGCCCCGCCTGCACCACGCAAGTGCCCACCGGCAGGCCGGGCATGTTATGCAGCGCATACACCGAGTCGCACGGAAAGCGCTCGAACAGGCCGTCGTCGATCATCGCCTTGGCCCCCGCCAGGCCTTCCTCGTCGGGCTGGAATATCACGTTCAACGTCCCATTGAACTGGCGTGTAGTCGCCAGTTGCGCAGCGGCTGCCAGCAGGATCGCGGTATGCCCGTCATGGCCACAGGCATGCATGCGGCCGGGGATCTTGCTGGCATGCGCAAACGCATTCTTTTCGCCCATGGGCAGTGCGTCCATGTCGGCGCGTAAACCGATGCTGCGCGGGCTGTCGCCCACTTTCAGCACGCCGACCACTCCATGCCCGCCCACATTGCGATGCACTTCATAGCCCAACGCTTGCAGCTTATCGGCTACCAGGGCCGCCGTATCGGGGGTGTCGCCGCCAATTTCCGGCGCAGCGTGGATCTGCCGGCGCAGCATGACGAACTCATCCACCTCGGCTGCTGAACTCCGTGGTTGATTGCTCTGCAAAATACCCATATCACTCGCATCCTTTGTTCTCGGGGAAGTATCTGAGGCAGGCCAGGCTGACAACACCGCCGGCCAGCAGGAAGTAGGCTGGCGCCAACGGCGTGCCCAGCGCTGCAATCAGCCAGGTAGCCACCAGCGGCGAAAAACCACCGAACAAGGTCACACCCAGGCTGTAGCTGACCGAGGTGCCGAAGGACCGCCTGGCTTTCGGGAAGCCCTCCATGATCAGCGCGAAGAACGCACCGGCACCGATGCAAGTCGGCAAGATCAGGATCGCCACGCCCATCATGGCCAGGCCCATGTGCTGCACGTGCCCAAGCAGATAGAACACTGGCAGGGTCAACACCACCGGCGCGGCGACCGTCCACACCAGCAGGCGTTTTCTGAGCTGATACTTGTCGGCGAATTTGCCGGCCAACGGGCAGATGACTGCCATGCAACCGCTACTGATACAGGCAATCGCCATCGCGCTGCCGGGTGGGTAATGCAAGGCCGTGGTCAGGTAGGTCGGCATGTAGAACACGAACAGGTACATGCCAATGGTCGAGCTGGCCATCAGACCTATGCCTTGGGCGATGCGTTTGAGCAGCTCGGCATCCAGCCCCTGCTCCCCCTTCTGCGCCGGTGCGGCCTCATGGGTTTCCGGCAAACGCGTGCGTATATACCAACCCACCGGCCCGATCAGCAGGCCGAAGATGAACGGTATGCGCCATCCCCAGCTTTCCAGCGCCGCGGGGTCGAGCAGTTGGCTGAGGGCCAGGCCAAAGCCGGCCCCCACCAAGGCGGCATAGCCCTGGCTGGCGGCCTGCCAGCTGACGCTCTGGCAGCGATTGCCAACCGCACTGGATTCCATCAGGAACACCGACGCGGTACCGACCTCCCCGCCTGCCGACATGCCCTGGATGAGCCTGCCGGTCACCAGCAACAGCGTGGCGAAAATACCGATCTGTGAATATGTGGGTGCAAAGGCAATCATTGCGGTGCCCAGGGTCATCAGCCCGATGGTCAGGCTCAGTGCTGCCTTGCGTCCATGCCGGTCAGCATAGCGACCGATAACCATCGCCCCAACCGGCCGCATCAGGAAACCGACGCCAAAGGTGGCCAGCGACATCAACAACGACGCCATGGCCGAGTCGGAGGGAAAGAAATGCTTGCCGATCAGTACAGCGAAGAAGCTGTAGATCGTGAAGTCGTACATTTCCAGCGCATTGCCCAGCGAGCAGGCGATCAAGGTTTTACGGGAGGACGATACCTGCGCGGCTGAATGCGCACCCTTTTGCAGGCTCGGCGATGTGGGGAGCGGTCTGATCATTGTTATCTCCGTTGGCAAATCGCGGCGTGCAGCGAATATCAGCCAATCGGGCACTCAATACACTTGCAGTTTCGGCATAGGGATAACCAATAGTTAATTAACCGGAACGATCGTTGGCCAAATTGCCCTGCGCTGGCGCACAGTTCGCCCTCGCTCCGCGCGCGGCCCCAATAACGCTCACAAATCAGCAGCCGTAGCGCAGCGTTGACGCTTGTTCAAAGCCTGTCTAAAGCGGATGCGCTCGCCAATCCACATGCCGCGCCGGTCCTTGATTAACCAAACGGCATGACCTGACCGAATAAGCAATCACGCTGCAACGTTCTGTTCACCGACGCTAGCGCCACCACATCACTGTGCTGGCCAGGAGTCGTGAATGAACACTCGCACTACGTCGTTGCTGTTGATGATCCAAGGGGCTTGCCTTGCTGCGCAGGCACAGGCAGAGGGTTTTCCAACGATCGCTCGGATAGCACCGGGCTTTGGTTACTACGGGCTGGATCACGGCTTCGATGACAAGCTCAAGGTTTACGGCACCGTGGATGCATTCGCCAGCTATCACGATTCGCAGCACCACACGGGTTTCAAGTTGGCCGGTGGCGGCGCCTGGACCAACAAGCTCGGGCTGTACGCGCGCAAGGGGCTTGGCCCCGATACCGTCGTGGAACTTGACGTCGAGGAGGGCTTCAACCTCAATGGCAAGGCCCTGGAGGGCACCTGGGACACCGTCGGTACCCTGCGCCTGGCGACGGTCGCCCTACGCTCGCGCACCCTGGGCAAGCTCGAGTTCGGCAAGACCTACGGCATGGCCACCCCCACCTACGCCGACCCGTTCCTGGCCACCTATGGTTCGCCCTACACCTACCTGGCCCTGCCTGCCGCCGGCAAGGGCGCCTTCTACCTTGACCTGCGCCCCAAGCACACCCTGGCCTACACCAGCCCGACCCTCAGCGGCTTCAGCCTCGGTACCGCGCTAAGTTTCGGCTTCGACGATGCCGCCAGCTCGGGGCGCACCGTGCGTGGCGGTGGCGCCCGGCTGCAATACCGCAACAGCCGGGTGATTGCGCTGGCCTCCTACAACCGCTACTACAGCGACCCATGGGACGACGGCGGCGTCTCACGCCAGACCGCCAACGACTTCAAGAGCCTGTCGGCGTTCTACGATTTCGGCCCGCTGGCCACCAGCCTCACCTGGCAACGCCAGGACGTGGACCAGGCCGGCACACCCAGCACCACACTGTACACATTCGGCATGATGACGCCGGTGGGCGAGCTGGACGTGCTGCGCCTGGCTGTAATGCAACGCCAGGTCAGTGCCCGCGACAAGGACGCGTGGGGTGTGATGATCGGCTATGACCACTTCATCAACCCCCGCTGGGCCATTTATGGACGCCTCGGCATGATCGCCAACCAGCGCGCCTCGTCGGTCACCTACGCCGGCACCCCGGTGGACCAGGCTGGCGATAACCCGAGCAACATCTCGCTAGGCATGTACTACCACTTCTGACCCAACGGGGCGGGTCTGCTTGAGCACCTGCCCGCGCAAGCTGTGGAACAGCTCCTGGGCAGGCGCCGTGAGGCTGTGGCGGTCAATGCAGACCAGGTTGATGGGGTAATCCGGAATCAACTCCTGCACCGCCATGGCTACGAACTCGCAATCGATACCGTAGGTAAACCCTTGGTCCACCGCCAGTTCGCTGATGGTCATCAACGATTCCGTGTTCTTCAACAGCTTCAGCGCCATCATCACTGACGTGCATTCAACGGTGTTCTGTGGCACCCGAAGGCCGTTGGCTTCGAACAATTGGTGAAACTGCGAAGCCTGATCGGACAACTCGTCCAGGCTGATCCAGGGGGCGTATTGCAAGGTGCGCAGTGACTGGCTGAACTTCTGCCGATTCGACGCGTGGCAAATCACCGTGCCCTTGATACTGCCCAGTGCCTCCCAGTCCAGGCTCAGCCGACTCAGCGGTTGCTGCGAAGTAATGGCAAAGTCCAGGCTGCCATCGCGCAAGCGCTGCAGGATCTGACTGGGGCGCAAGTCGGTGATGGTGATCTTCACCCGCGGGTACTTGCGCCGAAAGGCCAGAATGCTTTCATCGACGCCATCGAGCATCGCCGTCAACGACGTAACCCCGATCGACACGGCGCCCAGCGCCGCATCCTGAATGCTCGCCGCTTCGATCTGCAGGCGACGTATGCTCTCTACCACGAGGTTGGCATGGCGGATGACACGCTTGCCTTCCTCGGTAAGGGCCATGCCTTTGTGCGACCGCTGCAACAAGGTAAACCCCACCTCTCGCTCCAGCTCCTTGATCGAACGGCTCAGTGCGGGCTGAGTAATGTGCATGAGCTTGGAGGCTTCGAGGATGCTGCCTGCGTTATGAATGGCGACCAGCGCCCTGAGTTGGTGAAGTTTCAACCGTCTGTACCTTGTTGTTAGCGGCCGGTTCGAAAGGTGTTCTGGCAGCCCTGACAACCGTTGTCGGCAAGGCCTGAAAGGTATGGCTAGCGCAACACAGCCAGCAGGCTGGCCGCATCGCTGACCTCGAACTTGCCGGGGCTTTCAACCGCAATGTACTGGACTACCTGGTCGTCGACCAACATCGCATACCGCTGCGAGCGCCGCCCCAAACCGCGTGCCGAAAGGTCCTGGGTCAGGCCCAGCGCCTCGCTGAATTCGCCATTGCCATCGCCGATCATCTTGACCGCATCCCCGACCTGCAAGCTGTTGCCCCAGGCGTTCATGACAAAGGCATCGTTCACCGAAACGCACAGGATTTCGTCAATGCCAGCCGCGAACAACGCAGGGGCCGCCGCGACATAACCGGGAACGTGACGTTCAGAACAAGTCGGCGTGAACGCGCCCGGCAACGCGAAGATCAGCACCTTCTTGTGCTTGCAACGCTCGCGAATGGAAAAGGCCATTGGGCCGATCGCGCAGGCGCCTGCGTCGCTGTTGTATTGATAAAGGGTAACGTCGGGCAATTGATCGCCGGTTTTGATCATCGCTGTCTCCTGGGTGAGGTGAAGGCCAGGCAGCCATGATGCCGCAGTCGACCAAGCAACGCATCATGAGCAGGGCTAAAAAACCTGTGAAATAACTTCAATATCATTCATGCAGCGCCCCGCCTAGGATACACCTCAATCAAACACATCAAGATTACGCTGTGAACGACTCAGCCTACGCAACTGACAAGCACTGAGTTGCTCACACTCAGGCACCTGGAAGCCGTCACCATGAATAAAGCGCCAATATTCACCGTCAAGCGCATTGCGTTCGACGAACATTATCGTCCTGCCGAAAATACCCGCATCACGACCAACTTCGCCAATTTGGCACGGGGTGCAAACCGCCAGCAAAACCTGCGCAACACCTTGACGATGATCAATAACCGTTTCAATGCGCTGGCGCACTGGGACAACCCCGAACATGATCGCTACCGCGTAGAGCTGGATATCATATCGGTGGAAATGAACCTTGAAAACGCGCAGCACGGCAATGCCCTGCCGCTGATCGAAATCTTGAAAACCTATATTGTCGATCGCAAAAACAATACTCGCCTCGAAGGCATGGCAGGCAACAACTTCTCCTCGTACGTACGCGATTACGACTTCAGCGTAGTGTTACTGGAGCATAACAAGCATCGGTCGACCTTCAGCACACCCGAGCATTTCGGCGAGCTGCATGGCAACCTGTTCAAGTGCTTCGTCAACTCGCAAACCTACCAGGAGCATTTCAGCAAACCACCGGTTATCTGCCTGAGCGTATCGAGCAGCAGGACTTACCTGCGCACCGAAAATCAGCACCCTGTGCTAGGTGTTGAATACCAGCAGGATGAATACTCGCTGACGGATGAATACTTCAAGAAAATGGGCTTGAAGGTGCGCTATTTCATGCCGCCGAACAGCGTCGCCCCGCTGGCGTTTTATTTTGCCGGTGACTTGCTCGCTGACTACACCGACCTTGAGCTGATCAGCACCATCAGCACCATGGACACCTTCCAGAAGATCTACCGCCCCGAGATCTACAACGCCAATTCTCCTGCAGGCAAGGCCTACCAGCCCAGCCTGAACAACCAGGACTACTCGCTCACGCGCATTGTCTACGACCGGGAAGAGCGCAGCCGCCTGGCAATCGAGCAGGGCAAATTTGCCGAGGAGCAATTTGTCAAACCCTACCAGGCCACGCTGGCGCAATGGTCCGCTCAATACGCACGTTGAACATTCAAAGCACAAGGTCACTGTTCATGAACACATTGCTACCCACCTCCACGGCCGGCAGCCTGCCTAAACCCGCCTGGCTTGCTCAACCCGAAACACTTTGGTCACCGTGGAAGTTGCAAGACGAGCAACTGATCGAAGGCAAACAGGATGCCTTGCGCCTGGCCTTGCAAGAACAACAACACGCCGGTATCGACATCGTCAGTGACGGTGAACAAACCCGGCAGCACTTTGTCACCACATTTATCGAGCATCTCAGCGGCGTTGATTTCGAGCAACGGAAAACCGTCAGAATCCGTGATCGCTACGATGCGAGCGTACCGACGGTGGTGGGTGCTGTCGCTCGACAAAAGCCGGTGTTTGTCGAAGATGCCAAGTTCCTCCGCCAGCACACCACACAGCCGATAAAGTGGGCGCTGCCCGGCCCCATGACCATGATCGACACACTGTATGACAATCACTACAAAAGCCGCGAAAAGCTGGCCTGGGAGTTCGCCAAGATTCTCAATCAGGAAGCCAGAGAACTGGAAGCTGCGGGCGTAGATATCATTCAGTTCGACGAACCGGCATTCAATGTTTTCTTTGACGACGTGAATGACTGGGGCGTAGCTACCCTGGAAAGGGCCATCGAGGGCCTCAAGTGCGAAACGGCCGTCCATATTTGTTATGGCTATGGCATCAAAGCCAACACCGACTGGAAAAAGACCCTCGGTTCAGAATGGCGGCAATATGAACAGGCCTTCCCCAAACTGCAGCAGTCCAGCATCGATATCATTTCGCTGGAATGCCATAACTCGCATGTTCCGATGGACTTGCTCGAGCTGATTCGTGGCAAGAAAGTCATGGTCGGCGCCATCGATGTGGCCACCCATGTCATTGAAACACCCGAACAGGTCGCTGCCACCCTGCGCAAGGCCCTGCAATTCGTCGATGCCGACAAGCTCTACCCTTGCACCAACTGCGGCATGGCGCCCCTGCCTCGCCAGGTAGCCAGCGGCAAGCTCAAGGCATTGAGTGCAGGCGCGGCAATTGTCCGCCAGGAACTCGCTAACGCACGCTGAAATGAATGCAGCCACAGGACCTACCATGTTGCTTTCCGGTACGGCGATCGAGCCGTCGACTTTTCGCCAGGCACTCGGGCACTACGCATCCGGCATCACGGTGATTACATCGCACCTTGAGGGCGAGCCGATCGGCTTCACCTGCCAGTCGTTCTACAGCGTGTCGATGAGCCCGCCGCTGGTGTCATTCAGTGTGATGTCCAGTTCGGCCAGCTACCCGAAAATTCGCCAGGCTGGGCGCTTCACGGTCAACATCCTGTCAGGTGAGCAGGTCGGCATTTCCAACCAGTTTGCACGGCGCGGCGCCAACAAGTGGCACGGCGTCGAATGGCAAGCATCGCCGTTGGGCAACCCGATCATTGCCGGCAGCCTGCACTGGCTTGATTGCGAAATTCACGCCGAACATGCCGCCGGAGACCACCTGATCGTGATTGGCGAAGTCAAAGCGTTGAACCTGCAGGCCACTGCTGCCACGCAGCCGCTGCTGTATTTCAAGGGGCAGTACTGCAACCTCGCCGCGCCTCACGCGGCTTGAGCCTCACCCCACTCACGGAAAACCCATCAAAGGAATTGTCAGGATCACGCAGCAGTGAAGAAAACCCGCCATTACTGCGTTGATCCGCCATTTTACTCATGATCGATTTACGCCACCTGCGAACCCTCCACGCGCTGCGTGAAACCGACAGCCTGCACGAGGCCGCCGAGCGCCTGCACCTGACACAATCAGCCCTGTCGCACCAGTTCCGCGATATGGAAGAGCGCATCGGCATGCCACTGTTCGTGCGCAAATCCAGGCCGGTGCGCTTCACCAGCGCCGGGCTGAAGCTGCTGCAGCTGGCCGATCAGGTGCTGCCTCAGATCCGCAATACCGAACGGGACCTGGGCAAACTGGCCGGGGGCTGCGCCGGACGGCTGCACATCGCCATCGAGTGCCACAGTTGCTACCAGTGGTTGATGCCTTCTGTGGATGAGTTCCGCAGCGCCTGGCCTGAGGTGGAACTGGACCTCGCCTCCGGTTTTTCCTTCGCGCCACTGCCAGCCCTGGAGCGCGGCGACCTGGACCTGGTGGTGACCTCCGACCCGGTGACACTGCCGGGTATCAGCTATGTGCCGTTGTTCAGCTACGAGGCGCTGCTGGCCATCGACAACCACCACGCCATGCGCTACAAGCCGTACCTGGAGCCCGCCGATATCGCCAGCCAGACATTGATCACCTACCCGATCGAACGCACCCGCCTGGACATCTTCACCCGCTTCCTCGACCCCGCCGACGTCGAGCCCGCACAGGTCCGTACCTCAGAACTTACCGTGATGATGATGCAACTGGTTGCGTCCGGGCGCGGCGTCTGTTGCCTGCCCAACTGGGCCGTGCACGAATACAGTTCGCGCGGCTATGTAACCGCCAAGCGCCTTGGCGAACACGGCCTGCAGGCAAACCTCTATGCGGCACTGCGCAGTGACATGCTGGAGGTGCCGTACGTGAGTGATTTTCTGCTGACGGCCAAGGACATCTCGTTCACCACGCTGGCAGGTGTCAGCGTGCCTTCAGGCCCGGTTCTCTGAAAGCCGGGCGTGCGTTTGCGAACCTCTGTGCCGGCCATGGCGCGCCATGCCCCTACGGCCAACGAATCAGCTAGCCTTCGCCAATTGCACTTGCAGAAACGCCATCAGTGCCCCCGCCACAGGTGACAAGCTGCGCCCTTTGCGGGTGAGCATGCCGATATGCCGTTCTACCTTGGGCTCCACAAGAGGTACGAACGCCAGTTTTTCGTTCTCCTGCGGAAAAGCGAGGTACGGCAAGGTACTGATCCCTACCCCCTCCTCCAGCATGGCGATCAACGAAATCATGTTGGAAATGAACAGCCGGCTATCGGCCAGCAAACCCTCGGCCTCGGTACCCGCCAGTAATTGCGAGGTACCGTTGCGGATCATCGGCACGCCCAGCAACTGCGCCCAATGCAGCTGCCCCCCCGCCTGCGCCAGTGGGTGGTCGCTGCGGCACACCACGCCAACCTGATCATTCACGATGGGGGCGAATTCGAGCTGGTCATCGTCCACCCACAGGCTGCTGATGCCGAAATCCACCTGCCCTTGAGCGAGCAACTGCTGCACACGTTCGGCCGTACCGTCCTGAATGCTGACCTGCACATTGGGGTGCGCGGCCACGAAGCGGGCCAGCGGCCCTGGCAGCATTCGGCTGGCCACAGAAGGCACGGTGGCGATACTGACCTGGCCAATTTCATGCCGGGCAAACAGCATGGCTTCACGGGCAATACGGTCATGGTGCTCCATCAAGCCACGAAACAGCGGTAGGCAATGCTCGCCAAATGGCGTCAGTTCTACCCGACCACCGCCCTTTTCGACCAGTGCCTGCCCCAGCTTCTGCTCCAGTTCACGCAGGGCCAGGGATATCGCAGGCTGGGTGCGAAAGGCCTGGCGGGCGGCCGCGTGGAAACTCTTATGTTCGGCGACCAGTACGAAGTAACGCAACTGCGCGATTTTCAGCTCGGGCAACATGGTTAGCATTCCTTATCAAAGCATTTTTTTTATTAATTTTTATTTGCTGCATATTGCTCGCATGATGAATGCCATGCAAACGGAGGCGTTCATCCATGTCACACAAGACCTACAACAACTACATCGATGGCCAGTGGTGTGAAGGCCACGCCACTTTGGGCAACTACAGCCCCTCGGACACTGGCGACCTGATCGGCCAGTACCATCAAGCAAGCGCCGAACAGGCCCGCCAGGCCATCCAGGCCGCCCGCGCCGCTCAACCCCTGTGGGCTGCCAGTGCTCTGGAAAGCCGCCAACAAGTGCTGATGGCCATCGGCGACGAGTTGATCGCCCGCAAGGAAGAACTCGGCGAACTGCTGTCGCGAGAAGAAGGCAAACCCTTGGCCGAAGGCATCGGCGAGGTCAACCGCAGCGGCCAGTTCTTCCATTACTACGCCGCCGAAGTGCTGCGCCAGATGGGCGAGACTGCCGCCTCGGTGCGCCCAGGGGTCGACATCGAAGTGCATCGCGAACCGGTGGGTGTGGTGGGCATCATTACCCCATGGAACTTCCCCATGGCCACCGCTGCCTGGAAAATCGCCCCGGCCTTGGCCTTCGGCAACGCCGTGGTGTTCAAGCCGGCCAACCTGGTGCCGGCCAGTGCCTGGGCGCTCACCGAGATCATCAGCCGTCAGGGCCTGCCTAGCGGCACCTTCAACCTGGTGATGGGCAGCGGTGCTGACGTCGGCGAGGCCCTGATCCAGTCCGCCGAGATCGATGCCCTGACGTTCACCGGTTCTCTGCAGACGGGCCGACGCGTAGCGGTTGCCACCGCCGGTAACCTGGTGCGCTGCCAACTGGAAATGGGTAGCAAGAATGCCCTGGTAGTCATGGACGACGCCGACCTCGAACTGGCCGTGGAATGCGCGCTCAACGGGGCCTTCTTTGGCACTGGGCAGAAATGCACCGCGTCGTCACGGCTGATCGTCTGCGACGGCATCCACGACCGCTTCGTCGAGGCGCTGCGCCTGCGCATGCGCCAGCTCAAGGTCGGCCATGCACTGGAGGCTGGCGTACAGATCGGCCCGGTAGCTGACGCGCGCCAGCTGGAACAGAACCTGGCCTACCTGCAACTGGCCCAGGCCGAAGGCGCCACCCTGATCGAAGGTGGCGAGCGCCTGCAACTGGCCTCCGATGGCTACTACATGCGCCCTGCCCTGTTCATCAACAGCCGCAACGACATGCGCATCAACCGCGAGGAAGTGTTCGGCCCCATCGCCTGCGTGATCCGCGTGCGCGATTTTGAAGAGGCGCTGGCCACGCTCAATGATACCGAGTACGGCCTCACAGCCGGGATCATCACCCAGTCGCTGCGCCACGCCAGCCACTTCAAGCGCCGCGCCCAGACCGGCTGCGTGATGGTCAATCTGCCCACCGCCGGGACCGACTACCACGTGCCATTCGGGGGCCGTAAAGCCTCGAGTTTCGGTCCCCGGGAACAGGGGCAATACGCTCGCGACTTCTACACCGTGGTCAAGACCACCTACCTGCGGCCCTGAAGGAATACATGCCATGCACGACCTTTTGATGATCGATGGCCTGCAGTACTCCAACTGGAGCCAGGAAATATTCCAGCAGATGCAGGCCGGTGGCCTGAGCGCGGTGCACGCCACCATCGCCTACCACGAAAACGCACGCGAAACCCTGTCGCGCCTGGGCGAGTGGAACCGCCGCTTCGAGACATGGCCCGAGCTGATCCGCCCGGTGCGCACGGCCAGCGACATCCGCCTGGCCCACGAGGAGGGCCGGGTGGGCATCTTCTTCGGCTTCCAGAACTGCTCGCCGATCGAGGACGACATTGCCCTGGTGGAGGTTTTCCGCCAGCTCGGGGTGTTCGTCATGCAGCTGACCTACAACAACCAAAGCCTGCTGGCCAGCGGCTGCTATGAGCGCGAGGACAACGGCATCAGCCGCTTCGGCCGCCAGGTGATCGCCGAAATGAACCGCGTCGGCATGCTCATCGACATGTCTCACAGCGCCGAGCGAAGCACGCTTGAGGCCATCGAACTGTCGAGTCGACCGGTGATCATCTCCCACGCCAACCCTGCCAGCTTCCACGCCGCCAAGCGCAACAAATCCGATGCGGTGCTACGCGGGATCGCAGAGTCCGGCGGGCTGCTGGGGTTCAGCACCTACCCGTTCCACCTCAAGGGTGCCTCGGACTGTAGCCTGGAAAGTTTCTGCGACATGGTCGCGCGCACCGCCGACCTGATGGGTGTGGAGCACATCGGCATCGGCACCGACCTGTGCCAGGCGCAACCCTTGTCAGTGCTGGAATGGATGCGCAACGGGCGCTGGAGCAAGGACAAGGACTACGGCGAAGGCTCCAGGGACAACGCCAACTGGCCGGCGCCCTTGCAGTGGTTCCGCGACAGCCGCGACTTCCGCAACATTGCCCAGGGCCTGCGCGCCCGCGGCTTTGCCGAGCACGACGTGGGCAACATCATGGGGCTGAACTGGTTGCGCCTGCTGGAGACCGCCACCACGGCACAGGCCTGAACCCCTTGCACGGACAGCATCAACAATAAAAAGAATCGCAGGTTCCGGAGGTTTCATGAAAAACCCAACTACCTTGCAGGCCGACGGCCAGGCCATGGGCCTGCCTATGGCACGCGATATCGACTGGCCCTTGTTCCTGATCAGCGGAGGATTCCTCGGCGCCTTCCTGCTGGCGGCGCTGATCGACATCGACACCGTGTCGGCGCTGGTCAATACCCTGTTCGCCTGGTCGACAAAGGCCTTTGGCCTCTATTGGCAAGTGCTGATGCTGGCAACCTTCGCCGTCAGCCTGATTATCGGTTTTTCCAGATGCGGGCGTGTACGCCTGGGCGGGGTCACACAGCGCCCGGACGTCAGTACCTTCAACTGGATCGCAGTGATCATGTGCGCCCTGCTGGCAGGTGGTGGCGCCTTCTGGGCCGCTGCCGAACCCTTGATGCACTTTGCCAGCCCACCGCCCTTCTTCGCCGGCCTGCAACCGCACAGCGAAGCGGCGGCTACCGCGGCACTGGCGCAATCGTTCGTGCACTGGGGCTTCCTGGCCTGGGCCGTGCTGGGCAGCCTGCTGGCGATCGTGCTGATGCACCTGCATTACGATAAAGGCCTTCCGCTGGCGCCGCGCACCCTGCTTTACCCCCTGTTCGGCCAGCGAGCGCTCAAGGGCCCGATCGGCACTTTGGCCGACGCGGCCTCGATCATCGCGGTAGTGGCCGGCACCATCGGTCCGATCGGTTTCCTTGGCCTGCAGATCAGCAGCGCCATGCACGCCGTGTGGGGGTTGCCCAACACTATCGTCACCCAGTCGCTGACCATTGTCCTGGTTACCGCGATGTACACTGTCTCGTGCCTGGTGGGCCTTAAAGGCATCCGCTTTGTCAGCGAGATCAACGTCTGGTTGATGATCGGCCTGGCACTGTTCATGGTGGTATTCGGACCGACGCTGTTCATCCTCGGCGGTTTCCCGGCGGCCTTTGCCCTGCACGTGGAGCACTTCATCCCCCTGACGATGTTCCGTGCCGACCCCAAATGGCTGGACTGGTGGACGGTGTTCTACTGGGGCTGGTTCATCGGCTACGCGCCCATGGTGGCACTGTACGTCGCGCGGATCTCGCGGGGCCGCACCATCCGCGAAATCATCATGACGCTGTCGATCATCGCACCGCTGGTGACCATGTTCTGGTTCACTGTGGTGGGCGGTACCGGGATCGGCCTGGAGCTGCAAACGCCAGGCATCGTCACCGCCCATGGCGCCAAGCCTGAAGACCTGTTGCTGGGAGTGACGCAGAACCTGCCACTGGGTGGCCTTGTCAGCGCGCTGTTCCTGTTCCTGAGTTTCATCTCGGTGGCCACCAATGGCGACGCCATGGCCTTCACCGTGGCGCTGGCGATGTCCAGCGACGATAAACCGAAGAAGTGGTTGCGCGGTTTCTGGGCGATCGGCATGGGCCTGGCGGCGGTGGTGTTGATCACCATTGGCGCAGGCGGTGTGACGGCCCTGCAATCCTTCATTGTCATCACCGCGGTGCCGGTGTCGCTGGTGATCCTGCCAGCGCTGTGGGATGCCGTGCGCATCGCTCGAAACATGGCCCGTGAACAAGGCGTCTGAACATGATCCATCCAGGTACAACAACAATGCCCAACAGCGTGCCTGCAATACCCGCGTTGCGCCCTGCCAGCCAAGTCATGGACCTGGCCCGGCTGGGTAGCCACTTCCAGAGCCCGCTAAGCTTCGTGCGCAGCAGCATGCGGCGGATGATGCAGCAGCGCTGGCAAATCCGGCGCAGCTGTTTCGACCTCGATGGCCAAGGCTTCGGCACTGCGATCTACCGCATCGAAACGCCAAACGGCCATTACCACTGCGTGATCTTCTCGGCCTACCTGCCGCCGGAAAAGCGCAGCGATCGGGTCATCGCCGACCAGTGGGACGTCAGCTTCGTGCTGGTGGCCGGCGATGTCGACTCGGCACAACTGGCCGACCTGCAACGCAACGTGCCGCTGCAGGAAGCCGGCCGCTTCGATGCTCGCGTGCTGGTGTTGTCGCGGGCCAACCGTAGCTTGCGCAATTTCGACCGGTTTCTGGCGGCGCTGGCAGAAGGTCGCCAGCCCGATCCAGAGCAACTGGCTGAAGTCGGCTACCTGTATCGCACCACCGCGGTTTACGGTAACGGCAAGTTCGGCATCGCCGATTTTGGTTGCCTGCAAGATAACCCGGACTTCAACCAACCGTTCAGCGCGCAGATGTTCACCGTCTACCTGCTGCGTCACTTCAGCATCGAGCAGATCAACCACATGGCCCGGGCACTCGCGCCGCAGCGGGCAGTGCAACTGGCCCCGGGCCTTCAACGTTACCTGGGGGTAGGCAACGCGACCGGGCTGGGAATGGCCCCTTTTCTGATCAACCACCCTCAACTGGTGGAGCACTGGATCAGTACGCGGGAAACGGCCCTGGCCCTGGTGCTGGCGCAGTCGGCGGAGCCCGCCCCGTTGGCACGCCTGCAGCAATTGCTGGCCCGCGCCCAGTTGCACCTGGGTCAGTCCCGGACCGAAGACCAGCGCCAGCATGAGCAGAACCTGCAAATCTTGGCCGAGCTTGCTTTACTGGCCACCTGGCTTGGCACGCAAGCCGACGGCACGGGCCTTTGGCCGCGCCTGCTGGCCTGGGCGCAATTACATACGGGGGTGGGCTGCCAGGAGCTTCTGGTCAGCCTGCTGCTGGAGCTGTACCCCGAGCAGGTCGCGCCACTGGCCGAGCACATGGGGGTCAACGAAGGCTGGCAGCTGGACGCCCAGATGCCCCTTGGACAACTGCGCCAGCTCATCGAGCAGCAGTATGGCTGGGCGTTGCGCTACGACTTAAGTGCTGCCGATGCGGAGCACTTCTTCTGGTACCGCTCAGCTGAGAAAGAAGAACCACGTCTGGGCATACGCGCAGAGGAGCCGGGGGCCGAAAAAGAAATGCAACTGGGCATTGCCCGCAATATCCAGCAGTGCCATGGCGCACTGCTGGAGCACCTGCAACTGCAGCCCCAGGCGTTGACCGCTCACTTCCTGATCGCCCAACCGATGTTCAAGGGTACGGTACGCCGCCTGCAAGGCATGGCAAAAACAAACTTCGGTGAAATCCGTGCCAATCTGCTGGCCCGGGACATGCTGCCGATTCACCTGCTGCGCTGCAAACTGGCATTTTTCGGCGCGGGGAAATTCGACCCCAAGTCAAGCCGCTGGGTGCGTATCACGCTGTTCCAGGGCGCGCCGCTGGTCAGCGACATCGGTCAGCCGTTCGCAGACGACTGGAATTTCGCAGTCATGCCGCAAAGGGAGCTTTGACCATGCGCGTATCGCTTAACGAAATACAGGTGATGTGCCGCAAGGCATTCGAAGGCATGGGCTTCGCCCCGGGCGACTGCGAGGATGCCGCCGAACTCGTGGGCTGGTTGCAACTGCAGGGGCTCGATGGCGTCGGTGCACTGGAAAAGGCGTTGCTTTATCTGCAAGCCGAAGCTGCACGGCCATACGCCTTGTGCCATGAGGATAACGCCCTGCTGGTGATCGACGCCAAGGGCCAGAGCGTGTTGCGCTGCGCCGCGACGGCGGTGGAACTGGCGGCAGCCAAGGCCATGCGCTGTGGTCAGGCCGAACTGCGCATCCGCCACTGCCACAACCGTTTGCTGTTGCTGGGCTACCTGAGCCGAGCAGCTGTGCAGGGGCTGCACGTGCAAGCCCGCTGGGAGGACGCCCGCCAATACCACTGGGCCGACTTTACCGCTGGCATGCCGCGCCCGGATCTGAGCAGTGAAACTCGGCCCCAGGCCATTGAAGCGGCCGCGCAAGACGTAACGGTGCTGTTCACCCGGCCAGCCCAGACCGCCCAGGCAATAACCGACCCGCAGCGCACACTGCAGCAAGGTTTTACAGTCAACGAACATACCTGGCAAAGGCTCAGGCAGTTGGCCGAACACATCCTTGTCGAGAGCACCGATGCCTCACGCCGCCACGGTGCAGGCGGCGGCAGCGACGCCGACTGAACACCCTTGCCACTGAGGAAACAACCCATGAAGCATGCAATAAAGACCGAGCTGTTCGCCTCCAGGGCGCCACTGGAATGGGCGGTCGTCGGCAACGGTACGCTGTACACTGCCCAGATCCCAATCGATACGCAGGGCCAGGTGGTTGCCGGCGGCATCGAGGCACAGACCCGCCAGACACTGGACAACCTGCGCCACACCCTGGAAGCCGCTGGCAGCTCGCTGGATGCCGTGACCCAGGTACTGATCTACGTGACCGACCGCCGCTATCTGGCAACTGTAAATGCTGTGTACGCCGAGTATTTCCAGGCACCCTACCCCAACCGCGCGGCCGTAGTGGTGGCGGGCCTCGCCCGGGAAGAAATGCTGGTGGAGCTGGTGGTCTACGCCTGCCTCTGAGGGCCTGAAGGCGCTCGCCTCGCGATATTCAGCGTTTGTTCAATCGGGTGCCGCCCGCGCGGCACTCGATGCATGCCCCCTTCCCCCCAAGTCATGCACCCGGAATATTCCCTTTTTCTCCCGCCAGGCACCGACCGGTGCCCCATTTCGGTTCAAAACCCGCGCCCGAATCAAAAGCGCCCTTTTTTGATGCGCCGGCCCTTGCTGCCAGGCAGCACAGATCGGGTGTGCCCCTCACATTTCCTGCATCCCCAGAACCGCCAAGCGTATTCGGCACTTTTATTGCTAAGACTGATTGTGCTCAACGCACAGGCAATCTACCGAGACCGAGGTTAACGCGAGACACAGCTCCCACTTACCCCAGCAAGGCAGCACCCTGAAAGACGCAGATGAACCGCAATGAAGCTGCCGGTAACGGCGGCAAGGAGTGGGTATGTCCCGGGCTTTTTTCAATGAAATGTACGAAGCGGACGGCAACTGCCGCCCGCATTACCAGGAGTTCGCCCGCTGGCTGGCCAACACCCCGCTGGAGTTGCTGGAACAGCGTCGGCGCGAGGCCGACCTGCTGTTTCACCGCGCTGGCATCACCTTCACCCTGTATGGCGACAAGCAGGATACCGAGCGCCTGATCCCTTTCGATATCATCCCGCGCAGCATCCGCGCCAGCGAGTGGCGCACGGTCGAGCGTGGCTGCATTCAACGGGTACAGGCGCTGAACCTGTTCCTGCAGGACATCTACCACGACCAGCGCATCCTCAAGGCCGGCATCATCCCGCCAGAGCAAGTGCTGGCCAACGAGGGCTACCAGATCGCCATGCAGGGCCTGGACCTGCACCGTGGGCTGTATGCGCATATTGCCGGTGTCGACCTGGTACGTGACGGCGATGGCAGCTATTTCGTGCTGGAAGACAACCTGCGCACCCCCAGCGGCGTCAGCTACATGCTCGAAGACCGCAAGATGATGATGCGCCTGTTCCCCGAACTGTTTGCCGCCCAGCGTATCGCGCCCATCGACCACTACCCCAACCTGTTGCTGGACACGCTCAAGAGCGCCAGCCCATTGGACAACCCCACCGCGGTGCTGCTCACGCCCGGCCGTTTCAACAGCGCCTATTTCGAGCATGCCTTCCTGGCCCGGGAAATGGGCATCGAGCTGGTCGAAGGCGCCGACCTGTTCGTGCGTGATGAGCATGTCTACATGCGCACCACGGCCGGCCCCCAGCAGGTGGACGTGATCTATCGCCGCCTGGACGACGACTACCTCGACCCGCTGTCCTTCAACCCTGATTCGATGCTGGGCGTGCCGGGGCTGGTCTCGGTTTACCGCGCCGGCAATGTGGTGCTGGCCAACGCCGTCGGCACTGGCGTGGCTGATGACAAATCCATCTACCCCTATGTCGACGACATGATCCGCTTTTACCTGAGCGAAGAGCCCATCCTGAACAACGTGCCGACCTGGCAGTGCCGCAAGCCGGCAGACCTGTCCCATGTACTGGCCCACCTGCCCGAACTGGTGGTCAAGGAAACCCAGGGCTCCGGCGGCTATGGCATGCTGGTCGGGCCTGCTTCGACCAAAGCCCAGATCGAGGACTTCCGCGCGCGCATCAAAGCCCGCCCGCACGCCTATATCGCTCAACCGACGCTGTGCCTGTCAACCTGCCCGACTTTCGTCGACAGCGGCATCGCACCGCGTCACATCGACCTGCGCCCGTTCGTGCTGTCGGGCAGTGAAACCCGCCTGGTGCCCGGTGGCCTGACGCGCGTGGCGCTCAAGGAAGGCTCGCTGGTGGTCAACTCGTCGCAAGGCGGCGGTACCAAGGACACCTGGGTGGTGGAGGACTGAGCCATGCTTTCGCGAACCGCTTCCGACCTGTACTGGATGTCCCGTTACCTGGAACGTGCAGAAAACCTCGCGCGCATGCTCGAGGTCAGCTATTCGCTATCGCTGATGCCCCAGGCCGGGCGCAGCGACGGCCATACCGAACTGGCAATGTCGCTGATGGCCTCGGGCATGCTGGACGACTACCTGCGTCGGCACAATGAACTCGACACCGAGCGCATGCTGCACTTCTTCGCCCTCGACGCCACCAACCCCAGCAGCATCTATTGCTGCCTGCAGGCTGCCAGGACCAATGCCCATGCAGTACGCGGCCGTATCACCGCCGACATGTGGGAGAACATCAACGCCACCTGGATCGAAATGCGCAACATTGCCAGCAATGGCCTTGGTCGCTATGGCATCAGCCAGTTCTGCGACTGGGTCAAGGAACGATCGCACCTGTTCCGCGGCGCGACCTCCGGCACCATCATGCGCAACGATGCCTACAGCTTCATTCGCCTGGGGACCTTCCTGGAACGGGCGGACAACACCCTGCGCCTGCTCGATGCGCGCTACGAAATGTTCGGCGAGGCCTCCGAAGAGGTCAGCGACGACTCCGCCCGCGGCTATTACCAATGGAGCGCCCTGCTGCGCGCGCTGACCTCGTATGAGGCCTTCAACGAGCTCTATCGCGCCGCGCCCAGTGCCCGGCCGGTGTCCGAGCTGCTGCTGTTGCGGGTGGACGTGCCGCGCTCGCTGCATGCCTGCATCGAGGAACTGGACCTGATCCTGGCGGGTCTGCCGGGCAGTACCGGGCGTGCCGCCCAGCGCATGGCCGCCGAACTGAATGCGCGCCTGCGCTACACCGCAATCGACGAAATCCTCGATGCCGGGTTGCACCCTTGGCTGAGCGACTTCATCGGCCGCATCAACCAACTGGGCCAGGCCGTCCATCACTCCTACCTGGAGGTTGTATGAAACTGTCCATTCGCCACGACAC
The DNA here is from genome assembly GCF_044904505.1 of Pseudomonas sp. 3HC3. NCBI lineage: Bacteria > Pseudomonadati > Pseudomonadota > Gammaproteobacteria > Pseudomonadales > Pseudomonadaceae > Pseudomonas > Pseudomonas sp. 3HC3. The sequence continues at coordinate 64,670 of NZ_JADDRH010000023.1, forward strand.
GACCTATAACTACGCCAGCGACGTATGCAACAGTATCCAGTTCCTGCGCCTGACACCGCGCAGCAGCGAACGCCAGCGTATCAATCAATGGCAACTGGACCTGCCCTGCAAGGTAAAGGGCCAGATCGACCCTTATGGCAACATCCTGCACGTGCTGACACTGGACAAACCCCATGGCCACCTGGCACTCACCGCACACGGCCAGGTCGAGATCGACCCGGATTGCGAACACGAAACCGAGAGCCAGTCGCCCCTGCCGTTCCTGCGCGGCAGCCACCTGACGCAGGCCGACGACACCCTGATTGCTTTCGCCGCCCGGCAATGTGGCAGTCACCGCGACCGGGCAGCACTGATCGGGCTGATGCAAGGCCTGGCCGAGCACATGCCCTACAGCCCTGGCGCAACGTCGGTGGGTACCACGGCCATCGAAGCCTTTAGCGGTGGCGCGGGCGTGTGTCAGGACCACACCCACGCCTTCCTGGCCTGCGCGCGCAGCCTGGGGGTGCCGGCACGCTATGTGTCCGGCTACCTGTGCACCGAGGATGAACAACACCTGGCCAGCCACGCCTGGGCCGAAGCCTGGGTCGACGATGCCTGGTACAGCTTCGACATTACCAACCGCCTGACCCGGCCAGAGCGTCACCTGAAGCTGGCGGTGGGCCTGGACTACCTCGACGCCTGCCCGGTCAGGGGCGTACGCCGCGGCGGCGGCGCCGAATCGATGCAGGCCAGCGTTCACGTGCATCGCCAGTGACAGACTGGCTTCAGACCGGTCTTGCCGCGCGAGTGCGGCAAGACCCTTCCACACGCAACACAAGGGAAACCGCATGACTTACTGTGTCGCCATGCACCTGGAGGACGGGCTTGTCTTCATCAGCGACTCACGCACCAACGCCGGCATCGACCAGATCTCCACGTTTACCAAGTTGTTCGTCTTCAGCGTGCCGGGCGAGCGGCTGATCGTGCTGCAGACCGCCGGCAACCTGGCGACCTCGCAGTCGGTGATCAACCTGCTGCAGCAACGCACCCAGGGCAACGGCCCCCACCTGCTGAACGTTGCCACGCTGTACGATGCAACGGTGCTGGTCGCCGACACCCTGCGCGAGGTGGTCAAAAGAGACCGCAGCAAGCTCACGGCCGATATCGACCTCAGCAGTTCATTCATCGTCGGCGGCCAGATAGCCGGCGGCCCCATGGCCATCTACAACGTGTATGCACAAGGCAATTTCTTCCAGGCCACGCCGGACACCCCGTTTCTGCAACTGGGTGAAAGCAAGTACGGCAGACCAATACTCGACCGTAACCTGGATTACCGCACGCCGCTCGATGAAGCGCTGCGCTGCGGCCTGATTTCGTTCGACTCCACCATCCGCAGCAACCTGTCGGTGGGCATGCCGCTGGACTTGCTGGTGTACCGCAATAACAGCCTGGAAAGCATGACGCGCAAGCGCATTACCAGCGACGATGCCTATTACCAGCAGATTCGCAGGCAGTGGAGCGACGGCTTGAAAACCCTGCTGGCCGAACTGCCAGCGCCGCCTTATGGCTGAACAAGCAAACGGTTCAGATCCATTGCCTGTACCGGCCCCTTCGCGGGCTGGCCCGCTTCCACAGGTACTGCGCAAGCCTTGAAGGCTGTGATGTCCTGTGCGAGCGGGCAAGCCCGCGCAGGGGCCGGACAGGCAACACCTCAGTAAAGCCAATGTGTAATGTTCGAGACTCCGTGGGTTATCCTGCCCCTTCCCCCTGTCACGAGACTGCTGCTGGCGGCCCACAGACTGCACTGCAGGTGAAATCATGATTCACGGAAAAACCCTGGAAGCCTGGCAACAAAGCCACCCGATCATCGCCGAGCTGGTTGCCCTGAAGCAGACCTGCTGGTTCAACCCTGGTATCGCCAAGGCTGCAGAAGCCCTGCACGATGTGGGCCTGACGGCTGCCGACGTGCAAGCGGCCAGCGCGCGGCTGCAGCGGTTCGCGCCTTACCTGGCCACTGTGTTCCCCGAAACAGCCGCTGCCGGCGGGGTCATCGAGTCGCCTGTCATCCCGCTGCCACGGCTGCGCCAGGTGCTTGTCGAAGAAGGATCACTGCAGAACGCAGGCAGCCTGTGGCTCAAGGCGGACAGTGACTTGCCAATCTCCGGTTCGATCAAGGCCCGGGGCGGTATCCATGAAGTGCTCAAGCACGCCGAAGACCTGGCCTTGGCGGCCGGCTTGATCACGCCAACGGATGACTACACCCAACTGGCGAGCGACCAGGCCCGCGCATTTTTCAGTCAGCATACGATCGCCGTGGGTTCGACCGGCAACCTGGGGCTGTCGATTGGCATCATGAGCGCAAAGCTGGGTTTCCAGGTGAGCGTGCACATGTCGTCCGACGCCCGGCAATGGAAGAAGGACAAGCTGCGGGCCAACGGCGTGACAGTGGTAGAACATGCGTGCGACTACAGCGTAGCGGTCGAGCAGGGTCGCCAGCAGGCGGCCTCAGACCCCAGTTGTTATTTTGTCGACGACGAAAACTCCCCACAGCTGTTTCTCGGCTATGCCGTCGCCGCCGAACGGTTGGCACGGCAACTCGACCAGGCTGGTATTCAGGTGAACGCAGACCATCCAATGTTCGTGTATCTGCCGTGCGGCGTAGGGGGCGGCCCGGGCGGTGTCGCATTCGGGCTGAAGCTGGTGTTCGGCGATGCGGTGCACTGCATCTTTGCCGAACCCACCCACTCCCCCTGCATGCTGCTGGGTGTCTATACCGGCCTGCATGATGAAACCAGCGTGCAGGACTTCGGCATCGACAACATCACCGCCGCAGACGGCCTGGCGGTCGGGCGCCCGTCGGGGTTTGTCGGCAAAGCCATGCAGCGGCTGATCGATGGTTACTACACCGTGACCGACGAAGAGCTGTACCGCTTGATGGTCATCGCCCATGAGCAGGACAAGGTCAAACTGGAGCCCTCTGCCCTGGCCGGCGTACCGGGTATGCTACGGGTGCTGCAAGCCGACGAGTACCTGGCCCGCCAACGCTTCACCCCAGCCCGGCTGCAACAGGCCACCCACCTCGTCTGGGGAACGGGGGGCAGCATGGTGCCGGAAGATGAGTTCAACGCCTATCTGGCCAAAGGGCGCAGCGAGCAGGCAAACGTGTAACCGAAGCGCCGGTTCGCAACGCCGTTGCAATGCCTCAGGCCATCAGCAAGGAATGCCCGCCAGCGGCCACACAGGTGCTGGCGTCGCTTTGACCATATTGCGTTTTCGCGCCCACTGGGTCAGTGCGGCCATCAGGGCAAAGCCAAGCAGGATCATCACCGGATAGGCCAACAGCAACTCGGTCAACGAATACTTCCAGGCCAGTGGCCGACCGACGCCCAGCATCGCTGCATATAACCAGGAAACACCTGACAGTGCACCAGAAAACAGCGCAAACATCCGCACGCCTATATTCAGGTCAAGCAAAGAACCGGCCTTGAGCAAGGCAGGTAATACATAACGATGCAACAACATGCCATTAAAGGTCAGGAGCAAGACAATAATGACTTTTGCGTGAAGTTTGGGATTGGCGAAATAACTCATGCCCTTTTCAAGGTAATCGATACCAATGACCGCGGCACCGGTAAGCCACAAGAATATCAAGGCATTGGCAACGGACGCCTGCAATCGCGCCATGTGCTTACCGTCATGGCTGGCCTGTTGATGCCCCTTCAACAAGTCCCTGACCATCTCGACATCGCTGGTAAATACCAGGCCGATGGCGATACAACAGGCCAGTAAATGAACATAAATGACCGACAACCGCACCAGTTCCATGGATTCTTTCTGCCCGAACAGGCTAATAATTGTATTAAACTCCACGTCGAATTCTCCACGTAATGCATCAGCGCTAGATGGCCTTGCAACGAACATGTGTACGACTTGATCGCACTAGGAAGACCAAATTCATATCGTTAATTGAAACATCGAATGGTTACTCAATTGCACACAGTGGCTCAACCGTTGAGCCTCGGTTGGGCATGGCGTTACTCCATCGTCAGAGGTAAAAAAGCCCCGTGTGCATCCCTGCGATTCAGATCAAGTTGAACGTCCATTACGTTCTGGGGAGAGGTGCGAAGTGCGCTGCTTGAAGAACACACTTGCTGGCAAATATGAGCGACCCACTGGCAAATCGTTCATTTCTTGAGCAAAAGCACCGACCAGCGGTATTTAAAGCCGTATTAGTTAGTTTACTAACTGCTTGCAAGCTGACCGAATGGTAAGTTTTAAAGACCCGTGGATCCAAACTCCGCGACAGGCCATTTAAGTGCTCTATTTCGCTGAATGGTGAACGACTACCCAGTCAATGCACCAGGAGCAACTGGCTCAATACCGCCCGCAGTTTCCCGGGTTTCACAGGTTTGTTCAGTAGCGGCGCCCCTAGCTTCTGCAAGCCACGCCGGCACTGATCGCTGCGGTCTGCGGTAATGATCACTGCCGGTATGGCAGTCGCAAAATGCTCACGCAGGTTCCTCACCACCTCGCAACCCACCACGCCATGGTCCAGGTGGTAGTCAGCCAGGATCAGTTCCGGGGCTCGCCCCTGCAACGCCAGCAAGGCGCTCTCCTGGTCGGTCGCCGTGACCACTTCGCACCCCCACTGCCCCAACAGCGCGCCCATGCTCTCGAGTATGCTCACTTCGTTGTCCAGCACCAGCAGGCGGCGGCCCGGTAGCGGATTACCGGCGCTGGGCAGCGGCACAGCCTGATGAACAGCCAGCGGCACTTCTTTGCCAAGAGGTACCTCGATGCTGAACACCGAGCCACGCCCCGGCCACGAGCGCACTTCGATCCGGTAACCGAGAATCTTGGCGATCCGTTCAACGATGGCCAGCCCCAGGCCGACACCCTTGCGATCGGCAGCGCGACCAACGTCCAGTTGGTTGAACTCGAGAAAAATGGCCTGCAGCCGATCCTGCGCGATGCCTCGCCCGGTATCCCACACCTCCAGCCGCAACTGGCCGCCGCGGCGCCTCGCCCCGAGCAGGATCCGCCCCTCGTCGGTGTACCGGCAAGCGTTGCTGAGGAAGTTGCGCAGAATGCGCGTCAGCAGCCGCAAGTCAGTGCTGATGGCGTAATCGGCTATGCGTGCATGCAGCTTCAGGCCTGCTGCATCGGCCACCGAGCTGAACTCCGAGACCAGCGGCGCGAACACCTCGTCCAGGCGGTACACAGCCACGTCCGGCTTGACGGCAGCCTGGTCGAGCCGGGAAATGTCCAGCAGGTCGGTCAGCAGGTCTTCCGCGCCCTCCAGGGCCTGGTGGGTACGCTCCACCAGCACATGCTCGGCCTCTGGTAATGGCCGCTCGCGCAAGGTCGAGATCAGCAAGCGCGCGGCGTTCAACGGCTGCAGCAGGTCATGGCTGGCGGCAGCGAGGTATTTGTCCTTGCTGCGGTTGGCGGCTTCGGCGGCATCACGCGCCTCCAGCAATTCATCGGTACGCGCAGCGACCCGTTGCTCCAGTTCGTCATTGAGCTGTTGCAGGCGTTGCTGGGCCAGCTTGCGTTCGGTGATGTCGGCAACGAACCCCTCCACCAGCCCTTCATGGCCGGGTTTTAGCAGCAGGTTCATCAGCACATCGAGATGGCTGCCGTCCTTGCGCCGCAAACGGGTTTCGTAGCCGTGCAGGCTGTGATCACGGGCGAGCACCGCCGTGATCGCCTGCAACTCCTCGGCACCGCCATCAAACAGGTTGGCGGCCAGGTCCGTCAGGGAAAAAAGCACCGCTTGCGGGTCGTCGTAGCCAAGCATGCGGGCCAGCGCCGGGTTGGCGGCACGCATGCCGTCCTGAAGGCTGGCCTGGAAAATCCCGTGCACGGCGTTTTCGAACAGCCATTTGTAACGGTTGCGCTCGGCTTCCAGTTCGTCCAGGCGGGCAGACAGCTCCGGGTAATGGCTTTTGCGCGCCGAGTGGTCACCCAGCCCCAGCAGCCCGGCTAACGCCCGCTGCTGCTCGTCAGAGGGCCTCGCCATAGACCACCTCGACATCACGCTGGCTCGACGCACGGGGGTTGGTGAGGATGCACGGATCGTCCATCGCGTGTTGCGACAGGAACGGGATATCGGACGTGCGCACCCCATGCAGGCCCAGGGTTTCATGGAAGCCAATGGCATGCTTCAGGGCAGTCAAGTGCTCCACCAGGCGCCCACAGATCTGCCGTTGATTAAGACCGCGGCAGTCGATCCCAAACACCTCGGCGATCACCTTGAAACGCTCCGGCGCCGAGCTGTAGTTGAACGCCACCACGTGCTCCACCAGCACCGCGTTGCACAAGCCATGGGGCAAGTCGAGGAAACCGCCCAGGCTGTGCGACATGGCGTGCACTGCGCCCAGGATCGCATTGGAAAACGCCAGCCCCGCCTGCATGCTGCCGAGCATGATCTTCTCGCGCAGCGCGATATCGGTGGGGTTGGCGATCATCTCCACCAGGTTGCCATTGATCAGGCGCATGGCTTCCAGCGCATGGGGGTCGGTCAGCGGCCCGTGGCCGGTAGACACGAAGGCCTCGATGGCATGCACCAACGCATCGATGCCGGTGCAGGCCGACAGGAACGGGTCCATGCTCAGGGTGGTCTGCGGGTCGATCAGCGACACGTCCGGCACCACCGCCTTGCTGACGATGGAGAACTTCATGCGTTCCTGCTGGTTGGAAATGATCACGAACTGCGACACGTCCGCCGAGGTGCCGGCGGTGGTCGGGATCAGGATCAGCGGCGGGCTGGGCACGCGGATCATGTCCACGCCTTCGAATTCGAGGATGCTGCGTCCATGGGCCACCACGATACCGATGGCCTTGCCGCAATCCATCGGGCTGCCGCCGCCAACGGCGACGATCACGTCACAGTGGTTCTGCCGATAGATTTCGGCGCCGAGCATCACCTCTTCGACCCGCGGGTTGGGTGACACGGCGGTGTACAGGCAGTAGTCGATGCCCTGGGCCTGCAGGCTGGCCTCCACATCCCCCACCCAGCCAGCGGCGATCACGCCAGGGTCGCTGACCACCAGTACCTTGCGCGCACCGAAGGTTTTGGCGTAGTTGGCCACGTTGTGCCGGCAGCCGGCACCAAAGATGATTTCAGGCGATACGAACTTGCGAAGGGGGCTGAAACTCTGGCTCATCGGTAAGCCTGTTCTTATTGTTCTGGAAGATAAACGCCAGCGTAAAGCATCCCACCACGAAAGCAACCAGACCAAAGCGGGGCTACCGGTCATTCTATCCAGGATTTGGCGCGGGCCACCTCCAGAAATGCCAGCACGTCCTCTTCGAGCCCCGGTACATCGGGGAAGCGTTGTGCCAGGCGGTCGATGACCGTTGCCACGGTACTGTGGCCGTCCAGCAGCGCCAGGACCCAGCCGGCACTGGCATTGAGCTCGATGATGCCCCCGGCGTACAACAGCACGTGGCAAGCCTTCTGTGGCTCCCAGTCCAGGCGCAAGCCGCGCCCCAAGGCAAGGGCTTGCTGGCGATCTATCAGGTTCACAGGCGCATGCTCCAGGAGGATCCGGCCACCGTGGCGATGGCCGGGCCGTCATCAACGGTTGGCGAAATACATCGTCACTTCGAAGCCAATGCGCAGGTCGGTATAGGCGGGTTTAGTCCACATAGGGCAAGTCCTCTTCTTGTGCCGGAGGATTCCGGTAGAAGCATTAATGCACGGGGGCGGACTGGACCGAATGCTACTTTGGAACGAGCTTGCGGGGTGCGTTGGTACGGGTAGGCCATGCATGTGCCGGCCCTTTTGCGGACTCGCCCGCCCCCACAGGTTCTTCACTGGTTCTGGAACCAACGGTGAACCTGTGGGAGCGGGCGAGCCCGCGAAGGCCGCGACGCGGTCTAGAAGAAGCCCAGTGGATTGATGTCGTAGCTCACCAGCAGGTTCTTGGTCTGCTGATAATGGTCAAGCATCATCTTGTGGGTCTCACGGCCAACACCGGACTTCTTGTACCCCCCGAACGCCGCATGCGCCGGGTACAGGTGGTAGCAGTTGGTCCACACTCGCCCGGCCTTGATCCCGCGTCCCATGCGATAGGCGCGGTTGATGTCGCGCGTCCACAGGCCGGCGCCCAGGCCGAATTCACTGTCGTTGGCGATCGCCAGCGCTTCGGCTTCGTCCTTGAAGGTGGTCACGCCCACCACCGGCCCGAAGATTTCTTCCTGGAACACGCGCATCTTGTTATTGCCCTTGAGCAGGGTTGGCTGAATGTAGTAACCGCTGGCCAGGTCACCCAGTAGCCGCTCGGCACCACCGCCGGTGAGCAACTGCGCGCCCTCCTCCCGGGCAATTTCCAGGTACGAAAGGATCTTGTCGTACTGTTGCTCGGATGCCTGGGCACCCACCATGGTTTCGGTATCCAGCGGGTTGCCGCGGGTGATCTTGGCGATCTTCTTCATCACCTCGGCCATGAACGGTTCGTAGATCGACTCCTGGATCAGCGCCCGTGACGGGCAGGTGCACACCTCGCCCTGGTTGAAGAACGCCAGCACCAGGCCTTCGGCAGCCTTCTCGATGAACGCCGGCTCGGCCTGCATGATGTCTTCGAAGAAAATGTTCGGCGACTTGCCACCCAGTTCGACGGTGGACGGGATGATGTTCTCGGCCGCGCACTTCATGATGTGCGAGCCCACCGGGGTGGACCCGGTGAAAGCGATCTTGGCAATGCGCTTGCTGGTGGCCAGCGCCTCGCCGGCCTCACGGCCAAAGCCCTGGACGATGTTCAGTACGCCTGCCGGCAACAGGTCGGCGATCAGTTCGGCAAAGACGGTAATCGACAGCGGCGTCTGCTCCGCGGGCTTGAGCACCACGCAGTTGCCAGCGGCCAAGGCCGGGGCAAGCTTCCAGGCGGCCATAAGCAGCGGGAAGTTCCACGGGATGATCTGCCCCACCACACCCAGCGGTTCGTGGATGTGATAAGCCACAGTGCCTTCGTTGATCTCACCTACGCCACCTTCCTGGGCGCGGATGCAACCGGCGAAATAGCGGAAGTGGTCGGCTGCCAGCGGCACGTCGGCATTCAAGGTTTCGCGTACGGCCTTGCCGTTGTCCCAGCTTTCGGTAACCGCCAGCACTTCCAGGTTCTGTTCGATGCGGTCGGCAATTTTGAGCAGTACCAGGGCGCGGTCTTGCACCGAGGTCTTGCCCCAGGCTTCGGCGGCGGCATGCGCGGCGTCCAGGGCCCGGTCGACGTCCTGGGCCGTAGAGCGCGGGAATTCGGCAATCGGCTGGCCATTGACCGGCGAGCTGTTGGTGAAGTACTGGCCCGCCAACGGCTGCACGAACTCGCCACCGATGAAGTTGCCATAACGGGGTTTGAAGGATACGACGGCGCCTGGAGTTCCGGGTTGTGCGTAGATCATGCTGAGCCTCTGCGGGTCGGTGCCTGTCCCACGACAGGCGATGCACCGATGGTAACAAGCCCGCGTGCCGGGCGAATGCATCGTTGGCAGCGGGGCTCTCGTCATTTGGTAGTAGGCTCTGTACGAAAAGTCTTGAGACGCAGGTCAGGCAAGGCGAAAACAGCCGAGGAACGGCCGGGGTCGCGCCCGACTGTACTGGAGTACATGAGCACTCCGAGGCGGTTTTCAACGCAGCATGAACAAGTATCAAGGCTTTTCGTCAGAGCCTAGGGCCGCTTGCTACCGATCAGCGGCAGCAAGCGGCAGTAGGCAGGCGTTAGGGCTTGGTGCTCGCGGTTTGCTGCAACTGCTTGGGCAACTTGAAGGTCCAGAGCATGCCGCCCTGGTTGAAGTCCTTGACCCGTTTGGCCACTTCGCCACCCCACAGCGGCACCGCACCGCCCCAGCCGGAGACCACCGAAACGTACTGCTCGCCGTCCATTTCCCAGGTGACGGGCGAGCCAAGCACGCCTGAGCCGGTCTGGAATTCCCAGACCTTGTCGCCGGTCTTGGCATTGAATGCCTGCAGGAAGCCCTCTGGCGTGCCCGTGAACACCAGGTTGCCCTTGGTGGTCAGCACGCCGCCCCACAGCGGCGCGTAGTTCTTGTGGCGCCACACTTCCTTGCCGCTGATCGGGTCGATGGCACGCAGCACGCCGATGTAGTCTTCGTTGAGCGGCTTGATGGTGAAGCCGGCACCGAGGAACGCCGCGCCCTTCTTGTAGGCGATGCCTTCGTTCCAGATGTCCATGCCCCACTCGTTGGACGGCACGTAGAACAGCCCTGTGTCCTTGTTGTAGGCCATCGGCATCCAGTTCTTGGCGCCGAGGAAGGCCGGGGCGACGAACACCGAGCTGCCCTTGGCCTCGCTGCCGGGTGCGCCCGGGCGGCTTGCGTCGTTGTAGATCGGCCGGCCGTCCTTGTCCAGGCCCGTGGCCCAGGTGATCTTGTCAACGAACGGGAAGCCGCGGATGAACTTGCCGTTGGTACGATCGAGCACGTAGAAGAAACCGTTGCGGTCGGCCGTGGCGGCAGCCTTGACCTCCTTGCCGCCGTCCTTGTAGTTGAACGAGATCAGCTCGTTGACGCCGTCGAAGTCCCAGCCGTCATGCGGCGTGCTTTGGAAGTGCCATTTGATGGTGCCGTCGTCCGGGTTCAGCGCCAGGCGTGAGGAAGAGTACAGGTTGTCACCGGGGCGCAGGTGCGAGTTCCACGGTGCCGGGTTGCCGGTACCGAACAGGATCAGGTTGGTTTCAGGGTCGTAGTAACCGCCCAGCCAAGGCGCAGCGCCGCCGGTCTTCCACAGGTCGCCAGGCCAGGTCTTGCCCGCCTCACCGCCGGAAATGCCGTTCTCGATCGCCTTGCCGTCCTTGTACACATAGCCCATGTGCCCTTCCACGGTGGGGCGCATCCACAGCAGCTCGCCGTTCTCCGGGTTGTACGCCTGGATCTTGCCCACCACGCCGAACTCGCCGCCGGCAACGCCTGTAATCAGCTTGCCATTGACGATCATCGGCGCGGCGCTGATGGAGTAGCCTTCTTTGTGGTCGGCGACCTTCTTGCTCCAGACCACCTTGCCGGTGTCCTTGTTCAGGGCCACCAGCTTGGCGTCCAGCGTGCCGAAGAACACCAGGTTGCCGTACAGCGCGACGCCGCGGTTGATCACGTCGCAGCAGGGGCGGATGTCATCCGGCAGACGTGCATCGTATTGCCACAGTTTCTTGCCGGTGCGGGCGTCCACGGCGAACACCCGCGAGTAGGAGCCGGTCAGGTACATCACCCCGTCCTTGATCAGCGGCTGGGCCTGCTGACCACGCTGTTTCTCGCCGCCAAAGGAGAACGCCCAGACCGGGCGCAGTTCCTTGACGTTATTGACATTGAGCATATCCAGCGGGCTGTAGCGCTGGCCCTGCACGCCCAGGCCATTGGTCACGATCTGCTGGGGGTTCTTCGGGTCCTGGAGGATGTCTTCATTGCTGACAGCGGCGTGAGCCGCGCCGGCAAGCAGCATGGCGCTGAGCACCAGGCTCACGGCGAACAAGGGGCGACGTGGGGATCGGGTCATGACGGCTACCTTTGGTTTTTTTGTTGTGCCCGGGAAAATTTCCCGGTGTGTCGGGAATTCTTGGTCCCGACCCGATTGCCAACAATTGCCCGCAGTGCGGAGTTTTCTAGTTCCTTGGTAGGGGCCTGAGCGATGGGTGGGTGCAGACACAGAGCGCTGTGTGGGCGGCACGGGGGCTGACAGGCACAAACAATGTCATGGCAAGCGCCGTAACTGCTGGTGCTCATACCGGGGGTACAGGTGGCTGACACTGCGGATCAGCTCATAACGCGTCAGGCTGATCCCGGCAAACCGTTCGGGAATGGGGCTGCGGATCATCTCGGCCATGTCGTCACCGCGCGCCGCGCCATCGCGCATCAGGCCATCGAGCCAGCCCAAGTAGTCACGCATCTGCACGAACGGCTGCGCATCACTGGCCACCGGGCCATGCCCGGGTACCAGCTGCTTCCAGGGCAGTGCCTGCAGGGTATCCAGGTCCTTGAGCCACACGTCCAGCCCTGGGCTGTTAGGCGTGGTCAGGGCCCGTTGGTAGAACACCAGGTCACCGGCGAACAGTACGCCGGTCTTTTCATCGAAAATCGCCAGGTCGGCCCCCGTGTGCCCGCCCAGCCCCAGCAACCTCAGGCGGTGCCCACCCACCTCATGCACACCCGGCTGCAACACCCGGGTCGGCAGTACCACCTCGGTACCGCGCATCCAGTCGCCGACCAGGCGATACATGTTCTCGGCCATGGCATCGCCCTGCTGGCGCAGCAGGTCACGGGTGCCGGCCAGGGCACCGATCGGCACATCGGCAAAGGCCTGGTTGCCCAGTACATGGTCAGGATGATGATGGGTCAGCAACACTTCCACTACCGGCTTGTCGGTGAGGGTGACAATTGCCTTGCGCAACGCCTCGCCATAGCCCTTCGACGGCCCGCTGTCGATCACCACCACACCGCTGTCGGTGACGATGAACGCGGTGTTGACCACATTGCCGCCATTGGCCTTGGCGAAATTGTCGGTGCTGCCTTCCAGCAACCAGGTGCCCTCGGCGATCTGCCGCGGTGTGAGCCGGTACGCCAGATCAGCCTGGGCTGGCAGCCCCAGGCACAGCAGCAACAGCAGGATCCAACGCATGACAGTGCCTCGGGTCAGGGGGGGGAATCAGACAACGCGCTCAGGGCAGCGCCGCCTCGAACTGGTTGCCGCTGTTGTCCCGCAACAGCAGCCGGGTTGGACCAAGGCCCTGAATGTCAAAGCCAAGGTTGGGGTTTTCGCTGACCGCCGGGTACAGCTCCAGGCTGGCCAGGCGCTGGCCATCTGCACCTTGCAACTCGGCATGGTTGAGAAAGAATTCAGGAATGCCGCTGACCAGGCCGTTATCCATCGGGTGGGCCACCTGCAGGCGCAGGCGGCTGCTGTCACCACGCGGGTAGCGCCCGCCCAGCACCTCACCGAGGTGCTCCTCCCAGCCGGGCTGGGTGCGCACCACGCTGGGTGCGGTACAACCGCCGCCGGCAGCATCGATCAGGGTCGAACCGACGTGCCACAGGCCATCGCGTGTCAGTACGGCAGCGCGCAGCGGTGTGGCCTGTTCGATGCGGATGCGGATCGACAACCAGGGCAACACGCGCTCGCCGGGCTGAAAGTCGACGATGCGCGGCAATGGGTTCAGCTCTGCCCAGGCGATTATCCGCACCACCTCACCTGTGAACGCCCGGGCGTCGATCTCCAGCGGCACCTGCCGTGCATCCTCGGCAAAGGGTGGCGCCAGAAGCTTCACACGGTCATCGAACACGAACGCGGCCTGGCCCAGCAACTGCTTATGGTAGAAGTCCCACATCACGGAAGGCACCGGGTCTGTGTGGGTGCCTTGTGTCGCAGCCTGGGCGGCCCAGGGCATCCAGCAGGCCAGCAGGAAAGTTGCTCGCCAGTTCATGGCCACTCCTATTGATACATCTCCGGGACCTCGTAACGCAGGCCGTATGCGGCATACATCGCCTTGAGCCGGCCATCGCGAATCATCGCCTCCATGGCCTCCTCCACCGCGTAGGCCAGCTGCCGGTTGCTTTCATGCACGGCCATGCCGATTTCCCAAGCCTGTTTGCCGAGGTTCGGGTAGGCGTTCTCTGCCAAGGCCAGTTGCGCATCGGCAGCCTGGTGCAACTGCCAGTCAACCTCGCCGCGCATCGCCATCACAGCGTCTACCTGGCCGGCCTGCATCGCAGCAAATGCCTGCTGCACGCTGGGGTAATGGTGGGTCCTGGCGCTGAGCATGCCGTTGAACACCGACGTCAGGTAAAACGACGGCACGCTGTCCACCTCGACCCCGACAGGATGCTGCTGGAATACCGCGACACTGGCCACCGACGGCAGGCGACGGCGATCGTAGGCCACCTGCCAACGCTCCTCCTGATAGGGGCCGAACATCACCACCTGGGCGTTTTCCAGCTCACCGAACTCGTTGCGCCGCTGCGCGTAGGCGCGATCGTAAGGCACCCGCATCATCAGGTCGGCCAATTGCTGATGACGCAGCGGGCTGCCACGCCAGATGTAGTCGCGCAGGTCATCGTCGAGCTTTTCGCCGGGTGGCGCCCAGATAAGTTGCAGGCGCACACCCAAGGCCGTGGCCAGGGCCTGCGCCAGCTCCACATCGACCCCACGCGGCTGGCCGTGGTCCTGGAAACTGTAGGGGGCGAAATCCTTGTACACCGCTACCTTGAGCTCTCCGGCAGCGATGATCGCGTCATAGTTGCGCACTTGCGCCTGGGCCGCCGCGCAACACAGCAGCAGGCCACTCAACAGCACCGCCCACAGACGCATGGCCGTCACTCCTCGACGTGCACGCTGTCGAGGTAGGTGCGCACCGCCCACAGGGCTTCCTGACTGAGGTAATCGGCCATCTTCGGCATGTACACGCGTCCGTCGCGAACCGCGCCGTGGCGTACCCGCTCGACGAACCATTCATCGCCAGCATCACCTGCATCGAGCATGCGCAAGTCAGGGGCGATACCACCAGACTTGGCCTCCAGGCCATGACAGGCGGCGCAGTTCTGGTTGTAGGCCGAGGCGCCGATTTCCACGGCCTTGTCGTGCTCGGGTGAGCTGCGGTAAGGGTTGACCGCCGCCCAGCCGTCGTCGTCCAGGCTCACGCCAGCGTCCTTGATCGGGGTCAGGCCCTTGGTCTCCACTGCCTGGGGCACCACGTTGCCATGGGCCCAGGCTGTACCGGTCAGCACAGATGCGGCCAGCAACCCAGCAGCAAGCAACACATTGCATTTTGTTGTCATTGTTATGCCCTCACCATTGCACACAAGGCCTCAACCACAGAGGCCGTGCCGCCATCTTAGAAACACCCTGCGGGCGACCGAATGCTGCTTTGGTGGCCGGGCCGTCATCCCTTGGTAGTAGGGCTTGTGGCGAAGGGCCAATTGAGGTGCCGTGCGGGAACTTTTCCCGGCAAGGGCGGGACTTTTTCCGTATCCCGCGATAGCCGCTGCGCCCCACCCTGTGCAGGCCAAAACCTCCACTGGGAACTGCAACCATGACAATAAGATCGCTACCCGCCCTTTCCCCGCTGGCCCTGAGCGTGCGCGTCCTGCTGATGGCCGGTAGCCTGGCCCTGGGCAATGTGGCAACAGCGGCCACCACACCCGCTGCACCTGCCGGCAAGAACGTCACCTGGGAAGACATCGCCAATGACCACCTGACCACCCAGGACGTGCTGCAGTACGGCATGGGCACCAATGCCCAGCGCTGGAGCCCGTTGGCCCAGGTCAATGACAAGAACGTGTTCAAGCTGACCCCGGCCTGGTCCTACTCCTTCGGCGACGAGAAGCAGCGCGGCCAGGAATCCCAGGCCATCGTCAGCGATGGCGTGGTCTACGTCACCGGCTCGTACTCGCGGGTATTCGCCCTCGATGCCAAGACCGGCAAACGCCTGTGGACCTACAGCCACCGCCTGCCCGACAACATTCGTCCCTGCTGCGACGTGGTCAACCGCGGGGCGGCGATCTACGGCGACAAGATCTACTTCGGCACCCTCGACGCGCGGGTCATCGCCCTCGACAAGCGCACCGGCAAGGTGGTGTGGAACAAGAAGTTCGGCGACCACAGCGCCGGCTACACCATGACCGGTGCGCCAGTGCTGATCAAGGACAAGACCAGCGGCAAGGTGCTGCTGATCCATGGCAGCTCCGGCGATGAATTCGGCGTGGTCGGCCAGTTGTTCGCACGCGACCCGGACACCGGCGAAGAAGTGTGGATGCGGCCCTTCGTCGAGGGCCACATGGGCCGCCTGAACGGCAAGGACAGCACCCCGACCGGTGACGTCAAAGCGCCGTCCTGGCCAGACGACCCTACCACCGAAACCGGCAAGGTCGAAGCCTGGAGCCACGGCGGCGGTGCCCCTTGGCAAAGCGCCAGCTTCGACCCCGAAACGAACACCATCATTGTTGGCGCTGGCAACCCCGGGCCGTGGAATACCTGGGCGCGCACGTCGAAGGACGGCAACCCGCATGACTTCGACAGCCTGTACACCTCCGGCCAGGTCGGCGTCGACCCGAGTACCGGCGAAGTCAAGTGGTTCTACCAGCACACCCCCAACGATGCCTGGGACTTCTCCGGCAACAACGAACTGGTGCTGTTCGACTACAAAGGCAAGGACGGCAAGGTGGTCAAGGCCACCGGCCATGCTGACCGCAACGGCTTCTTCTATGTGGTCGACCGCAACAACGGCAAGCTGCAGAACGCCTTCCCCTTCGTCGACAACATCACCTGGGCCAGCCATATCGACCTGAAGACCGGGCGCCCGGTGGAAAACCCCGGCCAACGCCCGGCCAAGCCGCTGCCGGGTGAAACCAAGGGCAAGCCGGTGGAAGTCTCGCCGCCGTTCCTGGGCGGCAAGAACTGGAACCCCATGGCCTACAGCCAGGACACCGGGCTGTTCTACATCCCCGGCAACCAGTGGAAAGAGGAATACTGGACCGAGGAAGTGAACTACAAGAAGGGCTCGGCTTACCTGGGCATGGGCTTCCGCATCAAGCGCATGTACGACGACCACGTCGGCACGTTGCGCGCCATGGACCCGACCACCGGCAAGCTGGTGTGGGAACACAAGGAACACCTGCCGCTATGGGCCGGTGTGCTGGCGACCAAGGGCAACCTGGTGTTCACCGGCACGGGCGACGGTTTCTTCAAGGCCTTCGACGCCAAGACGGGCAAAGAGCTGTGGAAGTTCCAGACCGGCAGCGGCATTGTCTCGCCGCCCATCACCTGGGAACAGGACGGCGAGCAGTACATCGGCGTGACCGTGGGCTACGGCGGTGCGGTACCGCTGTGGGGCGGCGACATGGCCGAGCTGACCAAACCGGTGGCTCAGGGTGGTTCGTTCTGGGTGTTCAAGATCCCGAGCTGGGACAACAAGACTGCACAGCGTTGACCTGCAGCGGGGAGCGGCTTGCGCCCCTCCCCGCTTCTGCCCTTCTCCTGCCCAGAGGCTTTCGCCATGAATTACCTGCCCTTTACCTTGCTGCTGGCGCTATCCCCCGCCCTGGCAGTGAACGCCGACGACGCCGGCAACGATGCCCCCTTGACCATCAACGGCTGCGTGATTGCCGAAGCCAGCCAGTGCCCGGGGGCCAACCTGCGCGGCGCCAACCTGGCCAACCAGGACCTGCGCAAGATGAACCTGGCCGGTGCCGACCTGCGCGATGCCGACCTGCGCCATGCCCAACTGGACCTGGCAAACCTGGAGAAAGCACGCCTGCAAGGGGCCAACCTAACTCGCGCCAGCCTGCAACAGAGCAATCTGCGCCTGGCCGACCTGAGCAACAGCAAGCTGGTGGCCATTCAAGGCTGGGGCTTGTTCGCCCAGGGCGCACAGTTTGAAAAGGCCGACCTGCGTGCAGCCTACCTGCAGTTCGCCAGGCTGTCCGGGGCAAAGCTGCAGCGGGCCAACTTGCAGGCGGCGGACCTGGAGATGGCCTGGTTGAGCAAGGCTGACCTGCAAGAGGCCAACCTGGGCGATGCCAACCTGCAGGAGGCCAAGTTTGGCCAGAGCAACCTGGCACGCGCCGATTTGCGCGGGGCGCGGCAGCATTACGGGAATTTTCAGGAGGCCAACATGGAGGGGTGCAAGGGGTGCCCTGAAACCTGGGACAAATGAGGGCCTGTAGGAGCGGGTTCACCCGCGAAAGGGCCGGCCCTGCTGGCCAATTTCCACCAACCGTTCACCGCTGCCACCGCCATCGTATTCGCGGGTAAACCCGCTCCTACACACAGATCGTTGGTGAACACACATCGGTGGTTGAACACAGGTCGTCGTAGGAGCGGGTTCACCCGCGAAAAGGCCGGCCCTGCTGGCCAATCCCCACCCGCCGTTCACCATTGCCACCGCCATCGTATTCGCGGGTAAACCCGCTCCTACACACACAGATCGGTGGTGGACACACATCGG
>NZ_JADDRH010000024.1:0-80628 GCF_044904505.1 Pseudomonas sp. 3HC3
GCCAGAAGCAAAAAGCTTCCTCGAACAGGCCTGATACATAGATGCAACCGGGTTCCTATGTTCAAAAAAGCAGCTAGACAGTGTGGGCGAGTCCATACATAGGAGCGGGTTTACCCGCGAATACGGTCGCGGCGGCAACGGTGAACGGCGGGTGGAAATTGGCCAGCAGGGCCGGCCTCTTCGCGGGTAAACCCGCTCCTACGGGGATCTTCACAGTTTCAACAACTGCGCAGTCCTGCGAGAGCGGCTTTAGCGGCGAAGCGGCCGGTACAGGCTTACGCCGGTGCCGAAGTCCGAATCAGGTGGTCAAAGGCCGCCAGCGATGCCTTGGCCCCCTCACCCACCGCAATGACGATCTGCTTGTACGGCACGGTAGTCACGTCACCGGCGGCAAACACACCGGGGATGCTGGTCTGGCCCTTGGCGTCGACAATGATTTCGCCACGCGGCGACAGCTCGACGGTGCCCTTCAGCCAGTCAGTATTGGGCAACAGGCCAATCTGCACGAAGATGCCTTCCAGTGCCACTTCGTGCTGTTCATCCGTGGTGCGGTCCTTGTAGCGCAGGCCGGTCACCTTCTCGCCATTGCCCAGCACCTCGGTGGTCAGCGCGCTGGTGATCACGTTAACGTTCGGCAGGCTGTGCAGCTTGCGTTGCAACACCGCATCGGCACGCAGCTGGCTGTCGAACTCGATCAGCGTCACCTGGGCGACGATACCGGCCAGGTCGATGGCCGCCTCCACACCCGAGTTGCCGCCGCCAATCACCGCCACGCGTTTACCCTTGAACAGCGGGCCGTCACAGTGCGGGCAGTAGGCCACGCCGCGGCCGCGGTACTCCTGCTCACCTGGCACGTTCATTTCGCGCCAGCGGGCGCCGGTGGCCAGGATCACAGTCTTGGCCTTCAGCGAAGCGCCCCCCGCCAGACGCACTTCGTGCAGACCGCCCTCGGCAGCAGGAATCAGCGCTTCACCGCGCTGCAGGTTCATGATGTCGACGTCGTACTGCTTGACGTGCTCTTCCAGCGCCGTGGCCAGCTTCGGTCCTTCGGTTTCCTGCACCGAGATGAAGTTCTCGATGGCCAGTGTATCGAGCACCTGGCCGCCGAAGCGCTCGGCAGCAACACCGGTGCGGATGCCCTTGCGGGCAGCGTAGATGGCAGCAGCGGCGCCAGCGGGGCCACCGCCGACAACCAGCACGTCAAAGGCATCCTTGGCGTTGATCTTCTCGGCCTGGCGGGCGCCGGCGTTTGTGTCGATCTTGCCAATGATTTCTTCCAGGCCCATACGGCCCTGACCAAACACTTCACCGTTGAGGTAGATACTCGGTACCGCCATGATCTTGCGCGATTCCACTTCTTCCTGGAACAGCGCACCGTCGATAGCCACATGGCGCACGTTGGGGTTGAGTACCGCCATCAGGTTCAGTGCCTGGACGACGTCCGGGCAGTTCTGGCACGACAGCGAGAAGTAGGTTTCGAAGTTGAATTCGCCTTCCAGGGCCTGGATCTGCTCGATCACTTCGGCACTGGCCTTTGACGGATGGCCGCCGACTTGCAGCAGCGCCAGCACCAACGAGGTGAACTCGTGGCCCATGGGGATGCCGGCGAAGCGCAGGCTGATATCGGCACCCGGGCGGTTCAGCGAGAACGAAGGGCGACGGGCATCGGTACCCTCCGCGCTGAAGGTAATGAGGTTCGACAGGCCGGCAATTTCCACCAGCAGGTCGTGCAATTCGCGGGACTTCGCGCCGTCGTCGAGGGAGGCAACGATCTCGATCGGCTGGGTGACCCGCTCCAGGTAGGTTTTCAGTTGCGATTTAAGCGTGGCGTCCAACATACGGGCGATTCCTTTTTCAAAACTCGGATACAAAAACGCCCAGGCGAGGTCGCCCGGGCGTTTGACGGGGCGGTGGGTATTTCAGCTTTGGCGGCTGCTTACCGCCCGCGTTATGGGCATGACCTTAGATCTTGCCTACGAGGTCCAGCGACGGCGCCAGAGTGGCTTCGCCTTCTTTCCACTTGGCCGGGCACACTTCGCCTGGGTGAGCGGCAACGTACTGGGCAGCCTTGACCTTACGCAGCAGTTCGGCAGCATCACGGCCTACACCACCGTCGTTCAGTTCGACAATCTTGATCTGGCCTTCCGGGTTGATCACGAAGGTACCGCGGTCGGCCAGGCCGGCTTCTTCGATCAGCACGTCGAAGTTGCGCGAAATGACGTGAGTCGGGTCACCGATCAGCGGGTATTGGATCTTGCCGATGGTGTCGGAAGTGTCGTGCCAGGCTTTGTGAGTGAAGTGGGTATCGGTGGAAACACCGTAGATTTCCACGCCCAGCTTCTGGAACTCGGCGTAGTTGTCAGCAAGGTCACCCAGCTCGGTCGGGCAAACGAAGGTGAAGTCGGCCGGGTAGAAGAATACGACAGACCACTTGCCTTTCAGATCGGCTTCGCTGACCTGAACGAACTCGCCTTTGTGGTAGGCGGTGGCGTTGAAGGGTTTGACCTGGCTGTTGATGATTGGCATGAGAGACGCTCCTTCATGGGGTTGGAATCAGTTGATGGATAGAATCCTAACTAATCATCCCGCGGAAGGCTCATTGGCAAAGCTCATGCTTTCGATTGGTTTTGGCTATAACCGGGGTTATTTAATAGAAGGGAAAGGGCTGAGCAAAGGATTGCGGGCTTGAGCGCTGCACTGGCAAAGAAATGTAACAGCTACCCATTCGGCACCACTGGCAAACGGGTCTAGGCTCAAGCTCATGTGATACCGGGCCCCTCTGACGGCTGCCAAGCCGCCATGTCGGATCACTGTTGCCATGCAACGTCGACATTCAAGGAGGGACTCATGACAGCTCTGCAAGCATTCCTCACAACACCTGTCCTCGGGACCAGCGCCTGGTTGTGGCTGGTGTTCATGGCCATCGTCATCGGTTTGCTGGTGCTCGACCTGGGCATGCTGCACCGCCACGACCGGGAAATTGAAATGCGCGAGAGCCTGCTGCTGTATTCGGGCTATTTCAGTGTCGGTGTGCTGTTCGGCGCGGGGGTCTGGTACCAGTTGGGTGCGCAGTCTGCGCTGGAGTTCTACACCGGCTTCCTGGTCGAACAGTCGCTGTCGATGGACAACGTGTTCGTCATGGCAATGATCTTCAGCTACTTCGCCATCCCCCGTCGCTACCAGCACCGCGTGCTGTTCTGGGGCATCCTGGGCGTGGTGTTCCTGCGGGCCATCATGATCGGCGTGGGCGCGGCGCTGGTACAGAACTTTGCCTGGGTGCTGTACATCTTCGGTGCCTTCCTGCTGTTTACCGGGGTGAAGATGGCGCTGTCGAAGGAAGACAGCCGCCCGGACCTGGCCAACAACCCGATCCTCAAGTTCGTGCGGCGGCACATGCGGGTTACCGACCAGATCCATGGCTCGCACTTCTTCGTACGCCAAACCCCGCCCGGGCACAGCAAGGCGCTGCGTTATGCCACCCCGCTGTTTCTGGCGCTGGTACTGATCGAACTGGCCGACCTGGTGTTTGCCGTCGACAGCGTGCCGGCGATCTTCGCCATCACCCAGGACCCGTTCATCGTCTACACCTCCAACATCTTCGCCATCCTCGGCCTGCGCTCGCTGTATTTCGCGCTGGCGGCGCTGATGCACCGGTTCGTTTACCTCAAGTACGCACTGGCGCTGGTGTTGATCTTCATTGGCTGCAAGATTTTCTACCACGGCATGGTGGGCAAGGTGCCGGCGCTGCTGTCGCTGGGCGTGACATTCGGGTTGTTGCTGGGTGGGGTGGTGATTTCGTTGATCAAGACGCGGGGGCAGACGTTGAATAAAGACGACAAGACGATAGAAAAAGCAGCTAACGATAAGAAAACAACGGGGCAAAAAAAGAATGACCCACAGTTACGGGTCTGAGTTGCAATCATTGCTTGATGATGAAGTAACCAACCGCTCCCCAAAGTGAGGCAATCAAGATCAACCAAAGGGCTGCTCCCATATCTCGCCTCAACTTTGGGGGAAAATTGTCAAGCTCAGCTTCGTTCAACCATCCGAGGCGTGAATGTAACCTAGGGAATGTGACCAAAGCGCTTACTGTACTCATCAGTAGGCATCGATGCCTTAGGTTTCGTCCGCCCCATACGGGTTTCATCTGCTCAAGATAGGGGTTGCTCGTGATCGCTGAAAGGGCGACATCAAAATCACTCGACAAAGCAATTTTCACATTGATAGCGATCCCCGCAAGGCCCAGAACGAAAGGCGCAATCAGGAATCCTATTTGCAACAATGGGGACCAATTGTCAAAGTCAATCATCAGTCACCTCATGAAGGAGTTCACCGGTTTGCTCTCCGAGGGCGCCAATACCAATAGCGCCTGCAGAAGAGGCGGCGCCAACGATCGCAATCCCGCACACTGCACCAAACCCACCGGTACCCACCGGTACCCACCGCAAAAATACCGCATAACGCAGCTGCTGCAGCACCTCCACCAGAGGCGCCTACCAACCCTCCCGTTAGACCCCTACAAAATTTCCCGCTTCAGTAAACCGAACCTTTCGACAAGCACGAGTCTCCCCGGCCCGACAGACTTCTTTTACTTTCAGATAAGACGAGGTCCCGCCCAGCCCAATCGCTGCATACCCTCCGTATTGAAGGTACTTACTTAACCGCGCCACCTTCTCAAGATGTGTCGCATACCCCGGAATCTGCCCCGGTCCGCCCGCTTTCGACCAATGGTGCACCAGGCTCTTGGTAGAGATATTCAAGCTCTTCTTCAGCCGCTCATAGCTCCCCAGATTCAGTTGCTTATTAAGCAACGCCGCTTTCAACTGGCCATCCAGTTGCTGCAACAACCGCCTGCGCTCGGCGAAGAAACCCGGACTATTCAAATGGCCATGGTGCATGAACTCACGCTGGTGCAATTGCTCGATGCTGGTCAAGGTATTGCTTACTTGTTTCAAGCCTTGATCCAGCATGTCCTTGCCCACGCCCATGGACAGACTGGCGTTGCTGAGCAAGCCGGCGATTTCGGCCTGGTGCTGCATCATGAAATCCGCTTCGACGTAGTCGAGTGCCTCCAGCGCACGCCGCGCATGCTGCGCAGCCGCCATAAGCTCTCCCTCTTCGCGCGTGCAGGCATTTCCATTGTCAGGATCACCGATAACGAAGATTTCCCCAGCTTTGAACCCTTGCGCATACGTGGGGTTGAGCCGCTGTAACCGTGAGACCGGCAACGTGGAATCGTGTCCGGCCAGTTGAAGCAGTATCTGGGGAAACGACATGCGTCGTGGAACCACGTAGAAACCAGGCTCCAGCGAACCAGGCAGTGCACCTATTACCGGTTGGGAGAAGCGCTCGGGGTTGAAGGTGGGTGACAGCTCGGCAGCGTGGGTATTGGCACGCCCTGCAATGGAGTGCATGGACGGCGGAGCCTCATACAAGGGCGCGACTACCCGGTTGGTGCCCGGCGAACAGCCACAGACAACCAACGCACCATCCATAGCCACCCGCTGGCCATCTGAAATAAAGTGATCCACACCTTCGGCGACAGTTCCCGCCTGCCCACAAAGAGGGCATGGCGTGGTGTGGTCGCCTTCACGGAGCACCATTCGGCCTTCGTCTAGATAGCCGGCCCCCGTCGCAATACAGACAGCATCCGTTGTGGTGACATCGCCATCTACCGCCTGACCTTTCCCCTCTAGATTGACGCGCATATATGAACTCCCTGTACTTGATCCAGGTTGGAAACCTATCACCAGCAAGGGAGATTCAAGTGGCCTCAGCCAAAATTCAGATACGTCCTACAAGTTGCAGGACTTTGCGCAATCACTGCAGGCGCGGGTTTGATCGCGAATGGGCCGGCGCAGGCTGACGCGTTCACCGCCCGCTACGCAACATCTCCACCGGCACATACTTGCCAATTTCGTATTTGCCAATCGCCGCCCGGTGAACTTCATCCGGCCCGTCAGCCAGGCGCAGGGTGCGCTGCATGGCATACATGTAGGCCAGCGGGAAATCGCCGCTTACCCCTGCCCCGCCATGTAGCTGGATAGCCCGGTCGATCACGTTCAATGCCACGTTCGGCGCCACCACCTTGATCTGGGCGATCTCGCTACGGGCCACCTTGTTGCCGACGGTGTCCATCATGTAAGCCGCTTTGAGCGTCAGCAGCCGGGCCATGTCGATTTCCATGCGCGAGTCGGCAATCTTGTCGACGTTGCCGCCCAAGCGTGCCAGTGGCCGACCAAAGGCAGTACGCTCCACCGAGCGCTTGCACATCAGCTCCAGCGCGCGCTCGGCCATGCCGATCGAGCGCATGCAGTGGTGGATACGGCCTGGGCCCAGTCGGCCCTGGGCAATTTCGAAGCCGCGGCCTTCGCCAAGGATCACGTTTTCGTACGGCACCCGCACATTCTCGAAAAGGACTTCGGCATGACCATGGGGCGCATCGTCATAACCGAACACCGGCAGCGGGCGGACAATCTTCACGCCCGGCGTGTCGGTAGGCACCAGCACCATGGAATGCTGCTGGTGGCGTGGCCCTTCAGGGTCAGACAGGCCCATGAAGATCATGACCTTGCAGCGCGGGTCGCAGGCGCCGGAAGTCCACCACTTGCGGCCGTTGATCACCCACTCGTCACCGTCACGTATGGCGGTAGCAGCCATGTTGGTGGCGTCCGAGGAGGCCACGTCCGGTTCGGTCATGGCAAACGCCGAGCGGATCTCGCCGCGCAGCAACGGCTCCAGCCACTGGCGTTTCTGTGCCTCGCTGCCATAGCGCACCAGCACTTCCATGTTGCCGGTGTCCGGCGCCGAGCAGTTGAACGGCTCCGGCCCGAGCAACGAGCGGCCCATGATCTCTGCAAGCGGTGCGTACTCCAGGTTGCTCAGGCCGGCGCCGTATTCCGACTCTGGCAAGAACAGGTTCCACAGCCCTTCGGCGCGGGCCTTGGCCTTGAGCTCCTCCATGATTGCAGTGGGCTGCCAGCGGTCACCTTCGGCGACCTGGCGCTCGAACACGGCTTCGGCAGGGTAGACATGGGCGTCCATGAACGCAGTGACACGCTCGCGCAGTGCCTGGACCTTGGGTGAATAGGCGAAATCCATTAGGGCTACCTTCACAGTTCGGAGTACTTGGGGCAGAGCCTAGAGCAGCATTGCTCCATCCACCTAGTCTATTTTCCGCGTGTATAAACATTCATAACCGATATATGATCGACCGATAACTCCAACAAAGAGCGGCGCCCATGAACCTCAGCAAGGTCGACCTCAACCTGTTCATCGTGTTCGATGCGATCTACACCGAAGCCAACCTGACCCGCGCCGGGCAGATCGTTGGCATTACTCAGCCGGCAGTGTCCAATGCCCTGTCGCGCCTGCGCGAAACCTTCAATGACCCGCTGTTCGTGCGCACCGCGCAAGGCATGGTGCCCACACCCATGGCGCAGAACATCATCGGCCCGGTGCGCAACGCCCTGGCGCTACTGCGGACCTCGGTGCAGGAAAGCCGCACGTTCAACCCGCAGCAGGCCAACAAGACCTTCCGCATCAGCATGACCGACCTGACCGAGGCGGTCATCTTGCCGCCGCTGTTCCAGCGCCTGCGCCGCCTGGCGCCGGCGGTAATGATCGAGAGCTTCCTGTGCAAGCGCCGCGAGACCACCAAGGAACTCGCCGCCGGCCGCCTGGACTTTGCCATCGACGCGCCACTGAACACCGACCCGCAGGTGCGCCACATCAAACTGATGCAGGACCGCTATGTCTGCGCCCTGCGCCAGGGCCACCCGCTGGCCGACAGCAAGCTGACCCTCGACAGCTACCTGGGCATGACCCATATCCATATCTCCAGCCGGCGCAACGGCCTGGGTTACGTCGACCTGGCGCTGGGCAAGATGGGTGTGCAACGCAAGGTCGCCCTGCGTTCGCAACACTACCTCATGGCGTCGCAGGTGTTGCAGCAGACCGACATGGCGATGACGGTTCCCGAGCGCTTCGCCCGTCGCCATCAGTTGCGTTATCAGGCGCTGCCGGTGGAGGTGCCTGCACTGGAAACGCACCTGTACTGGCATGAAAGCACCGACCAGGACCCGGCCAACCGCTGGATGCGCGAGCAGATCACCGAGTTGTGCGAGCGCGTGGTGGCCGAGGAAGAGAAGGCGCTGGAGTCCGCCTGAAAAGGCTGGCGAGGAACCATTCATGGCACCTCACCCAAAAAAGTAGAAAATTCCATGCAATGTCTTAGGCGGAGAACATTTTTCTATAAGCATCGAGAATCGAACCAGAGGAAGTGAAAAATATCGCGCTGCTGGCGGGTACGCTTACGTCAATGATTGCCGATTTCACGGCCACTGACACGGACCCGCCTCAATGCCTAGCGCCCCACTCTACTTCGATTACGCTGCCACAACCCCGGTCGACGACCGGGTCATCGAAACCATGCTCGCCTGCCTGGGAAGCCAAGCCAACTTCGGCAATCCGGCCTCCAGCGGCCACGCCTACGGCCAAGCTGCAGGTCACGCCGTAGAGCAGGCCCGCCAGCAAGTGGCCGAGTGCATCGGTGCGCAATCCGAGCATCTGGTGTGGACATCGGGGGCTACCGAGTCCAACAACCTGGCGCTCAAGGGTATTGCCCAAGGCATCGGCCAGCCCGGACACCTGATCACCAGCCAGCTGGAACACAAGGCCGTGCTTGACACCGTGGCCGAACTGGAACGCCAGGGCTGGGCCGTTACCCGCCTGGCAGCGGATGCCGCCGGCCTGATCCAGCCCGCAAGCGTACAGGCAGCGTTGCGTGCTGACACCCGCCTGGTATCGCTGATGGCGGTCAACAACGAACTGGGCACGGTCACCGATTTTGCCGCGATCGGCGAGCAGGTGCGTGCCCACGGTGCCCTGCTGCACGTGGATGCAGCGCAGGCCGTAGGCAAGCTGGCTATCGACCTGCATACAATGGCCGTGGACCTGATGTCTTTTTCGGCGCACAAGGTCTACGGGCCAAAAGGCATCGGTGCGCTGTATGTAGGGCCGCGCGCCCGCGCGCTGATGCGTGCGCAGATGCACGGCGGCGGTCATGAGCAGGGCCTGCGTTCCGGCACCCTGGCGACCCACCAGATAGCGGGCATGGGCAGCGCCTTTGCCTTGGCCGGCCAACCTGGCGACAGCGAACACCAGCGCCTCGAGCAACTGGCAAGACGCCTGCGCACAGGCCTGCTGGCCATGCCCGGCATTACCCTGAACGGCTGCGCCAAGCAACGCATTCCCCATACCTTGAACCTGTGCATCGACAGCAAGGGCTTCAACAGCACGGCGCTGGCCAGCGAACTGGCCTTGTCGACCACCTCGGCCTGCAACTCGGCGAGCAACGCTGCCTCGCATGTGCTGCTGGCACTGGGGCTGGATGAACACCAGGCACGCAACAGTGTGCGCTTGAGCATCGGCCGTTTCAGCACCGAGGCTGACGTGGACAAGGCGCTCGAAGTGTTTGGCCGGGTGCTGGCGTCAGCATCGGCAGCACTGTGGTGACCACGCCCTAGAACAGGCGGCTGTCCGGCGTGAAATCCTCAACCAGGATTTTCGCGCTCTGCGCCTGTGGGTGCCGTGGGTTGAACAGGTAATTGGTGGTGCTGGGCATGATCGCGCTTGGCACCGGCAGCAGCAATGCCGAACAGTCATCCAGAAAGCGATTGCCCAGCGTACGGGTCAACTCAGGCTGGGCGGACCAGCCGGGCTGCAAAGCGGGCAACTGCGCCTGGGAAACCGTGTCAGGCAGTTCGATGCGAAGCAAGCGCATGGTGGTAGGGAAATCCTCGGGGTCGATCTCCAGATGCACCAACACTTCCAGCATCGCCCCGGGAGGGCTGGTGGCGGCATACACCACCGGCCGACCCGCCTGGTGCCAGCGGCCGCTTACGCGCAAGCCCCCCGTACCGCTCAAGTCTGCATAGGCGCTGATTCGCCACAAAATCACAGGCCATAGCCCTCGGCAATCTGCAGCAGCATTTCTTCGACCTGAGTGGTGCCTTGCTGGGTGGTGAGCATCTGCATCGGCGTCAGCCCCGAGAAGCGTTCCTTGGGCTTGGACAGCCAGCGCTTGGCCTTGCCCGCTTCACCGAACACGGCCTCGGCCATGGCGGTGATGTGGGCCGAGCGGAACAACCGATCGCTCTCATCCACGGTCAGCGGTTGGTCACGCTCGATACGGGATTTGAGGGTGCG
This sequence comes from Pseudomonas sp. 3HC3, assembly GCF_044904505.1. Lineage (NCBI taxonomy): Bacteria > Pseudomonadati > Pseudomonadota > Gammaproteobacteria > Pseudomonadales > Pseudomonadaceae > Pseudomonas > Pseudomonas sp. 3HC3. Next base: position 10,210 of record NZ_JADDRH010000024.1, read on the forward strand.
CAGCGGAATGATCTGGTCGCGCTCCACCGGCGTGAGCACACCGCGTTCGGTCAGCTTTACCAACCAGGTGGCGGCAAACCCATCGGTGATGCGGGTGTGAATTTCGAAGTCGCTGGCAAGCTCGGGAATGTCCAGCAGCGCCTGCAGGCGCGCCCGGTACTTGTGGTAACCGTTGTCGCGAAGCACTTCGGCAAGCATGGCACGCTCCATCTCGGCATTTGCCGACAAGTATGCGGTATATGCCGGGTCATTGCCAGTTTGCCGGGTTGGGCGGTCGAAGCCAGGGCTTTGCCAGGTTTACCGCCAGCATTGCCAGGGCCGCAGCGCGGCCCCGGAAACCTCACAGGAAGGTGAAGACTTGCGATGCCGGCAACCGCGACTTGTTCAGCCCGGCATTGAAGTCCGCCTCGCTGCGGTAACCCAGGCTCAGGATCACCACGCTGGTAAAGCCACGCTCACGCAAGCCCAGTTCGGCATCCAGTACCTTGCTGTCGAAGCCCTCGATCGGCGTGGCATCCAGCCCATGCGCCGCCGCACCCAGCAAGGCAGTACCCAACGCCAGGTAAGTCTGCTTTTCCATCCAGTGCTGCACGTCCTTCTGGTCGAAGCGGTGCAGGTTGACATAGTGACGTCGGCTCTGGTTTTGCCCGGCGCGCGCTTGCTCATCACGGAAACGGCCATCGGCAGCCTCTTGATCGAGCACGGCGTTCAAGTGTTCTTCAGTCATTTCGGTACGGGTGCAGAACACGATCACATGCGAGGCGTCGAGAAGCTTCTGCGTGTTGTAGGCATAACCCTCCGCCGTGCTCTTGGCCAGGCGGGCCTTGCCTTCGGCCGTGTCGGCGACGATGAAATGCCAGGGCTGGGAATTGACCGACGACGGGCTGTGGCGCAGTTGTTCGAGCAGGGCGTCGACAGTGGCCTGGGGAATGCGGCGTGAGGCATCGTAAGCTTTGGTGGTGTAACGGCGCTTGGCCAGCGATACGGTATCCATGCGACAACTCCGGAATGAACAGTGGATGTGCCGCGCATCTTATCTTTCCAGCAAAAAAGAAAAAGCGGCACAATGTAACAACACTTTCATCCCTGGAATGAAAATGCTGCGCATCACCGACCTCGAACTGTTTGCCCGCAGCAGCGTGCTGGGGAGCTTCACTGCCGCCGCCCATGAAGCAGGCCTGCTGCCGGGCCAGGTGGCTGCCGCGATCAAACGCCTGGAACGCGACCTGGATGTACGCCTGTTCGCCCGCACCACCCGCAGCCTGCGCCTGACCGCCGAGGGCGAGCGCTACCTGCCAACCGCGCTGAATGTGCTGGAAAGCCTGCGCCAGGGCCATGAAGATCTGCATGGCAACCCCAATAGCCTGCGCGGCACCCTGCAGGTGTCGGCCCCTTCCGACATGGGCCGCAACATGCTGCTGCCCTGGCTCAGCGCTTTCCGCCGCGACCACCCGGCATTGCAACTGCGCTTCTTTCTGTCCGACCAGATGGCCGACCTCAACCGCGACCCTGTGGATGTGGCCATCCGCTATGGCCTCAATCAGGATGCCAACTACATCGCCCTGCCGCTGGCCGAATGGAACCGCCGAGTGCTGGTGGCCTCGCCCGACTACCTGGCCCGCCACGGCCGCCCACTCACCCCCGACGCGCTGCAGCAGCATGCCTGCCTGCTGTACATGCAGCACAGCCGGGTGTACGACAAGTGGCAGTTGGGTAATCGCACGGTGCAGGTGCGTGGGCCGCTGGTCAGTGACGATGCCGACGTCATCCGCCGCCTGGCCATCCAGGGGGAAGGTATCGTCTACAAGTCGTGGCTGGATGTCAGCGCCAATATTGCGGCCGGGGAACTGGAAATCGTCCTGCCCGAATTGCTCGGCGAGTCTACCCCGCTCACGTTGGTTTGCCCTCATCGCAAGCAACTCACGCCTGCCGTGACGCAATTGCACCTGTGGCTGCGCGAACGCTTCGAGGCCCTGCGCGCCCGGGCACTGACCAACGGCTGCACAATCGTTCCAGACTGAGCCGGGGGCGTTGCGCTAAGGTAGCGATTTACCCCACGGTACACGTCCATGAGCAACTGGATCGACTTCAAACAAGACGCCGACACCGGCATCGAGTCGGTCCGGGCGCATTTTGTCGGGCATGCCTATGACCCCCACTGGCACGACAGCTTCCTGGTCGGCGTGACCGAGCAGGGCGTGCAGCAGTTCAACTGCCGCCGGGTGCGCCACCGCAGCACGCCGGGGCAGGTGTTTTTACTTGAGCCTGGCGACATCCACGATGGCCTGGCGCCCACCGAAGAAGGCTTCACCTATTCGACGCTGTACCTGGAGCCCGCCTGGCTCGACCAACAGCTGCGCGCGCTGTACGAGCACGCGCCAGGCGACAGCCTGCCCAGCTTTGCCGACACCCTGTGCCATGACGAACGCCTGACGCGAGCCACCGCCCTGGCCTTCCAGGCCGTGCATGACCAGGACTTGCGCATCGTCAGGCAAACGGCCATGGACGATTTGCTGGCCTGCCTGACCCGCCACTTGCACTGGCGCCGCCGCATCAACCCCGACCCGCGCCTGCCGCTGACCGCACAGCGTGCCCGGGACTTCCTGCACGCCAACCTGGAGCGCGACATCGGCCTGGAAGACCTGGCCCAGGCCTGCGGCATCGACCGCTTTCGCCTGACCCGTGCGTTCAAGGCAGCGTTCGGCATTGCACCCCATGCCTACCTGATCCAACTGCGCCTGGCCCGCGCGCGGCGCCTGCTTGCCCAAGGTCAGACACCTGCCGAAGTGGCCGTGGCGTTGGGCTTTGCCGACCAGAGCCACCTGGGCCGCTGGTTCCGCCGCGCCTACCAGTTGACCCCGGCTGACTACCGCAGGCGCTGCTCAAACCTTCCAGACTGAGTGCCGGCAGGCAGCGAGCATGGTGCTTCAATGTTACGGAGCCCTGAACCATGTCGCAGTCGTTGTTGCCCTTCATTCTGTTTGCCCTGGTATCCAGCATCAGCCCGGGGCCGACCAACCTGTTGATCCTGGCCCATGGCGCCCGCCGGGGCCTGCGCGCAAGCCTGGCGCCGATCGTGGCGGCGTGTGGCGCGGCTGCAGCCATTGTGCTGCTCGTCGGGCTGGGGCTGGGCGAACTGCTGCTGCGCTACCCCCTGGCGCAACAGCTGATGAGCTGGGCCGGGGTGCTGTGGCTGAGCAGCCTGGCGTGGAAGATGCTGCGCAGCGCCGCCGCCCCGCTCCACGCGACCACGGCGCCAGGCTTCAGTGCGCTCAGCGCGGCCTCGTTGCAGGTGGTGAACCCCAAGGTGTGGTTGATGGCCGTGGCGGTGGTCGGGGTATTTGCCGCGCCGTCGTTGCCAGTGTGGCAGTTGGCGCTGGTGTTTTTGCTGATCGCTCTGCCGAGCATGGCAACGTGGGCGCTGTTGGGGGTGGGGAGCGCCCGGTGGCTGCAGGCACCGGGGCGGTTGCGGGTGTTCAACCAGGTGTTGGCGGGGGTTTTGTTGATATCGGCATGGGCTGCAGTATTGGCCTGAGTCGCTACTTGGCTTGCAAGTGGCCTGAACGGCTCGGCTCAGCGAGTCAGCGCCTCGCGAAAGCGCCGGGTACTGGCAACGGCCAGTACCAGCCCGACCACTGCCACGCTACCGCCCACCAGGCCGATATGCGCCACATTCATCTGGCTGCTGACGATACTGCCCAGCAGCGCACCACCGCCAATGCCGATGTTGTAGATACCCGAGAACAGCGCCATGGCCACATCGGTGGCGTCGGACGCCAGCTTCAGGGTCCTGGACTGCAGCGACAGGCTGAAGCTGAGAATCGCCACGCCCCAGAACATGCTCAGCACTGCGAACACATGGAAGTTGCCCGACAGCGGCAACATCAGCAACAAGCACGCGGCGAGCAACCCGATCGACCCCACCAGAAAGCCATGCGGGAAGCGGTCGCTGTAGCGGCTGAACAACAACGAACCAAAAACCCCGGCACCGCCGAACAACAGCAGCAACAGCGTGGTACGGTCGCCGCCGATCTGCGCTACGTGCAGGGCGAACGGTTCGATGTAGCTGTAGGCCGTGAACTGCGCGGTAATGACCAGTGTCACCAGCAAGTAGGTAATGACCAGTGCCGGGCGCTTGAACAGGACCGGCAGGCTGCGCAACGAACCGGAGTTCTGGCTGGGCAGCAGCGGCAGCGATTTCATCAGGCACAGCATGGTGGCAAGCGCTACCCCGGCGATGCTCAAGAACGTGATGCGCCAGCCCAGTGCCTCGCCCACCACGCGGCCCAGCGGGATGCCCAGGACCATGGCCAGGGTAGTACCGGTGGCCAGCAGGCCGAGCGCCTTGGCCTGCTGGCCCGGCGGCGCCACACGCACCGCCAGCGAGGCAGTGATGGACCAGAACACCGCATGCGCCAGGGCAATGCCGATACGGCTGACCAGCAGCATGGCGAAGCTCTGCGAAAGCCACGACAGCAAGTGGCTGACAATGAACACCAGGAACACGAACAGCAGCAGACGCCGCCGTTCGATGTTGCGGGTCAGCAACATCATGGGCAACGAGGCCAGTGCCACGACCCAGGCATAGATGGTCAGCATCAGGCCGACCTGGGCGGTGCTCATGTCGAAGCTGCGGCCAATGTCACTGAGCAGCGCCACCGGGACGAACTCGGTGGTGTTGAAAATGAAGGCCGCCAAGGCCAGGGCGATGACGCTCAGCCAGCTGCCGCTGCCTGTAGTGGGCGGCAGGTGCGTGGGGATGGGTTCGTTCATGGGTGGAAACTGCTTCTCCGCAGGCAACGCAACAAGTCGCACGCCAGCGACCCGCTTGCAGGGGTGCCAACGTACGTTTTGTTATGGATAGGAATGCCCGGCATGGTACGCGTCAAGCTGGGGCCTCACAACCGCAGGGCAGGCAGAAGGAGTACCATGCACGCTTTGTGTGAAACGCGTGTGCAACAAGGAGCCCGATCCGCTCATGGACAAGCAGCACCCCCAGCAGCAGTGGCAGCAGGCAGTCATCGCCTATGCCCAGGCCGTCAACGACTACGTCGCGCAGGGCCGTGCGCACGGTTGGGACAACCTCGAAGAGCCGCAGGCACCCGCCACCGAACACCTGCTCGACGCCTGGCTGACAGCCCTGCAGGCAGCCAACCACCCTGACGTCGACGAACTGCAGCGCCAGGCATTCCGTGAGGCCTGGCCACCCGCGCACCAGCCCTTGGTACCGTTGCTCGAAGCGCACGGCCAAGGCATCGGCAGTGTCCTGCTGCTGGAAGATGGCAGCCTGCTGGCACGTATCGGCATGCCTTACGACAAGGGCCAGGTGGTGCGTATAGACCACCAAGGGGTAACCCCGGTCATCGGCGTCGAACACTTTGGCCGCTGCCCGGCGCGGCGCTATTTCGCCCTGGCCAATGCCGAGGGCGTACGTGTGACCGATGGCTGGGGTGGCCCGCAGGTGCAACGTCTGGCCTGGCCCACGGGGCTGGAGGGGTTGCCGCCAGGTTACCCGTTCGAGCCGTTCGACCTGCCGCCCACACCGACCGCGCTGATCCCCTTCCCCGACGGCCAGCGCGTGCTGCTGGTGAGTGCCGAAGGTATCTTTGTGCTGGCCACCCAAGGTGCGACCCGCCTGCTGCCACAGCAAGCACGCGTGCTCGATGAGTTGGCCGAGGGCACCGACCCGGACGATATCAGCCTGGGGCTGAGCATGGAGCATGGTGCGGTGTCGGCGGATGGCCGGCTGATCGTCGTGGGTGAGCAAGGCAGCCGGCACCTTGTTCTGGACGAACAGCTCAAGCCGCTGGCGCACATCGGCCCGGGCAGCGAATACCCACACTTTGCCTTGTTCAACCGCGCCGGTGACCAGTTGATCGTCAATGCCTGCCATTTCTACAGCGGTGCCACGCTGGCCGTGAGGGTGGCAGACCTGCACGGGCTGGATACCGATTACTACAGCCAGGACCCGCGTACCCCGCTGGTGCAGGATGGCGCAAGGGTGTATGCGGGGGTAGCGCGCGATGGCGAGTACATTGTGGGTGATGCCTATGGCTACCTGCGGGCGTTTGGCGAAGAGGGTAAGGAGCATTGGCAGCATTACCTGGGATCGACCATCAGTGCGATGGATATCAGCGCCGACGGGCAAACACTGGTAGCGGCGAGCCATGCGGGGGTTATTTCGGTGATTGCGCTGGATAGCGGGCGGCCCGAGTGGCAGATCGGTACCGGGGCGCACGGTGAGGTGCGGCGATGGTTGTTCTGGAAGGGGTGGGACAAGCCGATGGCCTGGTAAAACAGCTGCATCGTTGCTGCCTGTACCGCCCCCACCGCGGGCAAGCCCTGCATCACCCCTCTGCAGGAGCGGGCTTGCCAGCGAAGAGGCCCGTACAGGCAACCGATCAATCAGCCCTGTAACGTGGCCATGTCGATCACGAACCGGTACTTCACATCACCGGCAATCATCCGCTCATAGGCCTGGTTGATGTTGCGGATATCCAGCATCTCGATATCGCAGCGGATGTCGTGCTCGGCGCAGAAGTCCAGCACTTCCTGAGTCTCGGCAATCCCCCCGATCAACGACCCCGCCAGCACCCGGCGCTTCATCACCAGGTTGGCCGCATGCAATGCCGGGTCGATCGGTTCGATCAGGCCGACCAAGATGTGCACGCCGTCAAACTTCAGGGTTTCCAGGTACGGGTTGAGGTCGTGCTGCACCGGAATGGTGTCGAGCAGGAAATCGAAACGGCCGGCAGCGGCGCGCATCTGCTCGGCATCGGTGGAGACGATCACATGGTCGGCCCCCTGGCGGCGCGCTTCCTCGGCCTTGGCCTGAGAGCGCGTGAACAGGGTCACTTCCGCACCCATGGCCTTGGCCAGTTTGATGCCCATGTGGCCCAGGCCGCCCATGCCGAGGATGCCGATCTTGTGGCCCGGGCCAACGCCGTGGTGCTTGAGCGGCGAATAGGTGGTGATGCCGGCGCACAGGATAGGCGCAGCGCTGGGCAGGTCCATGCCGGCCGGTATGCGCACCACGAAGTGCTCGCTGACCACGATGCTGCTGGAATACCCCCCCATGGTGTTGCTGCCATCGACCCGGTCCGGGGTGGCGTAGGTCATGGTCGGGCCTTCCAGGCAGTATTGCTCCAGGTCCTTGGCGCAGGCTTCACAGGTACGGCACGAGTCGACCATGCAGCCAACGCCCACAAGGTCACCGACGTTGTACGCGGTGACCTTGTCGCCCACCGCCGTGACCCGGCCGATGATCTCGTGGCCCGGCATCAGCGGGTACACGGCAATGCCCCATTCGTTGCGCGCCTGGTGGATGTCGGAGTGGCACACGCCGCAGTACAGGATGTCGATGGCGACGTCGTCCGGGCGCGGGCTGCGGCGTTGGAACGTCATGGGGGCCAGAGGGCTGGTGGGGGTTTGAGCGGCGTAACCGATGGCGGTATACATGCAGGGCCTCGCAGTGAAGTGAAACGATTCAGGCGACGCATTCTGCGCGCCGTTTGCCGCCTCGCCCACGGCTGATTCTCCGGCATGCATGCCTGATTCTACGAAGATGCCAACCCGTAGCTGGCGCCACGCCCTCAATCTGCGATGATCAAGGTGTCTGATTCTCTGCCCTTGGTCCACCATGCAACTGACCCGTCACGTCGATGCCAATGCGCCGCTTTGCGCACTGATCCGCAGCCTCGCAACGCGCCCAGGCTTTGTGCCCACGCACCTGCCCCAGGTGCAGGTGCTGAGCTGGGACCACTATGTGGCCAGCAGCCCGCAGATCTACGAACCCAGCCTCATGATCCTGGCCCAGGGCAGCAAACTGGCGCGCCTGGGGCCGCGTACGCTGGAGTACGGTGCAGGGCATTACCTGGTGCAGGCGTTGTCGGTGCCGTTCATGTGTGAAACCTTTGCCACCCGCGAGGCGCCGTTGTTGGGTGTGGCGGTGGGCATCGACCGTGGCGTGCTGGGCGAGTTGGTGCAGAGCATGGGCCTGGCACCGGACGCTGAAGTGCAGGCGCAAACCCCGCAGTCAATGACATCGGCGGCACTCGATGCGCCCATGCGCGAAAGCGTGGAACGGCTGCTGCGCTGCCTGCACGACCCGCTGGACGCCAAAGTGCTGGGACCGGGGCGTGTCCGCGAAGTGCTGTACACCGCCCTGCGCGGCCCGCAGGCCGGTGTGCTGCGGGCACTGGTGGAGCAACAGGGGCACTTCGCCCGCATCGGCGCCGCCCTCGCCCACCTGCGCGAGCACTACAGCGAGCCGCTGAGCGTGGAGGCACTGGCTACGCGCGCCAACATGAGCGTTTCCACCTTCCACGAACATTTCAAGCGCTGCACCGACATGGCGCCGATGCAGTACCTGAAGCGCTTGCGGCTACTCAAGGCGCAGCAGATGCTGATTGGCGAAGGCCTGGGCGTGGCACAGGCTGCGCACAGGGTGGGCTATCAGAGCACCTCGCAGTTCAGTCGCGAGTACAAGCGCCAGTTCGAACGTAGCCCGGGGGATGAACTGCCTTACCAGAGCCTGCCAGTGTGATCGCCTGATCTGAACGGCCCCTGCACGTCAGTCCGCCAGCGGCCACTGCGCCAATGGCCAATAAGCCCCCTTGCGCGACTCGTAAAGCGTGAAGTGTCGTGCGGTGAGGTAAAACTCCGGTGAGCTGCTGGCCTCGGGCGGCTGCCCGCGGTAATCCCTGGACAGCGTCAGGTGCGGTCGATACTCCCGCTTGGCCGCTTCCACCCCCAACGGCAGCAGCGCCTGCTGCAAACCGTACACCAGTTGCAACAGGGGCGGCGGTACCTGCTGCGCCTCCAGCACCAGGGCGCTGGCCCGCTGCCACACCTGCAAACGGTCGAGCAACAGCCGCGGCGCCGAGGCTGGCAGCGCCAGTTGGTCGACCGCCGCGCAAATTGCAGGCACCTGCGCGGTGTCCACCTCACCGAGGAACAGCAGCGTGACGTGGAAGTTGGCTGCCGGCACCGGTTTGCCGCTGCGCAGGTTCAGCCCTCGCCGCCACTGGGCCAGGTCACGGCGCTGGGCGTCGCTGACCGGCAAGGCAAAGAACAGCCGCTTGAACGGGCTACCACTGGGGCGTATATCCTGAACCATACCAACTCCCTGACATGAAACGTTTGCGCAAGACTGTAGGGTATTACACCAATGTCGCCCCACAGTTTCGTAACAATCAGTACAAACTACCCCCATGATTGTTTATGCTGGCGGGCTCATGCCATGGCGCATGGCCATTCTTCGACCAGTAAACGTCCATGAAAATTGCACTCGTACTCATCTTCGTCCTCTCGATCGCCTATGTTCACCTGCGCGGTCGGGTTCGCCACAAGCTGACTCGCCAGCTGGGCGACCACTCCAGCTTCCTGGCCCCGATCAACAGCTTCCTGTACCTGTTCTCCAAACACCCGGCCAAGCCTTACCTGCCGGTCGAGGCCTTTCCAGAACTGAAACCGCTGCAGGACCACTGGCAGGAGATCCGCGAGGAAGGCCGCCAGTTGCTGCACGTGGGTGAAATCAAGAAGTCCGACAATTACGATGACGTCGGTTTCAACTCCTTCTTCAAGACCGGCTGGAAGCGCTTTTACCTGAAGTGGTATGGCGAAAGCCACCCGTCGGCAATGGCCCTTTGCCCACGCACGACCGAGCTGCTGCAAGGCATCGGCACGGTCAAGGCGGCCATGTTCGCCACTCTGCCACCCGGTGCCAAGCTGGTGCGCCACCGTGACCCGTATGCCGGCTCGTACCGCTACCACCTGGGCCTGGACACACCGAATGACGACGGCTGCTACATCGACGTGGACGGCGAGAAATACGCATGGCGCGATGGTGAGGGGGTCATCTTCGACGAAACCTACATCCACTATGCGGCCAACACCACCGAGCACAACCGCATCATCCTGTTCTGCGACGTCGAACGCCCGCTCAAGTACCGCTGGGCAACTGCGTTCAACCGCTGGTTCAGCCGCAACGTGATGGCCGCTGCCGCTGCGCCCAACGACGCCAGCGACAAGACCGGTGGCATCAACCGCCTGTTCACCCGCATCTACAAGATCCGCGAGCGTGGCAAGGCGCTGAAAAAGCGCAACCGCATGCGCTACTACCTGGAAAAATGGGCAGTGGTCGCGGCGTTGGTGCTGGTGTTCATCTACATCTGAAGGCTCAACGCAGGCCACTGTACGAGTGACCTGCGTTTACCAACCAAAGTACCGCCTCGCACGTGCCACGCTTCGACTAGCCTGAAAGCTCCACTCGCAACCACCCCAAGGTGAAGACGATGAGCATGATGGACTGGGACGCCTACCGTAAGCAGTTGATGGCCGGCATCGGCGATCTCAAGCAACTCTCACCCGACACCGTAGCCGGCTACATGACCGCCAGCGGTGCAGGCGCCAAAACCAACCACCTGGATGCCAAGACCCGCGAGCTGATCTCCTTGGCCGTGGCTGTGACCACCCGCTGCGACGGCTGTATCGCCGTGCATTCGCAGCAAGCCGTCAAAGAGGGTGCCAGCCGCGAGGAAATTGCCGAGGCCCTCGGCGTGGCCGTGGCCATGAACGCCGGTGCCGCGCTGGTGTACTCGGCCCGCGCAATGGACGCGGTGGGCAAGGCCAACGGTTGAGCACAAACGGCGTCGTCGCCCTTGCGCGACGGCGCCGCGCCACCCAGACTGGGCGGCTCACCCCGCGCAGGAACCCGCATGATCCACATTCGCCCCATGATGCCGGACGATTTTGATCGTTTCTGGCCTACCCTCCAGGCCATTGTCCAAGCCCGTGAAACCTACGCTTTCGACCCGGCCCTGAGCTTCGCGCAGGCCCGCCAGCTGTGGCTGGAGTTGCCCTTGCACACGCTGCTGGCCGAAGAAGATGGCGAGCTACTGGGTTCGTATTACCTCAAGGCCAATGCTGCCGGGCCTGGTGCGCATGTGGGCAATTGCGGCTACATGGTCTGCGCACAGGCACGCGGCCGGGGCGTGGCGCGCTTGATGTGCGAGCACTCGCAAAAGCTGGCGCGCCAGGAAGGCTTTCTGGCATTGCAGTTCAACTCGGTGGTAGCCAGCAACGAAGTGGCCGTGGCGCTATGGCACAAGCTGGGTTTTGAAACAGTCGGCCGTTTGCCCAAGGCCTACCGTCATGCCCGCCTGGGGCTGGTGGACTGCCTGGTGATGTACAAGTGGCTGGCGGATGAGCCGGTGGTGGAGAAGCCGCCGCTGCTGATCGGGCGCAAGAACATCGAGGCACGGGTATCGCGACGCCGCGGGCGCTAGCCTGTACAGGCAAGCCTGCCTTCAAACTCAAAACCTGATTTTTTCGCGACATTCACAGCACACCCACATTTGACGCCCCAGCATTTCAGTGGTCAGATGCGCGCCAGTTTCAGGTGCCCTGCGCCGCCGCGCGCAGGGTGAAACGGGAAACCGGTGCGTCGTGTTGCCCACGACAAGTCCGGTGCTGCCCCCGCAACGGTAAGCGAGCGAACCCTTCGAGATACCACTGTGCTCAGGCATGGGAAGGTGAAGGTTTCATGCCCCTCGCAAGCCCGGAGACCGGCCTGGAGCTTCACTTGGCAACCCGCGGTGGGCGGGCGCAGGCCGGAATCCGTGCGCGCGCCTGCCTGCATGGTTCGCCTTTGCGTGTTTTCCACCGGGATCCATTCATTCCTGCAGCAGTGGAACGACATGTCCCGTATGTTCAAGCTTCACCCTCTGGCGGCCTGCCTGGCCGTCACCCTGCCGGCGCTGGCTGATGACCGCGACCCGCAGCCTCTGGCCCTGCCTTCCACGGCCATCACCGACACCCTCGACAGCCGCACCATCGACCTGGCCACGCCGACCCAGGCCGGCTCGCGCCTTGGCCTCAGTGCCCTGGAGACGCCGGCCAGCACCAGCAGTATCAGCGAACGGCAGATTCAGCAGCGCAACAACATCACAGTGCAGGATGCAGTGACCCGCTCGCCGGGCATTACCTTCGTCGGCTCACCGGGGGACGGCGGTACAGGCCTGTCTGCCCGCGGCTTTGCCGGCCACAGTTCGGTGATGACCCTGTTCGACGGCGCGCGCCTGTACACCGGTGCCGGCACCCAGACCTTCCCGGTCGACCCGTGGATGGTCGAACGCATCGAGGTGATTCGCGGCCCGGCCTCGGTACTGCATGGCGAAGGCGCCACCGGCGCGGTGATCAACGTGATCCCGAAAAAACCTTTTGCCGGCGAAGTGCGCAACCACCTGCGCCTGGGTTACGGCTCGTGGGACCGCCAGCAGATCGGCCTGGACAGCGGCGGCAGCCTCAGCGAGCGCCTGAGCTACCGCCTGACGCTGAACCAACAGACCGGCAATGGCTGGGTCGACCGCACCGCTTCACGTAGCCTGGCCATGAGCGCCGCGCTGCGTTTCGATGCCAGTGATGACCTCAGCTTCACGCTGGCCCATGACCGCGGCGATGCACAACCTGCCAACTACTATGGCACCCCGCTGATCGACGGCCACTACCGCAGCAGCCTGCGCAAAAAGAACTACAACGTACAGAACGACGTGCAGCAGTACGTTGATGAATGGACCCGGCTGACAACCGACTGGGCGCTGAACGACCAGATCAGCGCCAGCAACCAGCTGTACTACATCAAAAGCCGCCGCCACTGGCGCAACGCCGAGGACTACAGCTGGGACGCAGAGCGTCAGCAACTGCTGCGCGGCAGCTACCTGGAGATCAAGCACAACCAGGAGCAGTTCGGCGACCGCCAGACCTTCACCTTCGACCACACCCTCTTCGGCCTGGCCAGCAAGACTGTGCTCGGTGCCGAGTACAACAAGGTGCGCTTCAACGTCGACAGCAATTCACCCTACAACGATATCGGCGGCGACTACGTCGACCCGTGGCAGCCACAGCCCGGCGGGTTCCATAGCGCCTCGCCGTTGCGGCCGCAAACGCTCTCGACCACCCATACCTTTGCCCTGTTTGCCGAAAACCGCCTGCAATTGAGCGATCGCCTGTCGCTGGTTACCGGCGTGCGTCGCGACCAGAACCACATCGACCGCAACAACTTGACCAACGACAGCCGCAGCGATCGTAGCCTGCAAGGTGGCAACTGGCGCGTGGGGCTGGTGTATGCACTCAACGACGACCTGTCGTTGTACGGCCAGTACTCAACCAGCGAGGACGGGGTCAACAACCTCATCAGCCTCAGCCCCGCGCAGATGCACTATGACCTGACCGAGGCGAAGCAGACCGAGGCCGGCATCAAGCAGCGCTTTTGGGAGGGGCGTGGCGAATGGACGCTTGCCGCCTACCACATCGTCAAGAAAAAGCTGCTGGTCGACGACCCGATCACGCACGAGAAGCAACAAGCCGGGCAGCAGACCTCCGATGGCCTGGAAGCGACGCTGGAGCTGGCCCTGGCCCATCAGTGGCAGGTGTCGGCCAACGCATCGCTGGTACGCGCCAAGTACGACGACTTCGACGAAATGGTCGGCGGCCTGCCACAGGACCGCGCAGGCAACCGGCCGGCCAACGTGCCACGGCGTACCGCCAACCTTTGGTTGAGCAAAGGCTTCGGCCAGCAGGTAGAGGCCGGCTTGGGGGCGCGTTATGTGGATGAGCGTTATGCCGATACCGCCAATAACCACAACGCCCCCGGCTACACCGTGGTCGATGCCAACATCGCCTGGCAGGTGTTGCCGGACGTGAAGCTGGGGGTGCAGTTGAACAACCTGTTCGATCGCGAGTATGTGCAGTCGGCGTTCAGCGGGCAGCAGTGGTTGATGGGGATGCCGCGGTCGTACTTCGCGACGGTGGATTACAGCTTCTGATCTGGGTGGCTTGTGCCGCGAAGAGCCCGGCACAGGCCACACAAAAACCTCTATTCCCTTTCATCGCCTTGTTATACGATAACGTTTCACATGAAATCCATTCCTATTAGACAGCCCATGACAAGTGCCAGCGCCACGCCCACGCTGATCACCCAGCGCCTGCAGAGCATCGATGCCCTGCGCGGCCTGGTGATCCTGTTCATGCTCCTGGACCACGTCCGCGAGACTTTCTTCCTGCACCACCAGGTCAGCGACCCCATGGCCATCGACACCACGGAACCGGCGCTTTTCTTCAGCCGCACCCTCGCCCACTTGTGTGCGCCGGTGTTCGTCCTGCTGACCGGCCTGTCGGCCTGGCTGTATGGCGAGAAGTATCAGGGCCGTGGCGACGTCTCGGCGTTCCTGTTCAAACGCGGGCTGTTCCTGGTGGTGCTGGAGTTCACCCTGGTCAACTTCGCCTGGACCTTCCAGCTGCCCCCCAGCGTGATCTACCTGCAAGTGATCTGGGCCATCGGCGTCAGCATGATCGCCCTGTCGCTGCTGGTGTGGCTGCCACGCGCCGCGCTGCTCGCCCTGGGCGCCATCATCGTCGCCGGCCACAACCTGCTCGATGGGGTGCACTTTGGCGCAGAGTCAGCCCTGCATGTGCCGTGGGCAATCCTGCATGATCGTGGCTGGCTGGCGTTTTCCGAGACCCTGCACCTGCGCACGTCTTACCCGGTGCTGCCGTGGATCGGCGTCATCGCCCTGGGTTACGGCCTGGGGCCCTGGTTCGCCCGTGGCAGCGATGCCGGACAACGCCAGCAACACTTGCTGGTAGCCGGTTTGCTCGCGCTGCTTGGCTTTGCCCTGCTGCGCATGTTCAACGGTTACGGTGAGGCGCCGTGGAGCGGTTATCCAACCTTCACGCAAACCTTGATGAGCTTCTTCAACATCACCAAATACCCACCGTCGCTTCTGTTCCTGGCCCTGACCCTGGGCTGTGGCCTGCTGCTGTTACGCGCGTTCGAGCGGGCCGGCCAGGCGCGCTGGATCACGGCACTAGCGGTGTTCGGTGCGGCACCAATGTTCTTCTACCTGCTGCACCTGTATGTGCTGAAACTGCTATACCTGGCCAGCGTGGCGCTATTGGGGCTCAACCATGGCAACTACTTCGGTTTCGACAGTATTGCAACGGTGTGGCTGGGCGCGGTGCTGCTGGCGGTTTCGCTGTACCTGCCGGTGCGCGGGTTCGCCCGGCTGAAGCAGCGCCGCCGCGACATCAGCTGGCTGAAGTACTTCTGAAAAGCGTTTTCACCCGGCGCCGCGATGGTCTACCATGCGGGCCGCCGGTTTCCACCAAGGAACTAACAGGGAATCCCAGGCCCGCGAATACGGGCCAAACGGAACTGCCCCCGCAACTGTAGGTGCCGAGCCTGCTCCACCCATGCCACTGGGCCTACCGCCCGGGAAGGCCGGAGCCAGGCCATGACGCACCAGTCAGGAGACCTGCCGGCCTGCATTCACCAACCGGCGGGGTGTCCGGGATTGGCCGTCAGTGTTGCCCCAGCCACCCGCTGGGGCTCGGCGATGCCTGTCCGTGCGTTCCTCACCAGAACTGTCCGATAGGAGATCGCCCAGCATGCTGCCCCGTTTCGCCACCCTGCTCGCGGGCCTAGGCCTCACTGGCCTGGCCCAGGCCGCTGCCACCCACTACCCGCTGACGGTCGACAACTGCGGCAAGCCGCAGACTTTTACCCAGGCACCGCAGCGCGCCGTCACCATCGGCCAGGCCGGTACCGAGCTGCTCTATGCCTTGGGGCTGGGTGACAAGCTGGCGGGCACCTCGCTGTGGTTCAACAACGTATTGCCGGAATACCAGGCGATGAACGCCAAGGTGCCGCGCCTGGCCGACAACGAACCCAGCTTCGAGGCGGTGGTCGGCAAGCGACCACAGCTGGTCGCGGTGCAGTTCGAATGGATGGTCGGTGCCCAGGGCTCGGTCGCCACCCGCGAGCAGTTCGATGAGCTGAAGATCCCCACCTACGTGCTGCCATCGGACTGCGAGGGCAAGGACAACCTGGTCGGTGCAGACGGCACCCGCCTGCAAGCGTTCCAGGTAGACAGCATCTACAAGAGCGTCAGCCAACTGGCCGAGATCTTCGACGTTCAGGACCGCGGTGCGGCCCTGAACGCCGAGTTGCAAGGGCATCTGGACAGCGCCAGGGCGCGGCTGGCCGGCAAGGACTTGTCGGCAACTACGGCGCTGTTCTGGTTCTCCAGCGCCGACCTTCACATCGACCCCTATGTGGCCGGCCGCCAGGGTGTCGCCGACTTCATGCTGCGCACCCTCGGTGTGCGCAACGTGGTCGAGTCCAGCGAAGAATGGCCAAGCGTAGGCTGGGAAACCCTGGCCAAGGCCAATCCGACCTGGCTGATCATCGCGCGAATGGACCGCCGCCGTTTTCCCGCCGACGACTACCAGAAAAAGCTCGAATTCCTGCGCAGTGATCCGGTAACCCGCAACATGGACGCAGTGAAGCACGACCGCATCATTATCCTTGACGCCGACGCCATGCAGGCCGGTATCCGCCTGTTCCGCGGCGTGCAGACGCTCTCCACGGCCTTCGCCAGCGGTAAAGCAGCCCCGTGATGATCCGCCTGTTACCCTGCATCGCCGTTGCCCTGGCCGCCCTGTTGGCTGCCCTGCTGGCCGGCACCGCCATCGGCGAAACCACCCTGTCGCCCAGCGTGGTCGGCCAGGTGCTGGCCAACCACCTGTGGCAAGCCGACTTCCCGGTGGACCCGATCGACGCCGGCATCGTCTGGAACTACCGCCTGACCCGCACCCTGGTCGCAGCCGCTTGTGGCGCCGGGCTGGCCACCTGCGGTGTCATCCTGCAGGCGATGTTGCGCAACCCACTGGCCGAGCCCTACTTGCTGGGGCTGTCTGCCGGTGCCTCGACCGGCGCGGTACTCGTCGGCCTGCTGGGCCTGGGTAGCCTGGCGTTAAGCATGTCCGCAGGGGCTTTCATCGGTGCCGTGGCCGCATTCGCCCTGGTGCTGGTGCTGGCTCGCGCGGCCGGCCCCAGCAGCAACAATGCCCAAGTCATCCTTGCCGGTATCGCCGGCTCGCAACTGTTCAATGCACTGACCGCCTTCCTGATCACCAAGTCGGCCACCGCCGAGCAGGCGCGCGGTATCCTGTTCTGGCTGCTGGGCAACCTGAGCGGCGTGCGCTGGCCTTCGGTGTGGCTGGCTGTGCCGGTGGCGATTTTCGGTTTGCTGGTGTGCCTGTGGCACCGCCGTGCGCTGGATGCCTTCACCTTCGGTACCGATTCGGCCGCCTCGCTGGGCATCCCGGTGCGGCGCACCCAGTTGCTGCTGATCAGTTGTGCAGCGCTGGTGACGGCGGTGATGGTGTCCATTGTCGGCGCCATCGGTTTTGTCGGGCTGGTTATACCCCATGCCCTGCGCCTTCTGCTCGGCCCCGGGCACAGCCGTCTGTTGCCCGCCAGCGCACTGGGCGGTGCGCTGTTCCTGATTGCGGCAGACATTCTTTCACGCACGTTGATCACCGGCCAGGTGATCCCGGTGGGCGTGGTTACGGCGCTGATCGGTGCCCCCGTATTCGCGCTCATTCTGGTCAGCCGGCGGGGCCGCCCATGACCGCCATGACAACTGTTCGCATCCCCCCGCTGGCCTGCCATGGGCTGGGGCTGCAACTGGCCGGCAATACCGTGCTCAGCGATATCGACCTCAGCGTTGTCGCCGGTGAAACCCTGGGCATTGTCGGCCCTAACGGCTCGGGTAAATCCTCGCTACTGAAGTTGCTGGCAGGGCTGCGCAAACCCGCCTGCGGCAGCGTGCAACTCATGGGTGAGCCACTGGCACAGATGCCCCGCCGCCGTGTTGCCCAGACGCTGGCGCTGGTCGAGCAACAGGCCGACACCCTCGATGCGATCAGCGTGTTCGACGCGGTTGCCTTGGGCCGCACACCCTGGCTCTCGGCCCTGGCACCGTTCTCCCGGCAGGACCGCGCCATCGTCGAGCAAGCCCTGGCCGACCTCGATGCCCTGCACCTGCGCACGCGCCTGTGGGGGTCGCTGTCCGGTGGCGAGCGCCAGCGTGTACACATCGCCCGCGCGCTGGCCCAACGGCCGCAGGTGCTGCTGCTGGACGAGCCGACCAACCACCTGGACATCCAGCATCAGCTAAGCCTGCTGCAACAAGTGCAGGCGCTGCCGGTAACCACCTTGGTGGCGCTGCATGACCTCAACCAGGCGCTGACCTGCGACCGTGTCGCGGTTCTCGACAAGGGCCGTCTGGTCGCCCTCGGCCAACCCTTCGAGGTGCTAACCCCCAAGCGCCTGCTGAGCACCTTCGGTGTCCACGCCCACTACCTCACCGATCCATTCGACGGCGCGCGCATCCTGCGCTTTCGCGCCCCCTGATCCCGGTAGCCCTGCCCATGCTGTTGCGTCATCGCCAACAGGCGCGTTCCCACAGGTCAGCGTAATCGCAACTGCATGTGCGTGGTCTGCCACACCGGGTCTTGCTCCACATCCACCAGCGTGAACCCTTGCCGCTCCCAGAACGCAATGGCGCCCGGCAGAAACGGATGAGTATGCAAGTAAAGGCAGTCGACGCCCGCTTGCATCGCCCGTTCGCGCAAGGCACCAAACAAGGCAGCCGCCAGGCCATGCCTGCGGTAGGCCGGCAACACGAACAGCCGCACCACCTCGACTACCCGCTCTGCGCGGTAATCAAGCTGGGCAAAGCGATGGTCATAGGGCAAGTAACCTATCACCGCAACCAGCCGCCCACCCTCACGGGCTTCCAGAAAGCAGCCTGCGCCGTCCAGGTAAGTGTCGGCGAAATGCGCCAGGTCACGCGGCAAGGGTGCGTTGGCGAGCATCGGAAAAAGCGTGCGGCGAGCGCTGTCGACAAACGCCAGCACTTCGGCAATGGCGTCACGCGCCACGGGTTGCAAGGTCCAGTTCGGCATCGGGCGGTTGCCAGTGTGATCGGGAGCCCACGGTTCTACCGCAGCCTGCCGCTCAAGGCAAATCACAGGGCTCGTCGCGGCAAGGCGGACACCGGTATAATCGGCAGTCTTCACTGCCCGACCAGGCCACACCATGCCTCGCCTCCCGAAGTTGCTGTTCCCCCTGTTGCTGGCTGCTGCACTCACCGCCTGCGACCAGAAACCCTCCCGTGAAGAACAGATCCTCGCCCAGCTGCCGCTGCAGGACGCCTACACGCACAACATCGAGCGCATGTCCGCGCTGCTGGGCCGCACTCACCCGCAGCTGTCGCAAGCGACCATCCAGGACGTACTGCGCAAGCACCTCACCGTCGAGGACCAGCGCCGGGACCTGTTCCGCCTGTACAGCGAAAAGAACTTCAGCGACGCCGAATTCGCCACCATCGTCGCCGCCACTCAGGACCCCGCCAAAGCGCGCGCCCTGGAAGACACCGAAGGCGGCAAACGCTTGAGCGAAAAACTCACTGCGCTGATGCGCGAAACCGCCCGGGATGTGAACGTGCAGGCCTTGGTCGAGCAGCGTATGCAACAGGTGGAAGATGAGCTTGATGCGCTGGACAAGGCAGGCTCTTGAGCGCCACCCGCTAAGGTAACTCCCGTTCAGCCGCCCTTTACGATCACCCGAGGTCAGGATTGCCACACACCAAGCACGGATTGCGCCTGGATCTACGTACACTCATTCTGGTGCTCTGCGCCCTGACCGCAGTGGTCATGCTGTGCGCCAGCTATTTCGCCAGCTATCGGGTGCAGCGCCAGCTACTGATCGACAATGCCCTGGAAGCCAACCGGGTGTATGCGAGAAAGCTGGCCAGCATTACCGACACCTTCATTGGCAACGCCTTGCAGCAACTGATGTTCAGCGCCGGCGTACAAAGCCGGCAGCTGAGCGACACCGCAGCGCTGCAGGTGGAAACCGACCGCATACTGGGCCAGAGCATGGCCTTCAACTCCACCTTCGTGATCGATGCCAACGGTGTACTGCTGGCGGTATCCCCCGCCCCGCTACGCCACCTGCTTGGCACCCACGTGCAGTCGCCCGGTGCTCAGGAAGCCCTGCACGAACGCCGTCCACTGGTTTCCACACCCTACCTGTCGGCGGCCGACAACCTGATGGTGGTGCTGTCGCAACCCATTTTCGACGACAACGGCCGCTACCTGGGGTATGTGGGTGGCAGCCTGTACCTGCGTGAACACAACATCCTCAACAGCCTGCTGGGTGAGCATTTCTACAAGGACGGTTCGTACCTGTATGTGGTCGACCGCAAACGACGCCTGCTGTACCACCCCAATAGCGAACGGGTAGGCACGGTGGTGGAGGGCAATGCGCTGGTCGACCAGCTGGGAACACTGGACAGCGGTACCCGGCAGCTGACCAATAGCCTGGGCGTGGAAATGCTCGCCGGCTTCGCCACTGTACCCAGCGCCGGCTGGGGCGTGGTAGCGCAGCAGCCATTGGCGCAGACGGTGACGCCGCTGAACCATCTGGTGCTGAACGTGGTCGCCAGTTCGGCGCCCTTGGCGCTGGTTGGCAGCCTGCTGCTGTGGTGGCTGGCCCGTACCATCGCCCGGCCGCTGTGGAAACTGGCCGCGAGTGCCCGCACGATGGACCGCGCCGGTACCGCCGAACATTTGCATCAGGTGCGGGCCTGGTACTTTGAGGCGGCAGAGCTCAAACGCGCGTTACTGTTCGGCCTGAACTTGCTGCAAGAGCGCATCGGCCGGCTCAATCGGGACGCCCAGACCGACCCGCTGACCGGCCTGGGCAACCGCCGCAGCCTGGAATTCAGCCTGTCGTTACTGGAAGCTGAAAACCGGGAGTTTGCAGCCATTGCGCTGGATATCGACCATTTCAAGCGGGTAAATGACAGCCATGGACACGAAGTGGGCGACCAGGTGCTGCGCCACCTGGCGGAGCTCATGCGCCGTTGTTGCCGCGAGGGCGACCTGTTGTGTCGCACCGGCGGCGAGGAGTTCCTGATATTGCTGCCTGGGGCCCCCCTGAACGTGGCGGCCGCGGTGGCTGAACGGTTGCGTGTGACCGTACAGGATATGCCGGTGGAACCGGTGGGGGCAGTGACAATTTCGCTGGGGGTGACGCACTGGGATGGGGAGACGCACGGCGAGCCCATGAACGCACTGGGCGAGGCTGACCGGGCGCTTTACCAGGCCAAGCAAGAGGGGCGCAACCGGGTCGCTTTTGCCTGAACGCCTTGTGTTGTAACCATGGCGGCGGGCTTGCCCGTGAAAATGCCGATACAGGCAATGATGAATCGCTGCCCTGTAACAATTCCTGTCATAAAACTGCAGCGTTTCAGTCATAGGATTGACCCCGACCTGACATTTTCACTTCATGGATGAGCGTCTCATGCGTCGTGTGGTTTTCAATCAGAAAGGTGGCGTTGGCAAATCCAGCATTGCCTGCAACCTCGCCGCAGCCAGTGCCGCCGAGGGCTACCGAACCTTGCTGGTCGACCTCGACCCACAGGCCAATGCCACCTTCTACCTGACCGGGCTGGCCAACGACACCATTCCTGCCGGCATCGCCGACTTCTTCCGCCAGACCTTGTCGCCGGTTACTGCCGCCGGCAAGAAGCACCGCGTGGCAATCACCGAAACCCGCTACAGCAACCTGCACCTGGTCACCGCCAGCCCTGACCTCAGCGACCTGCAAAGCAAGCTGGAGAGCAAGTTCAAGATCAACAAGCTGCGCAAGTTGCTGGTGACGCTGGGCGAGGACTATGAGCGGATCTACATCGACACCCCGCCCGCGCTGAACTTCTATACCTTCAGCGCGCTGGTGGCGGCCGAGCGTCTGTTGATTCCGTTCGACTGCGACAGTTTCTCGCGCCAGGCCCTGCACAGTGTCATGGCCGAAGTCGAAGAACTGCGCCAGGACCACAACCCCGCGCTGCAGGTGGAAGGTGTGGTGGTCAATCAGTTCGCCGGCCGCACCGCACTGCACCAGACCCTGGTCGATCAACTGCGCAGCGAAGGCCTGCCGGTGCTGCCGGTGTACCTGAGCAGTTCGATCAAGATGCGTGAATCGCACCATGCCTCGGTGCCACTGGTGCATTTGGCGCCACGGCATAAACTGGCCCTGGAATTTGTCGATTTGCTGGATGTGCTTGAGCGTGCGGCCTGACAGGCCTTTGGGTCACTCCGGCTGTAACCTGCTGCACCGGTCGAATCAGGTATACCGAGGTCGCCCTCGACAAAGCGCCTTGCAGCGCCCGGCTATCTACTGGCAAGCACAATAACGATGGCGCGGCCCTACCGCGCCACTTTCATCATGGCTGCCAAAGGAAACCGGAGAGCTCCCGCATGTCCGCACATCATGAGGTATCCCCCGCCACCCTGCGCAGGGTGATTGCCGCCTCGGCCATCGGCAACTTCGTCGAATGGTTCGACTTCGCCGTGTACGGCTTTCTCGCCACGCTGATCGCCAGCCAGTTCTTTGCCAGCGAAGACGCCAGCGTGGCCTTGCTCAAAACCTTCGCGGTGTTCGCCGTGGCCTTCGCCCTGCGCCCCTTGGGCGGCATCGTCTTCGGTGCCTTGGGCGACCGACTGGGTCGCAAGCGCATCCTGTCGCTGACCATCCTGCTGATGGCCGGCTCCACCACGTTGATCGGCCTGCTGCCGACCTACGCCAGCATCGGCCTGGCAGCCCCGGCGCTGCTGACCCTGGCCCGCTGCCTGCAGGGGTTTTCTGCCGGCGGCGAATATGCCGGGGCCTGCGCCTACCTGATGGAGCACGCGCCTGACGACAAGCGCGCCTTTTATGGCAGCTTCGTACCTGTGTCGACCTTTTCCGCCTTTGCCTGCGCAGCGGTAATCGCTTATGGCCTGGAGGCCAGCCTGTCGACCGAGGCAATGAATGCCTGGGGCTGGCGCATTCCGTTCCTGATTGCCGCACCGCTGGGCCTGGTCGGCCTGTACCTGCGCTGGCGCATGGAGGAAACCCCGGCGTTCCGCGAAGCCGTCGCCCAGGGCAAGGAGCACGAGCACTCACCGCTGAAGGAAACCCTGCGCCACCATGGCCGGGTCATTCGCAACCTGGGGGCGTTCATTTCGCTGACCGCGTTGTCGTTCTACATGTTCACCACCTACTTCGCCACCTACCTGCAACTGGTCGGCAACCTGACCCGTGCGCAGTCACTGCTGGTGACCACCGTGGCCCTGCTGTTCGCCGCCGTCGGCTGCCCGCTGGCCGGTGCATTTTCGGACCGGGTGGGGCGGCGCAAGACCATCGGTTTTACCTGCCTGTGGATGATGCTTAGCGTGTTCCCGGCGTACTGGCTGGCCAGCTCTGGCTCGATGTCGGGTGCGTTGCTGGGGGTGATCCTGCTAGCGGTGGGGGCACTGTGCAGTGGCGTGGTTACCGCGGCATTGCTGTCTGAAAGCTTCCCTACCCGTACCCGCTACACCGCTTCGGCGATTACCTACAACGTGGCCTACACGCTATTTGGCGGTACTGCGCCGCTGGTAGCAACCTGGCTCATCGGCCAAACCGGCAGCAGCCTGGCACCGGCGTTCTACCTGGTGGTGATTGCGCTGGTGGCGTTGGTGGGCGGCTTGGCGTTGCCGGAAACTTCGCGGATTTCTTTGCATGAGGACATGAGCATGGACGGTGTGCAGGCCGGGGCCCGAAAGACCGTTTGAAATTTCCGGGGCTGCCTTGCAGCCCCGACTGCTCAGCCTTCCTGCTGCTCTTCCCGCCGATACGCCCACTGATACAACGCCGGCAACACCAGCAACGTCAGCGCTGTAGAGGACAAGATCCCGCCAATCACCACCGTTGCCAGTGGCCGTTGCACCTCCGCACCGGTCCCGGTGGCCAAGGCCATCGGAATGAACCCCAGCGAGGCCACCAGCGCCGTCATCAGTACCGGCCGCAATCGGGTCAGCGCACCCTCCTCGACCGCCGCCCGCAGCGTGCGCCCTTCCTCGCGCAGCCCGCGGATAAAGGCAATCATCACCAGCCCGTTCAGCACTGCCACTCCCGACAATGCAATGAACCCGACCCCGGCAGAAATGGACAGCGGAATATCACGCGCCCACAGCGCCAGCACCCCGCCGGTCAGGGCAAAGGGGATGCCGGTGAACACCAGCAGGCCATCCCTGAGGTTGTTGAACATCATCAGCAACAGCGCCATGACCAGCAGCAAGGCCACCGGCACCACCACCTGCAAGCGCTCGGCCGCCGACTGCAACTGCTCGAACTGGCCTCCCCAACGCGTCCAGTACCCCGGTGGCACCTGCACCTGGTCGATCAGGGCCTGCTCGGCCTCTTGCACAAACGAGCCCAGGTCACGTCCACGCACATTGGCACTGACCACCACCACGCGCTTGCCATCCTCGCGGCTCACCTGATTCGGGCCCAGTTGCAGGTTCAGCGTGGCTACCTGCGACAGCGGGATGAAACCGATTTGCCCGGCCCCCTCAGCAGCACTGGCCGGTACGGGAATCAGCAGGCTGGCCAACCCGTCGACATCGGTACGCAAGGTCTCCGACAGGCGCACGACCATGTCGAAGCGGCGGTCGCCCTCATACAGCGTACCGGCGGTGCGGCCACCCACGGCAATGGCGATGGCATCCTGCACATCACCTACATTCAGGCCATGACGGGCGGCCTTGTCACGGTCGATGTCGATGGTCAGTACCGGCAGGCCCGTGGTCTGCTCCACCTTCACCTCGGACGCGCCTGACACCCCTTGCAGGCTGGTGGCGATCTGCGCGGCAGTGCGGTTGAGCACCTCCATATCGTCACCGAACAGCTTCACCGCCACATCACTGCGCACCCCGGAAATCAGCTCGTTGAAGCGCAACTGAATGGGCTGCGACAGCTCGTAGTTGCTGCCCGGCACACTGGCAGCGGCGCGTTGCACCTGGGCGATCAGTTCATCCCGTGGCTTGCCAGGGTCAACCCATTGTTCGCGTGGGCGCAGCATCACGTAGGCATCGGAAATGTTCGGCGGCATCGGGTCGGAGGCAATCTCGGCAGTACCGGTGCGGGCAAACACCCGCTCCACCTCGGGCACCTGGGCGATGATCGCCTGCTCCAGGCGCTGCTGCATGTCCACCGACTGCGACAGACTGGTGCCCGGCACTCGCAGGGCCTGCAGGGCGAAGTCACCCTCGCTGAGGCTGGGGATGAACTCGCTGCCCATGCGGCTGGCCATCACGCCGGACAGCAGCACCAGGGCAGCGGCAGCAGCAAACGCCAGTTTGCGCCGGACCAGCACCCAGGCCAGCACCGGGGCATAGCGCTGACGTGCCGTACGCATCACCAGGCCTTCCTCCTCCTTGACCTTGCCGGTGACGAACAGGGCAATGGCCGCCGGAACAAACGTGACCGAGAGGATCATCGCACCCAACAGGGCCATGACCACGGTGAAGGCCATGGGGTGGAACATCTTGCCCTCGACCCCGGTCAAGGCAAAGATCGGCAGGTACACCACCATGATGATCAACTGCCCATAGATCAGCGGCCGGCGTGCTTCGCGGGCGGCGGCAAACACCTCATGGAACCGTTCGGTGCGGGTCAGCATGCGACCGTGGCGCTGCTGGGCATGGGCCAGGCGACGGATGGCGTTTTCCACGATCACCACGGCGCCGTCGACGATGATGCCGAAGTCCAGCGCGCCCAGGCTCATCAGGTTGGCACTGACTTTGTTGCTGAACATGCCGGTAAAGGTGAACAGCATCGACAGCGGGATAACCATGGCCGTGATCAGCGCAGCACGGATGTTGCCGAGGAACAGGAACAGCACGGCAATCACCAGGATTGCACCTTCGATCAGGTTCTTCTTCACCGTGGCGATGGCTTTCTCCACCAGGTGGGTGCGGTCGTACACCGTCACTGCCACTACGCCCTTGGGCAGGTTGCGATTGATCTCGACCAGTTTTGCAGCGACCGCCTGCGACACCGTGCGGCTGTTCTCGCCAATCAGCATGAACACCGTGCCCAGCACGACTTCCCGACCGTTTTCGGTGGCTGCCCCCGAGCGCAGCTCTTGGCCAAGGCCAACCTGGGCGACATGGCTGACGCGGATCGGCGTGCCGTCGACGCTGGAAATAACGATGTTGGCAATGTCTTCGGCCGAGGCCACCTGGCCAGGCGCGCGAATCAGCAACTGCTCGCCATTGCGCTCGATATAGCCAGCGCCAGTGTTGGCGTTATTGCGCTCCAGCGCTGCAATCAGGTCGTTGAGGGTGAGCTTGTAGGCCGCCAGGCGCTTGGGCTCTGGTGCAATCAGGTATTGCTTGGCATGGCCACCGATGCTGTTGACCTCGGCCACACCCGGCACATTGCGCAGCTGCGGCTTGATGATCCAGTCCTGAATCACCCGCAGGTCGGTTGGGGTGTAAGGTGTACCGTCGTCCTTGAGCGCCCCCTCCTGGGCTTCCACCGTCCACAGGAAGATTTCCCCCAGGCCGGTGGAGATCGGCCCCATGCTCGCCTCGATGCCCTCAGGCAATTGCTCGCGGGCCACCTGCAGGCGCTCGTTGACCAGTTGGCGGGCGAAGAAGATATCGGTGCCATCATCGAAAATGACCGTGACTTGCGACAGGCCCGAGCGCGACAGCGAGCGGGTCTGCTTGAGCCCTGGCAGGCCGGCCATGGCGGTTTCGATGGCAAAGGTGATGCGCTGCTCGGTCTCCAGCGGCGAATAGCCGGGGGCGGCGGTGTTGATCTGCACCTGGACGTTAGTGATGTCCGGCACAGCATCGATCGGCAGTTTCTGGTAGCTGTGGATACCCACCGCGGCCATCAGGACCACGGCCAGCATCACCACCAGGCGCTGCTCGATGGCAAATTGAATCAGGCGTTCGAACATGCAGGTGTCCCCGTGATCAGTGGCTGTGCTCGGCCGAGCCCTTGCCCAGTTCCGACTTGAGGACAAAGCTGCCAGCGGCCGCAACCTGAGTACCGGCGGCCAGGCCGCTGGTGATTTCAACCTGGCCAGCATCGCGACGGCCAGTCTTCACCGGGCGCGCCTCGAAGCCTTCCGCAGTGCGGGCAAACACCACGGTCTGCGCCTCCCAGGTTTGCAGGGCGCTTTCCGGCACCGCCACGGCGGCATCGAAGCGGTCGACGCTGACCGCTACATTGACGAACAGCCCGGGGCGCCAGGCGCCATTGGGATTGGCAAGTGTGGCGCGCACAGTGGCGGCGCGGTTCTGCTCGCCGAGCAGGCTGCCGACGTAATTGACCTTGCCCTGGACCTGGGCGCCCAGGTCCGGCGCACTGACCGTGACATCGCGGCCGGTTACCACCTTGTCCAGGTCACGAGGGGCCACAGCGAAGGTGGCCCACACCCGGCTCAGGTCGGACAGGGTGAACGCGTTGCTGGTCGCGTCGACCACCTCACCCACGGTCAGGTGCTTTTCCACGACGACCGCATCGAAGGGTGCGCGCAGTTCATAGCGGTTGCCGGCACCGGCCGGGCCCACCGCCGCGACCTTCTGCCGAGCGTTGGCCAGAGCGATCTCGGCCTCCTGCAGGGCCTGGCGCGCCTGCAGGTAATCCTGCTCGGCGCTGATTCGCTCCTGCCACAGCTGTTGCTCCCGCTGAAAGGTCAACCGCGCCAATTCCAGACGACGCTGGGCGGCCTGCTGTTCGCTGCGCAGGTCGGAGATCTGCTGGCTGGCAATCACCGCCAGTACCTGGCCGCGCCTGACCGCCTGGCCCAGCTCGGCTTGCACCGCTTCGACCACACCCGGCACGCGGGGTACCACATGTGCGGTGCGGTCCTCGTCAAAGCGGATCTCACCCGGGAAGCTGATGGCGGTGCCCAACTCACGGGGGCCAGCGGCAGCCAGTTGCACGCCAGCCGTTTCGATCTGGGCGACAGACAGGTGCAACTGGCCCTCTTCTTCGCCATGCCCCTCCTCTGCATGGCCTTCGGCGGCCTGCTCTGCAGCGTGGCCGTGGCTGTCTTGACCATGGTCGTCATGGGGGGCTTGAGCCTTGGACGCCTGGCCGAGGGTGCCGGTCCAGGCCAGGCCAGCGAGGCCAAGCGCCGCAACGGCAGTGGCCAGAAGGGCTAGCTTGCGTGGGTTAGTCATTGTTGCTCCTGCTATCGGGTTTGTTGCTCAGGCCATCGAGATCGCCGTAGATCCGCTCCACGTGTGCGCGGGCGTCGGTCGCCGAGGCCAGCGCCTGGAGGTACAGCCCGCGCGCCTCGATCAGCGTGCGCTGGGCGTCGAGTACATCGAGGAAAGCGAACTTGCCCATTTCAAAACCGCGGGTGGCGGTGTCCACGGCCTGCTGCGCAGCCGGCAGGATGGTGCGGTCATAGGCTTCAACGTCCTGCATCGCCGTCTCCCACTGGCTGATGGCGCTACGGGTTTCACTGCGCAGTCGCAGGTCCACGGCATTGCGCAGGTCGCGCGCCTGGTCGGCACGGCGCGCAGCCGCCAGGACATTGCCCTGGTTGCGGTCGAACAGCGGCAACGGCATGGACAGGCCAACCACGTTCACCCGCTCCCGGTCTTCGCGGCTGTACTGGCTGCCAAGGCTGACGGTGAGGTTGGGGATACGCTGGGCTTTCTCCGAACCCAGGGACGCATCGCCGCGCTCGACCTGGGCAGCGGCCAGGCGCCATTCAACGGTCTGTTCGACCTGTTCAAGCAAGGTGTCGGCACCCGGCGCGATGCCTGGCGAAAGGTTGGCCGCCTGTAACCGGTCGAAGCTTGCCAGCGGGCTGCCCGTCAACCGGGCCAAGGCCTGGTAGGCCACGCTGCGCTGGGTTTTCGCGCGGCGCACTTCGGTCTGGGCCTGGGCCAGTTGCACCTGGGCACGGGTGGCCTCCACCGGTGATGACTGGCCTGCCGTAACCCGCCCTTGCACCACCCGCAGGCCGCGTTCAGTCAATGCCTGCGACTGCTGCGCCAGCTCCAGCGCGGTCTGCGCACGCAAGGCAGCGTGAAAAGCCTGCACCACATCGGCCCGCAGGGCGTTGCGCTGGCGCTCCAGGTCGAGCTGGGCAATGGCCTGGCCGGCCCCCGCCACGGCGAGGCGTGCGCCGCGCTTCCCGCCCAGTTCCAGCGGCTGGCTGAGGGTGACGGTGGTAGTGCTGGTGTCGCGACGGGTGTCCTCGACCTCCCAGGCCAGCTCCGGGTTGGGGATCAGCCCGGCCTGGCGCCGTTCGCCATCGGCAATGCCAATTTCACGGCCGGCTGCAGCCAGCTCCGGGTTCTGGGCAAAAGCGGCGGCAAGCGCCTGGGGCAGGCTCAGCATTTGGCTGGCCTGGACGCTGGTTGCACTGGCCAGCAACAGCCAGAGCAAGGCGATCTTGCGGGGGATGGGCACGACACAGGTCCTCTCGGCGAAGCGTTGGCGAAGGACTGTAGAAAGGGCCGGTTATCGGGGCGGTGGCGGCAAGATTACAATTTTGTAATGACGTGCTGCGGTCCTTTGCAGGCGCAGCCCTGTGCTGCTGGGTACAGGACGGTGAACGCCCAAGAAGTTCGATAATCGCCCACTTTCCCGGTGCGACGATCTTGTCCAATTGACGGAACTAACCAGTCAGTACAAAACTACGTGCATTCAACAACAACAAAGCGATGCCCGTCATGAAGCCCCTTATTCTCGTGCTCAACGGCCCCAACCTGAACATGCTGGGCACCCGCGAGCCTGCCCAGTACGGCCACGAAACCCTCGCTGACCTGGCTCAGGGATGTGCCGACACTGCCCACGCCCACGGCCTGGAAATCGAGTTTCGCCAAACCAACCACGAAGGCGAACTGATCGACTGGATCCACGCTGCCCGTGGCCGCTGCGCCGGCATCGTGATCAACCCCGGCGCCTGGACGCACACCTCGGTCGCCATCCGCGATGCCCTGGTGGCCAGCGAACTGCCGGTGATCGAGGTGCACCTGTCCAATGTGCACAAACGCGAGCCGTTCCGTCACTTGTCGTTCGTATCGTCCATCGCCGTCGGTGTCATCTGCGGCCTGGGCAGCCACGGCTACCGCATGGCGCTGAGCCACTTCGCCGAGTTGCTGCAGGAGCGTACAGCATGAGCCAGCAAGCCATCCTCGCCGGCCTGATCGGCCGCGGCATCCAACTGTCACGTACGCCGGCCCTGCACGAACACGAAGGCGACGCCCAGGCCCTGCGCTACTTGTACCGGCTGATCGACGCCGACCAGCTGCAACTGGACGACAGCGCCCTACCCGGCCTGCTCGAAGCCGCGCAACATACCGGTTTCACCGGGCTGAACATTACCTACCCGTTCAAGCAGGCGATCCTGCCGTTGCTCGACGAACTGTCCGACGAGGCCCGCGGTATCGGCGCGGTAAACACCGTGGTGCTCAAGGACGGCAAGCGCGTCGGCCACAACACCGACTGCCTGGGCTTTGCCGAAGGCTTGCGCCGTGGCCTGCCCGGTGTGGCACGGCGCCAGGTGGTGCAGATGGGTGCCGGTGGCGCTGGCTCGGCCGTGGCCCATGCCCTGCTGGGTGAAGGGGTAGAGCGGCTGGTGCTGTTCGAAGTGGACGCAGCCCGTGCGCAGGCGCTGGTGGATAACCTGAACGGCCATTTCGGCGCAGGGCGCGCCGTGCTTGGCACCGACCTGGCCACAGCCCTGGCCGAGGCGGACGGGCTAGTGAACACCACGCCAGTGGGCATGGCCAAGCTACCGGGCACGCCACTGCCGGTGGAGTTGCTGCATGCCCGCCTGTGGGTGGCCGAGATCATCTACTTCCCGCTGGAGACCGAACTGCTGCGCGCGGCCCGGGCACTGGGCTGCCGCACGCTGGATGGCAGCAACATGGCGGTGTTCCAGGCGGTGAAGGCATTCGAGCTGTTCAGCGGACGGCAGGCGGATGCGGCGCGGATGCAGGCGCACTTTGCCAGTTTCACCTGATAGAAAAGTGTTGGCTTCTTCGCGGGCACGCCCGCTCCCACAGGTACTGCGCAAACGTTACTGATTGCACGCTCCCTGTGGGGGCGGGCATGCCCGCGAAGAGTCCGGTACAGGAGAATCACTCTTTTTCATCCAGCAAAGCCTGTATCACCTGTTCCTGCCCGCCATAATCCCCCTCGCCAAAGTGCACATGGCGCACCTGCCCCTTGCGGTCGACAAAGTAATGCGCCGGCCAGAACTGGTTGCCCCAGGCATTCCACACCTTGTAGTCGTTATCTACCGCCACCGGATACCCGATACCCAACCGGGCAACCTTGTCCCGCAAAGTGCCGACATCATGCTCGTAGTCGTACTCGGGTGTGTGCACTCCTACCACCACCAGCCCTTGATCGGCATAGCGCCGCGCCCACTCATTCACATGCGGCAGGCTGCGCCGGCAGTTGATGCAGTCCCAGGTCCAGAAGTCCACCAGCACCACTTTGCCCTTGAGCCCCGGGGCATCCAGCGGCGCCGAATTCAACCACTGGCTGGCGCCGGACAGCGACGGCATGGCGCCGTAGCTGTCGCGGGCCTTCAGGTGCCCAGCCAATCCAAGCCCCATCAGCGCCAGCGCAAAACCGCCTGCCTTGAGCATCCGGCGGCGATCAGTTGTCATGGCAACCGCCCGTGGCGTAGGTGCGGTACTGCACGCTCTGCGCCTGGCCATGGGAGTCAAGGTAGTCCATTCGGGTATTCACCAGGCCACAGGCGTTGCTCTGATCATCCTGCACCGACAGCACTTTCTTCACATCCAGAGGCTCACCGTAGCGGTACTGCATGACCCCGCCATCCTGCATCGGGGCAGTGGCGGCCTGGGCAGCGATGGCGCCGAAGCTGAGCACGGCGAACAGGCTGGCGCTGGCGATAGTCTTGACGTTCATGGCATCTCTCCTAGGTAACACTTGGGGGTGGGGAGTGTTGCTCCCCGGTCGAGAGCCATTTCACGCCTGCCAGGTATCGCGCATGTGTCGCCCAACGTTGTGATGTGCTTCCTGCTGTATCCCTGCCCGTGCCAGATACACTGCAATACAAACTCCCGCAGGCAAGGGCGAACGCGCTCGGTACACTGCGCCCAACCCCCTTTGCACAGGAACCCAGCGCATGGAACACGTCGATCACATCCTGATCGTCGACGACGACCGCGAGATCCGCGAACTGGTCGGCAACTACCTGAAGAAGAACGGCCTGCGCACCAGCATCGTCGCCGACGGCCGGCAGATGCGCGCCTTTCTCGAAGCCAACAGCGTCGACCTGATCGTGCTCGACATCATGATGCCCGGCGACGACGGTCTGCTGTTGTGCCGCGAGCTGCGCGCCGGCAAGCACCGCAACACGCCGGTGTTGATGCTGACCGCCCGCAATGACGAAACCGACCGCATCATCGGCCTGGAAATGGGCGCCGACGATTACCTGACCAAACCGTTCTCGGCCCGCGAACTGCTCGCCCGCATCAACGCCGTGCTGCGCCGCACACGCATGCTGCCACCCAACCTGACCATCAGTGAAAGCAGCCGCCTGCTGGGTTTCGGTCAATGGCGCCTGGACACCACCGCGCGCCACCTGCTCGACAGCGAAGGCACCCTGGTGGCCCTGAGCGGCGCCGAATACCGCCTGCTGCGGGTGTTCCTCGACCACCCGCAGCGGGTGCTCAGCCGTGAACAGCTGCTTAACCTGACCCAGGGCCGCGAAGCCGACATCTTCGACCGCTCCATCGACTTGCTGGTCAGCCGCCTGCGCCAGCGCCTGGGTGACGATGCCCGCGAGCCCAGCTGCATCAAGACCGTGCGCAGCGAGGGCTACGTGTTCTCGCTGCCGGTGCAACTGCTCGAGTCCCCCTCATGAAATGGCCACGCACCCTGGCCTCGCGCCTGGCACTGATCTTCTTCACCGGCCTGGTGTTGGCCTATGGTCTGTCGTTTGGCCTGCAGGCCTACGAGCGCTATATCAGCAGCCGCTCGATGATGCTCAGCAACCTCGAGCAGGACGTGGCGACCTCGGTTGCCATCCTTGACCGCCTGCCCGCAGCCGAGCGTGCCGCCTGGCTGCCGCGCCTGGAACGGCGCACCTATCGCTATCGCCTCGACCAAGGCCTGGCCGGCGAAGCGATGCCGAGCAGTGACCCACCGATGGCCGCCGCGTCGATCGTCAAGGCCATTGGCAGCGACTACCGCCTGACCTTTCTGGAAATCCCTGGGCCCAATGCACATTTCCAGGCACATCTGAACCTGGCCGACGGCGCGCCCCTGACCATCGACGTGACGCCAGCACCGGTCCCGGTAGCCCGATGGTTGCCCGTGGTGCTGCTGATTCAGCTCGCTGTGCTGTTGTTGTGTACCTGGCTGGCCGTACGCCTGGCCATCGGCCCGCTAACCCGTCTGGCCCAGGCCGTGGACAACCTCGACCCGGACCAGCCCGGCGTGCAACTGGATGAAAGCGGCCCACGCGAAGTGCGCTACGCTGCCGTGGCCTTTAACGCCCTGCAGGCGCGCATTGCTGCCCACCTCAAGGAACGCATGCAGTTGCTGGCGGCCATTTCCCACGACCTGCAAACACCGATCACTCGCATGAAGTTGCGGGTCGAAGTGATGGATGAGGGGGTCGAAAGGGACAAGTTCTGGAACGACCTGGATGAAATGGAACACCTGGTGCGCGAAGGCGTGGCGTATGCCCGCAGCATGGACAGCAGCACCGAAGCGACATGCCGGGTCAACCTTGATGCCTTTCTCGACAGCCTGGTATTCGACTACCAGGACAGCGGCGCCCAGGTCGAACGCCACGGCAACAGCGGTACCCTGCTGGAAACCCGCCCGCATGCGCTGCGTCGGGTACTGGTGAACCTGGTCGACAATGCCCTGAAGTTTGCAGGTGCTGCCGAGCTGCATGTGTCCTGCGAGGGCAGTACCACCATCATCCGCGTGCTCGACAACGGGCCAGGGATACCCGGTGACGAGCTGGATGAAGTGCTCAAGCCGTTCTACCGGGTGGAAGGTTCACGCAATCGCAGCACGGGTGGCACCGGCTTGGGACTGGCCATTGCCCACCAGCTGATCCAGGCCATGGGGGGGCGGCTGACACTGAGCAACCGCGAACAGGGCGGATTGTGCGCGCAGATCGAACTCACCTGAAGTGCATCTGCGATCGTTGGCAGGAACGGCCTTGGATCTCGATCGGGCCGCTCCTGTAAAAAGCGAGGTCGCCTCTACAAACAGATACACAACTGCATCCCCCTGACACACTGCAGATACCCCGCCTCGAGACACTCCCGGTCACACAACCACACCCCGGGAGACCCTCATGAAAGCCTTCACCTTGCCCTCCGGCTGGAAGCTGTTCGCCGCCCTTGCCGGCCTGACCCTGGCGATGAGCGCCGTGGTCCTGGCCAGCCAACCTGACCCGGACGGCTTGCGCAGTGCCATTCGTGCCACCGCACGCAGCTCGTTCGCACTGTTCTTGCTGGCGTTCCTGGCCTCGTCGCTGGTGACCTTGCTGCCTGGCACCTCAAGCCGCCGCATCCTTCAGGAGCGACGCTACCTGGGGTTGGCATTCGCGTTCTCCCACACCGTGCATGGCGTGCTGATTTATCGCTACGCCCAGCAGTTCCCCGAACTGTTCTGGGCAGGCCGCACGCTCACGTCCAGCCTGCCCGGTACGGTCGGCTACCTGTTCTTGCTGCTGCTCACCGCCACCTCGTTCAAGGCGCCCATGCGGCTGTTGGGCGGCCGTGCCTGGCAAGCGCTGCACAGCAGCGGCATGTGGGTACTGGCTGGGGTGTTCTGCCTGTCGTTCTACAAACGCATCCCCATGGGGGGCTGGTACCCGCTGGCGTTCGCCCTGATGTTCAGCGCCATCGCCATCAAGCTCACCGCCAAAGTGGCCCGTAAACAACGCCGCAGCACCCGCGCCCTTGCCTGAAGAGAGCACCGCACATGACGACCTTGACCCGTACCCTGACCACCGTTGATCGCATCGGCAGCTGGAGCGCCGACTTGCCATTACGGGTATTTCTGGCCTGGGAGTTTTTCGAATCCGGCCTGGAGAAATTCAACGGCAGCAACTGGTTCGCCGACCTGCAGTCCAGCTTCCCGTTCCCCTTCAACCTGCTGCCCGCAGAGCTGAACTGGCAGCTGTCGATGTGGGCCGAGTTAGTACTGCCGTTGCTGCTGTTGCTGGGCTTGGGTACCCGGCTGGCATCGCTGGGTTTGATGGTGGTGACCGTTGTAGCGATAGCGGCAGTGCACTGGCCGGCGCACTGGTCGGGCCTGGCGGAGCTGGCCCAAGGCTATGCCATTACCGACCAGGGCTTCGGCAATTACAAATTGCCGCTGATCTACCTGATAGCGTTGCTGCCACTGCTACTCAAGGGCGCCGGGCGCCTTAGCCTCGATCATTGGCTTGGCACGCGGTTCGGCAGATAAGGACCGGGGGCTGCTGCGCAGCCCCCAATGCCTTCAAACGGTTCCGACAATGACACCCTGCTCGCGCAATGCCTGCAACAATGCCAACCCTTGCTGCACATCCCCGCCCAATGCCTGCAGCCGCTCTCTTCCAGTCCCCTGCTCCGCCAGCAACCGATACGCCATAGGGGCCAACCGGGCAAAGCGCACCTGCAACCGGGCATCGCGATAAACCAGCAGCAAGGTAGGCGACGCCGGGGTAGCCGTTGGCTGGTAGTCCACGCCAATGCTGTCCACCGGCCAACGATAGGCCAACACGCGCGCCACACAAGACAACAACGGCTGCCCATCCAGCAGGTCACCATCAGGGTCATGCACCGGGTCCTCGGCGTCGCTCAGGTACAGCTGCGCCTCGACCCACTCATAATGCGCCAGCTCCAACTGCCAAGGGGTGTCCAGCGCCACACCTTGCAAGTAGTCGACGAACGTTTCGGCAACTTCGGTAAACAACGGCGTCTGGCAACGGTAACTGGCGTAGAAATCACCTACTCGCGCATGCCAGCGCTGCTCGCCCAACGCCTGGCGCATGACCGGGAAGCTGCCAGCCAGCAAGCCTTCGATGGCGCCATAGAACAATTCGCGGTAAACCCTCAGGCGGCGGGCCTCGACGCCGGGCGGCGGGGCATGGCGCTGCGGGTCGCGCAGGTGACGGGCCAAGGCATACTGCTGCGCACGCAAGGTCTCATTCATCTGCTTGCCCTCCGGCAGCGCATTGCACAGCACGCATACGCGCCGTCTCGGCCAACAGTTCGGCCAAGGGCGGGTAGTTGAAATCACGCTCCAGCACCGTCGGCCGTACGCCGAAGCGCGCACAAGCGGTGGCGTACAGCGTCCAGACATCTTCCTTCACGGCGGCCCCGTGGGTATCCACTTTGAGGTCCGGCGCTTCATCGTAATGCCCGGCAACGTGCATCCCGGCCACGCGCGCCTGGGGCAGGCCTGCAAGGAATTGCCGGGCGTCGTAACCATGGTTGCAGGCGTTGACATAGACGTTGTTGACGTCCAGCAGCAGGTCACAATCGGCTTCATCAAGCACCGCCCGGATGAAGTCGAGTTCGCTCATCGCCTGATACGGCGCGGCATAGTAGCTGATGTTCTCCACGGCAATGCGCCGCTCCAGCTGCTCCTGAGCCTGGCGTATGCGCGCGGCCACATGGCGTACGGCTTCATCGGTGAACGGGATGGGCATCAGGTCGTACAGGTGCCCGTCATCACTGCAATAGCTCAGGTGCTCGCTGTACAGTCGCACCTGGTATCGGTCGAGAAACTGCCGGGTCTGCTCAAGAAAATGGCGGTCCAGCGGCGCGCTGCCACCCAGCGATAAAGACAGCCCATGACAGGTGACAGGAAAGCGCTCCGCCAGCTGGGCCAGGCCCTTGCCGTAGGCGCCACCCACGGCAATCCAGTTTTCCGGCGCGCACTCCAGAAAGTCCACTGCATCCGCCTCCATGGCCAGCAGTTCCGGCAACAGGCCGCGACGCAGGCCTAGCCCGATGTTCAACATTGCGGGAAACATAAAAGCTCTCCAACAGGCACAACGCCCCACCTGGCCAGCAGGAGGAGCGTTGTGGCGTTTCATGAGGTAGAAAGTCAGGGCTTGCCGGTCAGGTGGCTGAACAAGCCATCAGGCATGGCCTTGCCATTGGCCTGATAAATCGCCTTGAGGTGATCCGCCGCTTCCTGCTCGGAGATGAAACCGTCATGGTTGCGGTCGATCGTGTCGAAATCACGGGCACGGTCCTTGGCCACCGCCAAAAACTCATCGCGCGAGACCTTGCCATCGTGATTGCTGTCGGTTTTGGCGAACGAGGCGTCGCCACACTTGCCTTCACCACACTTGCCCTCAGCCCCGGCCTTGGCGCCGGCGCCGCATTTACCCTCACCGCACTTGCCTTCGCTTTGGGAAGCCTTGCCACTGCCGCCGCACTTGCCTTCACCGCACTTGCCCTCGCCGGCCACTTTGGCCGAAGCCAGTTGGTAACCTTGGGCCAGCGGCTCGACGGCGAACGCACTGTTGCTCAATGCCATGCTGCCGATCAGGGCGGCGCCGAGCAAGCCGAGGGTGTTTTTTGCTTGAGTCATGATGCAGCTCCACTGGGTTGGAAAGTGGAGCCATTAGGCCGTTGCGGTTTGTCGGGGATGTATCGTGCCAGGCGCGCTTTTGTATGGCAGTAGGTCTGCAGCACAGGCAGATACAGTGCGATACACACCACCCGGCAACGGGCCCCAAGGTGCCCTGGGGCCATGAGCCGTGTTTAGTCTTCCAGCGGTTTGGGCGGGGCTGCGGGCTTGGCCGGCTTGCTGTCCTTGGCCTTGGCTTGCGGGGTCGCCGCTACGGGCTCGGGCGCCGCCAGTGCCTTTTCACTGGCGGGCAGTTCATCGACCGCCTTGAAGATCACCTGCGGGTCGATGGCCTCGCCGCTGTCGTCGTCCTTGAGCATGTGCCGCTCACCGTCCTTGCCCACCAGAATCACCTTGGTACCCTTGCTCGCACCCAGCTTCAGCTCCCGAATCAGGGCCATTGTGGTCTGCTGCTCGAGGTTCTTGTCCTCTCGCTTGCCCATCATGTTGGCGACGCTGTACAGGACAAGGTTGCGCTCCTTGAACGCAGCCTGAGTGGCCGGGTCCTCGAGCGCCTTGTTCAACCCTCGCAACGTCGGGTCGGCACTGCTGGGAGCGATAACCACCAATGGTCTGGCCTTGCCCAGTTCCTTGGCTAGAGGCGCATCACTGTCTGCGGCAAACAGGGGGCCGGCAACAGCAAGCAAGGTTGCGAGGGTCAGTGACCGGACAAGCATGCGTATCTCCTTATTGTCTCGATATACCAATGACTACAGATCACGGAGAAAAATCCGACAGGGAGCCTAAACCACTTCGTTCCAGAGCGGGGTGTGCAAAAGTAACTGTCGATTTCCGAGCCACCTGAAGCCAAGACTACGGCGCTGGTAGAACTACTGTCAGCTTGATTGAGCATAGCCCAAAGCCGCTGTGGCAGGGCCAGGCGAGCCCTTGCCCTGAACGCATGTCAACGCACATCGATCGATGGCCCCTTGGGTCCCACTTCCATCGCTTGAATCGTCAGATCCAGCATCAGCCCTCTGCGTGCAGCGCGCTGCGCATCACGAATGGCATCCGCCTGGTCGATCCTGGCCCCTTCGCTCAGCGCTTCGTCGTCAAGCACCCTTTCGAGTTGCCTTCTGAACGGCAGGTCGACCGCAGCGAATCGTTCAGGATGAGAACGCTCCAGGTGCGCCTGCCAGAATTCACGGTCAACCATGGAGCGGGCAATCTCTTCCGGCGTTTCCGCATCCCGCACCGCAGCCTCTGCTTCTGCCAGGTCCGCATCCAAGACGCCTGAGATCGCAAGAAAGCTCATTTCTCCCACCTGCAGCGGCAAGTCGAGACGCTCCCTCAGCCCGACCCTGAAAGCCAACCCCACCTCGCTTCCTTCCAGCGTCCTGCCATGCTGTAGCGCCCATCGGGTAGCGAACATGTCGACTGCATCCTGGCGCCATAAACGTCTGCCCAGGTCTAGCAAAGCACGTTCGCTTTCTCCCTGAGCCGCGTGCTCAACCTGCCAAACCAGCAAGTTCAGTTCAAGGTTGCTCAAGCACCAGGTTGCACCATCCTGGCACCCCCACTCATCATTTGCCACTGACAGCAAGTTCTGCCGCAGCTCTGGCGTAATGGCCATCGCTTGCAATACCGCCATGACCCGATTGCCCAGTGCACGCGCGTTGACACGAAAGTCTTCGGACAACAACAACTGGCGAAGCACCCGGAAGAAACGCTCGGCGTCCTGCCCTGAATCCAGCGAGTCCCAGGCAGCAAGCATCAAGCCGCGATGCTCCGGGGCCACGGCATCCCCCCATACTTCACGCGCGTGCTGCAGCCGCAGAAGCACTTGCTCCTCGTCGAGGGCCGGATCAACGCTACTCAACGAAGCCTGCAAGCGTAACGTCTGGGCCTCGCCCAAGGGGTTCGCATTCAAGCGGAACCGCCGCTGCTGCCACACGGGCAACTGGTAGAAACCCTCTGGAATGTGCCTGATCCGGTTATCCCGCAAGTCAACGGATACCAACTGAGCGTTGTCGAACACGCCCAGTGGAAACTGCGAGATCTGTGTGTCGCGCAAGTTCAGCCAACGCAATTCAGCCAAACCCGCCAACGTGAACCTGCTCCCCAGGGGGTTGTAGGACAGGTCGAGAGACTGCAGGCTCGTGCAACTGGCCAGCGTGGCGGTTTGTGCAATGTTCAGGACGATCCGGTTGTTGGTCAGGCTCAGATGCCGCAGCTGCGCTATCTGCAGCAACGGCTGAGGAAGGCGCGTCAACAGGTTCCCACCCAGATCGAGGGTTTGCAGGTTAGGGAAGGCCAGCAGCAGGCTGCTGGGCACCTCCAGAAGGTCAAGGTGTAGCAGCGACAGGCTGGTCACACCTCTGAAGCTGACCTGTGCGGGTATGTTGGGCAAGCCGCTCGATCTGAAATTGCAGAACATGACATGGAGGTTTTCCTGTGCATTGATTTGCAGTTCCCCCACGCCTACCGACCGCCGCCAGCAATTGAACAACGTCTGGCGTAAAGCCTCTCGGTCTTCCCTGACATCGCCCTGCCCTCGTGCCACCCAGGTATTCAATGTGGCGCGAAGGACTGCGAACTCATTGCGAAGGTCAGCCAGTACGTGTTCAATCTGATGCCCTGAACGCCTGGCGTCATCGGCGAAGGTCTCGACCTGCTCATCACTCAACCACGGAAAGAGATCACGCAGCGTTGCCCTCAGGGCACTGCCCCTTGATGCGAAACCACCTACTCCGCCACCACCCAACGGGTAGCCAATACGCCCATCGGCCAAGCGCATGGGCCCTCGGACAGCACCTGGGCGTACCGCGCCAAGCAAACGGCTGATCTCATCACGATGGCGTACCGCTTCGCGCGCCAGCATCACCCTGAGGTTGTGCGCGAATGGATCGCCGATCCCCATCGCCTGCCGTTGCCCTTCGGTATAGGCTGGCGCCATGACGTCGAACAACTCACCTGCCTCACCCAGCGCCGTGCCCTGGCTGTCATGCAGTTGAAACCTGCCGTTCAGGTGTACCAGATCGAACGCTCGCGGCCCTTGCTCAGTCTTCGCCAGCATCGGCCCGCCCAGGCTACCTTCGTACAGACGCCAGCACACACCTTGGTCGCCTCCGGGTAGATACCGCAGCAAGCCCAAGGCCACCCGTGCCAGGTCTGCTTGCTGCGGGGTATCAAGGTACAACGCTTCAAATACCCGAGCCTGGCGTGTCGCCAGCACACTGCCCCTTGCCGCCTCGGCCAGCCCCAATGCAACCCTGCCGCTGGACAGCAGCCGCGTGCGATCAATGCTGCTGGCGGCCTGTACCAGTGCTTGCGCAGTGCGCGCGCTCAGCCCCGGGAACACCCGACGCAGCGCCGCGCTGCCAGGGGTGTCGCTGGGCTGCAAGGCTTCGAAAAGGTGCTGCAGCAGTGTTCGGCGTTGCGTCCATGCCAGCGCGGCCAGTGCCTGACCTGTCAGGCCACTCGCGCCTGGCAAGCGCCGAGCGTGATCGAGCACTGTTGCATCTTCTACCGGCTCGCCGCTGCGCAGACGGCCAATCATGCTGCGGATGCGTTGATCAAGCCTGACCCGCTCCACACTGTCGATCATCCCGGGGCTCGGAGGCTGGGCGTGTACATGCAAGCCCCGCACATCGTCGCCATCAAGGCCATGGAACAGCAGAACCTGATCAATCTGTTCGT
Source organism: Pseudomonas sp. 3HC3 (assembly GCF_044904505.1). NCBI lineage: Bacteria > Pseudomonadati > Pseudomonadota > Gammaproteobacteria > Pseudomonadales > Pseudomonadaceae > Pseudomonas > Pseudomonas sp. 3HC3. The sequence continues at coordinate 51,188 of NZ_JADDRH010000024.1, forward strand.
CATTCAGCCCATTGAAGGGCTCACCCAAACGCCGGAACATGCGGTATCTGTCAGTCCACCGAGCCGGTTGCTCGCTCCACAACCGCCAGGCACCTGCGCCATTGTGGCGCAGCAACGGCCCGTGGCCGTCGACTGGATACAACTGCCATTGATCATCACCTGCCTCGGTCACGCGATAGTGATGCCCGTCCATTTCGATCCAGGCCCGCCCATCCTGACGCCGAATACCCAAGGCGTCCGGGCTTGAGGCGGCAACGGGTGCCTGGCTTTGAAACGGGGTCACGTCTTGTTGCCAGAGTTTCTCAGTACCGTCCTCCAGCCGCGCCGGCACCATGGCATCGACCTTCGCAGAGCGTGCCCAAACCCGTCGAGCCACACCCACCCCGGCGACCGTGGTCGCCAGCACGGCAAGGTCTGTCGCCACATGGGTCAAATGGTCGAGCGCCTCCTGGCGATCGCCTTCCTGCCAGGCCTCGACGCCATGGTAGACCTCGCCCAGCAGTTCGCAGGCCGTCACGGCCAGCAGCGCCAGGCCAACCCCAGGCACAAAGAAACTGGCCAGGTTGAGCAGCGCCCAGCCTTCGGCTGCAAGGCGCAGGTCATGCTGGCGCTGAACCTCACGATCCAGCCTGGCCACAGGGACCGCGATCATCGCCGCATCCTCCTTGATCTGGTGGATACGTGCCTGCGCCAGGCTGATGAACAACGGCTGCGGGTAAGCCTGCAAACGCGGTTCGAGATCGCGAAAAGCCCAGCTCGGCAGATCATCGAAGCGCTCCGCGACCTGGGCAAAAAAAGCCTGGCTGTCACGCCGCAGCACGAAGCGGCTGAAGAAACGCTGATAGGCCTTGTCTCGCAAGCGGCGGCCCAGTTCGCGGTTCAGTTTGTCGAGGCTCTCGAACGCGCGCCAAGGCGAAAAAGGGTCCCCAGGCACGTAAAGCAACAGCCTACGCGTCGTGTTGAACAAAACGCCCTGCTCAACCACAACGAACACAGTCACCTGCTCAATCTGGCAGCCCAGCAAACTCAGTTGCCTGGCCTGCACAAGGTCGCCCGCCAAGCGCGGCAGCTCACCCTTCTCGCACACAGCCACCATCACATTGAGTTCGCTGGCATCCAGCGTTCCCTCCTGCCTGGCTTTGTAGGCGTCCACAAGCATGGTGTAGCGCGTGGCATCTACAAGCTGTGATACCAGGCGCTCGGCACTGCCAGCGGGCGTGAGGATGGCATCCAGATGACGTTGATAGCACTCACCCAGGTCCAGCTCACGACACAGTCCGGCAAACTCGATGCTCGTAGGGGGTTTGACCGTACCGTGGCGTGGAAGCAGCAATCGGTTACCGCGCGGCTGGCCACCTTCCTGCGCCTGGGCGGCCGTGAAGTTGCGCAATGCCACTTCGAGCAGCGGCCTTTCTTCATAGACCACGGCCGTCAGGTGCGCGCCCACTGGCTGACTGTTGATCACAGCTTCCCGGCGGCCTTCCAGAAACCTGAGCGAGTAAGGGTTACGGCCAAGCCCATAACGCTCGTCGAGGGCCTTCCCCAGGGCTGATGCGACGAAACTGTCGATGCCCTCGATACCTCGCAACACCGTGTTCACTTGCTCACAGCAGCGAAGGCTGTTTGCCAATGCCCGGCCGATCTCAGGCAGTTGCTCAGCAGGTGCATGACGCAACCAGGGTGGCAGGCGCCTGCCGATGATGCCGTCCTGGAAAGCGTCGATGGCGGCCTGCGCATCTGACGGCAAAGTGGTGTCCATAGCGGGGGCCTCTTCATGAAAAGAGGCCAGACTAAGTTGCCTGCTCCCCGCCAGGCGCTATATAGCTAATGCCTGCGTTCAGACAACCGCCAACCCGCTAGCGGAGCGGACGCTGCACCGTGTTCCGGTCCAGCGCCTCCAGCGTCAACTGCAGCAACACCGCATGCTCGCGTTGCTGATTGCGGATCTGCAGCCGCGCGATTTCCTCGTCCCGATTCCCCAGCGCCATCAGCCGTTCCAGCTCCGCGTGCATGGATTGGGGCACTTGCAAGCGAACCGCCGAGGCCTTGCGCAAGTAATCCTGCCAGAACCACTGGCGTGACAGGTAATCAGCAATGCCCTCCCGAGTCTGTCGCGCCAAGATCCTTTCACGGGCCAGGAGAAGGTCCTGATTACTCAAGGCAGGGATCCCTGCATAAAGCATTTCATCGGGTTGGGCAGGCAAGTCCAGAGACTTGCGCAAGCCGATTCGATAGGCCAAGGCGAATTCGATCGATTCAGCACCCGCCCCCACCCGATAAGCATGTTCAGCGGCAATTTGCTCAAGCACCGCCAACCGCCACATCCGGGCACCGAGCTTCAGCAAGGCACGTTCAGGCCGGGCAGATCCGCTGTGCCTCGTGCGCCATATCATCACTCGCAGTTCCAGGTCGGCGAAACGCGCGGTGGCATTATCCTGGCAACCGGTCGCAGCTGCGTGCTCGAACAGCTCTTGCCTGAGGGCATCATGCTCAGACATCGCCTGGAGCATGTCGAACACACGGGCCGCCAACGCGGATGCCGTCGATGAGAAACTGAAGGCGCCGGATTCTGTCAGCATCGACAGGGTATTGAAAAACTCTTCCGATTGCTCCTCGGCCTCCAGATGGGCCCACAGTGCCGCCATTTCATCTCGACGTTCGCCAGGCAACGCATCCAGAATGCGCAACCGGTAAGGCACGCGACTGGCCTCAAGCAAATGCCAGGTTGAAACCCCGTCATATGCTGCCCCCAGCGGATTGCCGGAAAGCTCGACCCTGCCCGAACGCCACAACTGCGACTGATGAAATCCCTCGGGCAGTTCAGAAATACGGTTGTCGCTGAGGTTCAGGGTGTGCAGTTCTGGCGCGTCCATCAGCCCGTAGGGGCACTCGGGTAACTGAGTGTTCGACAGGTAGAGGGCATTCAGCTCGATCATTGCCTGGACGGAAAATGCCCTGCGCAACGGGTTGTCCGAAAGGTTCAGGTACACCAGGGACCGGCAATCTGCCAAGACCAACGCCTGGCCTTGGTCGAGCGTGATCTGGTTACCAGACAAGTCGAGTACCTCCAGCCTCTGGACAAGCATCAGAGGCAATGGCAAACGCGTGAGTCGGCAGTTGGTGATTTCCAGGTTGCGCAAGTTGGGAAACGCCCGCAGAAACTCGTCCGGAACGTGCTCCACGCGCATGGCGCGCAAGGCCAGGATCGAGACGTGGGGAAAGCCCACTTGCGCGGGCAGGACCGGCAGCTGGCGCAAGCGGCTGATGGTCTGGGTCAGCATGAAGCGCCCGTCCTCCAGTGCTGCTTGCCCTTGCAATTCCGGCACAAGACAGCGCCAGCAGTTGATCAGCCCCTTTCTGAACTCACGCCGGGCGGCCAGTTCTGGTGACAGCAAGGCACTGCGTGCCCACTGGGTCAAGTGTCTCTTGAGCACCCCATATTGCTGCTCCAGCATAGATAACCTGGCCTGCGCGTCACTTGAGGCCAACCAGCGGCCGATCTGTTCGTCGGTAAAGGCCGGATACAGGTCTCGCAACCGGGCCTGAAGCGCCCTTGGCCTGTTTCGCCCTAACGCCCCCCAGAGCCTGCCGCCCGCCATGGGGTAACCAATCCGGCCATCAGCCAGACGTTGCGGCGCGAGAAACGAGCCGCTCGGCTGCTCCAGCCTGAGCAGATTCACCACAGTCTGGCGTTGGTCGAAAGCCAGGTTGGTCAGCGCCTGGCGCAGCGCAGGCACAAAGGGCTGGCCTTGACCGATGGCCGCTTGCGAGGCGCCGTCATAGGCTGCGGCCAAGGTCTCGAACAACTCGCCTGTCTCACCAATATCCGTTTGCGTTCGGGCACGCAGGCGGAACAGCCCATGACGATGAAGCACGTCAAATGTCTGCCCCGATCCCTCGACCGTCAACAACGGCTCGCCAGCATCACCGTCGAACAACCGCCACCCCGGCCCGCCAGCCCCCGGCACATGCACCAGCATATTCAAGACCACACGCGCCAGGTCGAGGTTTTGCGGCGTATCGATGCACAGCGCCTCATACACCCGCGCCATTCGGATTCGCGCAACCTGCAACCTTGCAGCCTCAGCCACCAGCAACGGCACGCGCCCCGTCTCACGTAAAAGCTGCAGGTCATCCTCGCTGGCATCGCGCAACACCTCATCAGCGGCCAAGCGGTGCAGGCTGGCAAAATTCTGTCGTAAGAGGCGGCCAGTGTCCGTGTCGGGATTCTGCTCCTCGTACATCGCCTGTAGCAGTTCTCGGCGCCCGGCCCACGCCACATCGGCCAACGCTGCCCCGTCCTTGCCGGCCGCCTGTGGAAGGCTCATGACCCGCTGCAGCAGTTGCGGGTCTGCGGTTACACCGCCCTCGCGCAAATGGTTGACCAACGTATCAATCCTGCCAGCGAGCCGCACGCGCGTGACGGTGTCGGCCAACGCTGCCTCCGGCGGTCGGCCATACACATGCCAAGCTCGCAGGTGCTGATCATCGAGGCCATGGATCGCCAGCGACCGGTCGATCTGCGCATCGTCAAGGTCGCTGAATGGCCCGCCCAGGCGGCGGAACAACTGGCGTGTGTCGCCCCACTCGGCGGGCTGCTCGCACCACAGCCGCCAGGCACCGGCCCCATTGTGACGCAGCGGCGGCGCATAGCCCTGATAAGGGAGCAATTGCCACTGTTCATCGTGGTCGTGCCAGGTCATCTCATACCAGTGGCCGTCCATGCTGATCCAGCGGCGCTCGCCCAGGCGGTGCATACCCTCCATGTCCGGCTCCGCCGTGTCTGGCGGGCTTTCGCAGCGATAGGGGCTGAGGTCTGCGTTCCACAGTTTTTCCTCACCGTTTTCCAGCTGCGCGGGCACCAGCTTGTCCACCACGCTCCAGGCGCGCCGGGCCGTGGCAACGACGGCAACGGTTGCCCCGACAGCCAGCAGCCCCTTGCCTACATTCAGCAGGTGCGCCAGTGCTGCATTGCGTTCGTTGTCCTGCCAGTCCCCTACAACCTGGAACGTCTGCTCAAGCAGTTCCCAGGCCATCACCCCCAGCAACACCGCGCCGATGCCCGGAACGAAGAACCCTGCAACACCCAACAGGGTCCAGCCTTCAGCGCGCAAACGGCGGGCGTGTTCGGCCTGGACCTCGCGATCAAGCAAGGCCACGGGCGGGGCGATGACCGCAGCATCGTCCTTGATCCGCGCAATCCAGTCGTCAGCAAGGTGTTCGAACAGTGGCAGGCGATAGGCAAAGGTCTGCTCATCGAGGTCGCGGGTTGCCCAGCCGGGCACGTCATCGAGGCGCTCACTGACGGCTGAGAAGAATCGCTGGCTATCGCGTCGGCGTACGAAGCGGCCGAAGAAACGCCGGTAGTCATCTTCGCGCAGGCGTTTGCCAAGCACCCGGCGGGCGTAATCTTCCAGGTCGCTGCGCACGCTCCAGGGGCCGTGCGGGTCACCCGGTACATAGACCAACACGCGCTTGCTGGTGTTGAACAACAGGCCCGCGTCGATTACGTCCAGCACAACGATCTGCTGCAAGCGGCAGCCGAACACCGCCAACTGTCGCACGCGAACCGATGCGCCTTCGAGCTTGCCGAGCGTGTCCTTGGTGCAGAGCGCCACCACCCACTGCAGTTCCTCTGCGCTCAATACGCCCTGCGCCTTGGCTTGCAGGGCATCCACCAGCATGCTGTAGCGTTGCCGGCATGTCAGCAATCCTCTGACTTCGGGCTGGAGTACCGAATCCAGATGCGCCTGGTATTTCTGCCCAAGATCCAGCGTTCGACACAACCTGGCGAAGCCCGGTGCAGACAGTTCACTACGCTTTGCGCCGCGCACATCGACCAGGCAATTGCCCTGTGGCTGGTCGCGCTGCTGTTCTGCGGTGAAATTGCCTAAGGCAGCCTCGAGCAGAGGGATGTCGTAGTAATCGCTGCCGACAACCGGAAGCCGACTGGTTACATAATGGATCGTGGGCGAGGTAAAGGTGTACCACTGGCGAAAGTACAGGCGATCGGCGTCAAGGCCGCCGTGTTCACCGAGTGCTTGCTGCAGCAAGGGCTGGGTAAATGCATTCAGGTTGCGTAGCCGCGCCAGCGCTGACGACAAGCCTGCGCGGCAGGCCAGCAGTTCAGGCAGCGCCTCGCTCAGCAAGGTGAATTCGGCCATGCTCAGCCGCTTCATCCAGGCCGGCAGCCGCTGTGCAATGTAGTGATCCTGGCATGCTTGTGCCATGGCAAGGGTATCGACCACAGCCGATGGTTGACTGCTATTGTTCTGCATCTCTGCCTCCGCGACGACATGGAGGACCGAGTCTGAAGACTGTAGCGTCATGCTGACGCCTAGCTATCTACCACCCGCTCAGAACAGCAGTAACTGATGGTCGGTAAGACGCGCGAAATCATCGCCGACAAAGGGCAGGATGGCATCGGCCACCGGCAGGAGCTGACGGCTGATGTAGTGATCGTAGTCGATCGGTGCCTGCAGGTTTTCCAGCGGCTCAGGGCCAGCGGTGGTGATCACGTAACTGATCCAGCCCCCACGCTGGTACTGCAGGGGGCGCTTCAGACGCCTGTTGTAGTCGTCGGCAAGGCGCGCGGCACGCACATGCGGCGGCACGTTGCGCTGGTAATCGGCCAACGGGCGACGCAGGCGCTTGCGATAAACCAGCAGTTCGTCCTGCTCGCCCGCCAACGTTCGCCGCACATACTCGCGCACGTAATCACGGTAGGGCTCGCTGCGGAACACACGGCCGTAGAGTTCCTGCTGGAACTGCCGGGCCAGCGGTGACCAGTCGGTGCGCACCGATTCCAGGCCCTTGTAAACCATTTCTTCAGCACCGTCGGGCCGCTGCACCAGGCCGGCATAGCGTTTCTTGCTGCCTTCGTCGGTACCGCGGATGGTGGGCATCAGAAAGCGCCGGTAATGCACCTCGAACTGCAACTCGAGCGCACTCTGAAGGTTCATGGTCTCGTGCAGATGGGCTTGCCACCATTGGTTGACCTTTGCCACCAGCTCGCGGCCGATGCGCGCCGCGTCTGCCTCGGCATGGGCGCCCTTGAGCCAGACAAAGGTGGAGTCGGTGTCCCCGTAGATCACATCGTAGCCGCACGCCTCGATCAGGGACCTGGTCTGGCGCATGATCTGGTGGCCGCGCATGGTGATCGACGACGCCAGGCGCGGGTCGAAAAAACGGCAACCGCTGGAGCCAAGCACTCCGTAGAAGGCATTCATGATGATTTTCAAGGCCTGTGACAGCGGCGCATTGCCCTCGCGCTTGGCCGCTTCCCTGCCCTGCCACACCCGTTCGACGATGGCTGGCAGGCAGTGCTGTGTGCGTGAAAAACGCCCACCACGAAAGCCCTCGACCGAATGTGCGTCGTCCGGCAGACGCAGGCCTTCGATCAGCCCGACCGGGTCGATGAGAAAGGTACGGATGATCGACGGGTACAGGCTCTTGTAGTCCAGCACCAGCACCGAGTCGTAAAGCCCTGGCCGCGAGTCCATGACAAAGCCGCCGGGGCTGGCTTCGTCCGGGCGGCTGCCAAGGCTGGGCGCGACGAAGCCAAGGCGGTGCATCTGTGGAATGTACAAGTGACAGAACGCGGCTACCGACCCCCCGCTGCGGTCCACGGCCAACCCCGTCACCGACGCACGTTCGAGCAGGAAGTCGAGCAGCCGGGTATGGGCGAAAATGCGCGTGACCAGTTCGCAGTCCTTCAGGTTGTAGCGCGCCAGGGCCGGTTTGTCTTCGGCGAAGCGGCGATTGATTTCGTCCATGCGTTGGTACGGCGTGTCGATGGCCTTGCCTTCACCCAGCAGGGTCTGGGCAACGTTCTCCAGGCTGAACGAGGGAAAACTCCAGGTAGCCGAACGCAGCGCCTCGATGCCATCGATCAGCAGCCGCCCCGGCGCATCGGCGAAGACATGGCCGCCGCCGGCATGGCTGCGCAGGGTCATGACCGCACCGTTGCGCCCCAGGGCCAGAGGCACCTGCAACGACTTGGCGTGCTCATGCAGCAGGCGCAGGTCGAACTGCACCAGGTTCCAGCCAATGATCGCGTCCGGGTCATGCCTGGCCATCCACTGGTTGAGGCGGATGATCAAGGCGGCGCGATCGGCGCAATACTCCAGGTCGAAGTCAAGCCCGCTGGCATCGCCGTTGGCCGGGCCGAGCATGTACACCTGGCGCTGGCCGCAGCCCTCCAGCGCGATGCTGTACAGCTCGCCACGCTCGCTGGTCTCGATGTCCAGCGACACCAGGCGCAGCGCCGGGCGATAGCCTGGCAGCGGCCTGAGCTGGGCGTCCCGGTAAACGCCCTGCGCATCCGGCTGGCCAGTGAACTGCACCGGCGCCGTGATGAAGCGCTCCATGAGGTAACGCTCCGGCGGACGGATATCGGCCTCGAACACCTCGATACCGGCGGTGCGCAGACGCTGCTCCAGTTGCATCAACTGGCGATGCTGGCGGGTATAGAGGCCGAGCATCGGGCGATGCTCGAAGTCCTTCAGGCGCAGTGGCTTGAGCTTGGTCCCTGCCTCGTTGGCCAGCAGCACACGGGCATGCTCGGCCTGCGCCTGAGGAATGAAAGCCACCGACTCCTGCGCCGCCAGCCGCAACAGCCGCGGCCCGGCATCGGTGGCCAGCCAGAACTCCACGCAGGTGCCTTCCGGCGTATCGTGCCAGTGCCGGGTCAGGACAAAACCCTGCTGCAACTCCACTGCGTCGACCTCTGGATTGTCTGTAGATGGCGTTATTCTACCTGTGTCGTGCCTGGCATGAGTGTTTTAGCGCCTCCCCGCCACAAAACCGCTCCTGCGCCCGGCCACGGCCAGCAGCCAGGCCAAGGCGATCAACATCAGCACCACCCCGCCAAACCACTCAACGCCCGCCCCAGCCAGCAGCAAGCCGCCAATGATCCCGCCCAGGGCAATGGCGCAGTTCCACACCGTCACCAGCATCGACTGCGCTACGTCACCACCCGGGCCTGCGGCGTCGGCGCACGCTGTCTGCAGCAGGGTCGGGGCACCACCATAGGTCATTCCCCACAAGGCGATGCTCAAGTACACAAGCCACGACGATGCCTGCCCCAATGCCAGCGTGGCCAAGGCAAAACCGGCCAGGCTCAGCAACACCAGCTTGCGCAGGTGCCGGTCGACCAGCAGCCCTACCAGGCCGATCCCGGCCAGCGCCGACAGACCGAACACCATCAGCACAGGGCCAATGTCCGCAGCCATGCCGGCTGCCGCCAGCAACGGCACGATATAGGTGTAGAGAATGTTATGGCCAAGGATCCAGGTGAGGATCACCAGCAATACGATCAACACCCCCGGCGTGCGCAATACCTGCATGGCCGCCGGCCGCTTGCCGGCGGCCTGCCCCGGGTAGTCCGGCACGGATCGCAGCACCCACACCACCAGCAGCGACGCCACCAGCGTGACGACCACGAACGTCGCGCGCCAGCCCAACCCTGCCCCCAGCCAGGTCGCAATCGGCAAGCCGAGCGACAAGGCAATCGGCTGCCCGAGCATGGCCAGGGCCATGGCCCGGCCCTGCAACGGCACCGGCACCATGCGCCGGGCATGGCCAGCGATCAGGCCCCATGCCAGGCCGGCCGCAGCCCCCGTGAAAAAGCGCAGCACCAGGGTCAGCGTGTTGGAGTTCGACAAGGCCGTCAGCCCGTTGAAAAGCACGAAGCCGATGATCGCCAGCAACAGCGCCCGGCGCCGATACCAGCCTTGGGTCAACGTCACCAACGGGATGGCGGTCAGTAACGAGCCCAAGGCATACGCCGTGACCCATTGCCCAGCCATGGCCTGGCTGATGTGCATGCCATCGGCGATCTGGTCGAGCAGACCCGCCGGCAGGGTTTCACTGAGAATGGCGATGAAACCGGTCATGGCCAGCGCCAGCAGCCCGCCAACGGGCAGACGTTCGTTGCTGGCGGCCAGCAACGGTGGGGAAGATGTCTGGGACATTGCAAACGCCTTGAGTGGGAAACGAGGCGGACAGTCTGCAAGACCAGGCCATTGCGGAAAAAGACGGTTACAATGCCGCTCACCCAGGACATCAGCGTCCGCAATCAGGAGTGGGACATGGACAGCCTCAGCGGTTTCGTGGTCTTCAACCGGGTGGCCGAAACACGCAGCTTCGTTGCCGCCAGCCAGTCACTGGGGATCAGTGCCTCGGCAGTGGGCAAGCGCGTGGCGCGCCTGGAAAGCCGCCTGGGCGTGCGCCTGTTCCACCGCAGCACACGCAGCATCACCCTCACCGCCGAGGGCGCAATGTTCCTCGAACGCAGCCGGCGCATCCTTGCCGAAATCGAAGCCACCGAGCAGGAGCTGTCGCAGGCCAGCGAAACCCCGCGCGGCCGCCTGCGGGTGAGCATGCCGCAGGTGACCAGACTGGTAATGCCGGCACTGGCCGAGTTCATGGCCCTGTACCCACAGGTTGAACTGGACCTGGACTTCTCCGACCGCATGGTGGATATCGTCGGCGAAGGCTTCGATGTGGTGATGCGCGGCGGACAGCCGGTGGATTCCCGGCTCAGCGCCAAATTCCTGGGGCACTTTCAGCACCGTCTGGTAGCCTCGCCCGAGTACCTGCGCGAACGTGGCACACCCTTGCACCCACGCGACCTTGCGGCGCATACCTGCCTGCATTATCGCTTCCCCAGCAACGGCAAGCTGGAAACCTGGCCGCTGCGCCAGGAGCATCCCGAGCAAGCCTATGACATCCCCATCTCGATGGTCTGCAACCACGTCGAAACACGCGTCTGCTTTGCCTTGAACCACCGCGGCATTACCTGTCTGCCGGACTTCAACGTGGGTCGTGAACTGGGCAATGGCTCACTGGTCAGTGTCCTCGACGACTTCATGGAACGGCGTGGCAGCTTCTATTTGCTGTGGCCGTCGGGGCGGCAGATGCCGCCAAAGTTGCGGGTATTCATCGACTTCATGCTCGATCGGATATTCAACCGTACAGGTAGTTGATGTCCTTGTAGGCCAGCGGCGGTACCTGGCCGAGCAGGAAGTCACGCAGCTTGTGCATCTGCCGCGCTTTTGGGCTGGCCTTGAGCCAGGTCATGTAGTAACCGTCGCCCGTGGCCACGGCATGCTTGAAAGGCGTGACCAGGCGCCCGGCGGCCAGGTCGGTGCTGGCCAGTACCAGATCGACCACTGAAATGCCCAAGCCTTGCTGGGCGGCCGATATACCCTGGTCGAGGGTATCGAACACCTGCCCCTGGTCGATGCTGATATCCAGCGCATCCATTCGCGCCAGCCAACGCCGCCAGTCACGCCGGTCGGGTGACGGGTGCAGGAACTCGCATCGGGGCAGGTCGGACAGTTGCGGCTGCACCTGCGACATGTAATCCGGATGACATACCGGGATCAGCCATTCATCGAAGAGCTTGAAGCTCTCGATATCGGCGGGAAAACGCCCGCTGGCCAGGAGAATGGCGCAGTCGTAAGGCTCGGAATAGAAGTCCACGCTATCGATATCCATCCACACACTGGATAGCTGCACGCTGCAGTTGTCCTCGACCTTCTTGAACGCATCCAGCGCCCGCAGCAGCCAGCGCACCGTAAGCGTGGACGGCGCCTTCAGGCGCAGGCCGTAGCGATCCTGACGCAGCAGTGCGCAGGCATTTTCGATGATCTTGAAGCCCACCTTCAGCTCTTGCGCCAGCAGGCGGCCGTGCTCGGTCAGGCTCAATTTCGGGCCCCGACGTTCGAACAGGTCGCAGCCGAACAGGGCTTCGAGGGTCTTGATGTGGTGGCTGACGGCGCCCTGGGTCAAAGCCAGCTCTTCAGCCGCACGGGTGAAAGAGCCATAGCGAGAGGCCACCTCGAAGGCACGCAGTGCGTGCAAGGCCTGAATCCGTTCCGACATGGCGGCGTCCCGAGCATGAGTAAGACTAATAGTAGGTCATAGTTCCACGCGTTTTACAACGACAGGAGCGTCTCGGAAAATGCAGGTAAATAACAAACATCACCAAGATCCTGCCTGCATGTGACTGGAACGTTCACTTAAATCAACGCCTGGGGAAATCATGTTTACGGGATATGGAAATTGCTATCGCCTGGATGCGCTGGAGCTCGCCGCTGAACATGGTTACAACATGCAACACTGGACGTTCAAAACCATAGAACACTTCCGCAGCATTCTTGCCAACCCCGAATTCCCCTGCCTGTTCGGCCGCAAGGCGGTAAACGGCGAAACCTGCCACATTCTCTTCGCCCGCGCCGAGCAACTGGCCGATGATATCGCACAGGGCCTGGCCAATTATGTGCGCACCGTCGCACCGATCGCCCCCAAGCAGCGCATCGGCAGCCCTTTGGTGGTGTTTCTCGAAACCGCAGCCGGCAGCAGCCTGGCCGAGCAGCAGGCCCTGGCCTGGAAGGTACTGCGCGGCGTGCACGCACGCGACCCACACCCTTGGCCTCAGAGCATCCCGACCGATCCCGACGATACCGGCTGGTCGTTCTGCTATGCCGGCATGCCACTGTTCATCAACATGAACTTCCCCGGCCACCAGCAGATGAAAAGCCGCAATCTGGGGCAGCACATTACCTTCGTCATCAACCCGCGGGAGAACTTCGACGAAGTGGCCAACGCCAACACCGAGAGTGGCAAGCGCATTCGCGAGCGCATTCGCGAACGCGTGCACCACTACAACGACGGCGTTGTGCCCGACACCCTTGGCTTTTTCGGCGATACCGACAACTACGAGTGGAAGCAGTATCAACTGCAGGAGGCAGGCTCGCTCAACCCGTCACGCTGCCCGTTCCACGCCCATGCCGCACACCAGGCGACACCCGACATACTGATCGAGAACTGACCGTGAATACCGCACTCACCGCCACCTATGCCCTCACCGTGCTGCTACTGATCGCCACTCCCGGCCCGGTGGTGGCACTGATCGTCAACACTGCGGCCGCCTCCGGCTCGCGCAAGGCCATGTTCACCGCCGTCGGCACCAACTGGGCTTCACTGGTGCTGATCGGCGCGGCCGCCTGGATCATCCTCACCAGCGCCGCCATCGACAAGGCATGGCTCAGCACCATGAGCCTGCTGGGCTGCCTGTTCATCGGCTACATTGCCATCGGCACGCTGAGGGACGCCCTCCACGCACCCGCGTCAGACGCGGCGAGCGAGGCCCCCAAGGCTGGGCGCGGCGGGCTGATGCAAGGCTTCATGGTGGGCATCTCCAACCCGAAAGACATCATTTTCTTCATCGCCTTCTTTCCGCAGTTCATCCAGATCACCGAATCGTTCGGCAAGAGCATGGTGGTGCTGTCACTACTGTGGGTGGCCATCGATTTCGCCGTGCTCAGCCTGTACATCTTCGCCATCGGCAAGATCGCCTCGCAGCGCAGCAACCGCTTCATCAGCCTGGCCTCGGGCGTTGCCCTGCTGCTGATCGCCGCCGGCGGGCTGCTGTACAACCTCAAGGAACTGGCGGCCTGAATCTGCTGCACCGCACCTGGCATCGGCGAAGGAGAGACCATGACCACGACTGACACAAGCCCGTCGCCTTTGCCGCTGCAGCAGGACTACCAGCGTTTTCTCCTGCTGGGCAGTCGCCGTGCGCCCTATACCCTGCATGTGCACGAAACCGGCTACCGCTCCGGCACCATCAACACCGATGCCCTTGGCTTGCGCTACAGCCATTGCGCCGGCAAGCGCTTTTCAGCGGCCGAGCACGGTGGTGCGTCACGCATCAACCTGCTGGTCGGCGGCTCCACAGCCCTGGGCATCGGCGCCAGCTCCGACGAACACACGGTGGCCTCGCACCTGTCGATGCTCACGGGCGAAGTCTGGCTGAGCCTGGCCGGTTGCGGGCTCAATGCCACCCAGGAATTGATGATGTTCCTGACCCACCAGCACCGCCTTGGCCAGCTCGGCCATGTGGTGGTGCTCAGCGGCCTCAACAGCTTGGCCCACGAAGCCCTGTGTGAGGTCCTCGCGGGTACCAACGACCCGCAGCACGCCGGGGCCTGTCAGGCCTTTCTCAACAGTTTCAGCGAAGGCCTGCAGCCCTGCGCACCACCCCGTCGGCAGTCGCTGTGGCGGCGCATCGGCCAGGCGCTGGCGCCTCCTGCGGCCGCGGCCCCGACCAGTTGGCCGCTGTCGCCCCCGGAAAAACGGCTGGCCCGTGCCGCCGACAACATTGGCCGCACCTTGCGCCAATGGGACCGCCTGCTGGCAGACAGCCACGCCACGCTCACCTTCATCCTGCAACCATTGCTGCCCTGGTGCAGGGATACCCTGCCCGCCGGTGAGCAAGCCATGCTGACCGCGCTTCAGCAACAACCGGCGAACTTCGACCGGCTGCTGGAGGGCGCATTCGACAGACAGTTGCATTCGGCATTTTTCCGCCGCATCAAAAGCCAGGCCGACCCGGTGCCCTGCTACGACATGAACTGCATGCTCGACAGCTCGCCAGTGTTCGGCGCCGACCTGTTCATCGACCGCCTGCACCTGAACGATCTGGGCAACAATGCCTTGGCCAAGGTGATCACCGCCAAGCTTGGGCTGGCCCAGGAAAAACATGCCCAGCGCAAGGTCACGCCGATCAAGCTCGTCTGACAGTTGCCGGGTGGTCTTTCGGCAACCCCCCTTGGGTGGCTAGAATACGTCGTCGTTACGATTTGCCCGAGGCGCACGCTTGACCGCCATGAACACCGAAGCCGTCCTTCCGTACCTGGCCATCCATGGGGTTTGCCTGTGAGCCTTGTGCGACGCCTGCCCCCGCTGCTGGCTGCGCTGATGCCATTGGTCGCGCAAGCGCTGGAGGTACGCATCGACCCTCATGCCGACTTGCTCTACCGGCAGGCCTTGCCGCTGCTGGAGCAGGCCGATGACCAGAGCGACGCTGCCAGCACGCTGCGCACAGCAGTGGGGCGTGACCCTGAGCTTAGCCGCCAGGGCCAGGCCATGGCTCACACCTTGCCGACAGCGGTTGCCCTGCTGAAAAAATCGGTAGCGCTTGGCCACCCGGTCGCACAGTACCGCCTGGCGTTGTATTACATGACGTACCTGCCCGCCGCGCAAATCCCGGATGCCGCCTGCCCGTTGCTCGAAGCCAGCCTCAAGCAGGGGTTTGCCGCACCGGCGCCCGCCATCGCCACCTGGTGCCGGCCCTACAACGTCAGCAGCGAGTACCGTACAGCGCTGGAGGCCATCCCCAGCATGGCCACCGTGTACGCCCCCTACTACCCGCAACCGGCCACACGCCTGGCCTGCAACCGCAGCCGGCCACAAGGCCTGGAAATGCTGTGGGGGCGTCAGCGCGACTACCAGGCCGAGGTGTACCGCCTGCTTGGCGACCTCGACCCACCGCACCGCACGAGCCTGCTGCAGAAAGCCGTAGACATCAATGGCTGCGCAACGGCGCACCAGCTGCTGACCAGCCGCCCATAACCCAGGCTCATTCGGGGCCGCTTTGCGGCCCTGTTGTCAGGTGGCCACTGAGGTTGGGGCTAACACACGTCGGTCAGCAAGATCGTTCAAGCCATCCCCTGCCCCGTCTGTCATGCTGGCCTGCCACGTAGCCGTAATGCAGCCATCATGCCCCACATCGCCCGCCAAGCCTTTCTTCACGGCGCCATTGCCATTATCCCGTTGTCCCTGGGCGTTGCCCCTTGGGGCCTGCTGGCCGGCTCCATGGCCATCGAGGCCAACCTCAGCGCCTGGCAGGGGCAAGGGCTGTCGGCCATCGTCTTCGCCGGTGCCGCACAGCTTGTGGCCATTGGCATGCTCAAGGGGGGTGCCAACCTGGCATCGATCCTGCTCACCACCCTGCTGCTGACTTCGCAGCACCTACTGTATGGCCTGTCGATGCGCCCAGTGCTGTCCAGCCAGCCTTTGCGCTGGCGGCTCGGCCTGGGCTTTCTGCTGACCGACGAATTCTTCGCCCTGACCAGCCAGTACGACCAGCAGCAATTCAACCGCTGGTATGCCCTGGGGGTGGGCCTGACCTTCTACATCGCCTGGAACCTGTTCACCCTGGCCGGCATACTGCTGGGCCAGAACATTCCACACCTGGACCAATTCGGCCTTGATTTCTCCATTGTCGCCACTTTCGTCGCCCTGATCGCGCCGCTGGTGCGCAACCTGGCCACAGTGGTGTGCGTAGCCGTGTCGCTGTTCTGTTCGGTGCTGTTCAGCTACTGGCACTGGGAAACCGCCCTGGTGGTCGCAGGCCTGCTGGGCATGAGCGCCGGGTTCATCTGCCAGAAATTTGCCGGAGCCCGCGCATGACCTGGATCCTGATTTTCGCCATGGGTGCCATCGTGTTCCTCAACCGCTACGCATTCCTGGAGCCGCGCCTGCCCTTGCGCCTGAGCTCGAATGCCCGGCAGTTTCTCGGCTTTGCCGTGCCGGGCATGCTCACCGCCATCTGCGGCCCGATCATCTTCATGGCTGACCACCAGCTCAACCTGAGCCTGCTCAACCCCTACCTGCTGGGCTCCCTTGTGGCCATCGCCCTGGTGCTGTTGACCCGCAGCGTATTGCTGAGCATGCTGGTGAGCATGTTGATCTTCTTCCTTCTGCGCAGCTGGCTGGCATGAGCATGCCCTTGCCCGAGCAGACACACCTCTGGCAGGCGCCAGCCCTGGGCGACGTCGAGATGCTGCACGCTCGCTATTATCAGCAGCGCTTTGCCCCGCATGTGCACGAAGGCTACGTATTCACCGTGATCGAGTCGGGCGCCCAGCGCTTCTGGCACCGCGGCAGCGAGCACCTGGCACCGGTCGGCAGCATGGTGCTGATCAACCCCGACGAACTGCATACCGGCGCTACGGCCCATGAAGCCGGCTGGCGTTATCGCGGCTTCTATCCCGAGCACGAGCGGGTGACCGGTGTGCTTGACGAACTGGAACTGGGCCGCCACGGCATGCCCAGCTTCAAGGACAGCGTGATCCATGACCCGGCCCTGGCCATCGCCTTCAGCCAGCTGCATCAGTTGTCCGAAGCCAGCGCCAGCGCCTTGCAGCAGCAGACGGCCTGGCGCCAGGCGGTGCTGGCCCTGGTCCAGCGGCACGGGCAGTGCGCCGAGCCTTCGGTCCCTGGCCACGAACCCCTGGCCGTAGCCCGCGCCCGCGAACTGCTGGAAAGCCAACTGGCCGACCCGCCCTCACTGGAAACGCTGGCGGCAGCAGTCAACCTGTCGCCGTTCCACTTCGCCCGGGTGTTCCGCCAGGCCACCGGACTGCCACCCCATGCCTGGCTGAAGCAACGCCGCCTGGCCCGCGCCCGCGAAATGCTGAAGCACGGCCTGGCCGCTTCGCAAGTGGCGTTCGACCTCGGCTTTGCTGACCAGAGCCATTTGAGCCGGCAGTTCAAGCAAGCCTATGGGGTGACCCCGGGGGCGTATCGGCAAGCCTGCGTTCACTCTGCTCTACGCGCGTGAGAGGCAGCGCCCTCTCCACTTTGCGTCTATACGCCAGGCCCAAGCTATCTATGTACGATTGTCGACATCTGGGCCACACCCTTTCATGCTCCAGCGCACTGGCGCGATGAATAACATGAGCGTCATCCAGATGAAGGTTGCCGGCCCTGCAAGTACGAAGACCAAACTGGCAATCAATCCTGATACGGCATCACCCATCACGGCAGTGAAGTAATAGAGGGAGAAATTCCTGCCCACTTCATGTTCCCTCGACAGGCACTGGATGTTGGTCACGATTGCGATATCGACAAATGCACCAATGAAGCCGACTAGGAACAGCATCAGCAGGAACAGCCAGCTATTGAATTGCAGCGCCACTGCTGCAGCAAAAAACAGCCCGCCATAGAGCATCCAGTAACGCAGCACCATTCCTGCGGTTGTGCGCGGATTGAAGCGCGTGTAAAGCATGCCCCCCACCACCGTGCCTGCCGCAAGCAGTGAAAACACGTATCCTACCGCAGCTTCAGAGGCGAAGTGCTCCAGCACCGATGCCGGAAGGATAAAGCGAATCACCGACGTGGCGAACATCGCACAGAGCGTGGTACAGCCAATAACAGCGAACAACGGCGCATTGCCGGCCTTCAGCTGACTCACACTGCCCGCCGCATCCCTGATTATGGCGTACCCATCGAATGCCTGTCGGACACTACGTCTGGCAGGCGTCAGGGTAGCGATACAAATGGCCGACACGACAAGGCACATTGCAAAAAACAAGAAAGTGGCTTCTCGGGACAGCAGTAACACACAGGCCGAAAAAACCAGCGGCCCGAGAATCGAGGCGGCGTCCTCGACCACCTGGATACCGCTGTTCACCGTGGCTAACTCATCCTTTTCGACAAGGTCCGGAAAGTACGCGCGAAACGTGGGCACATAAAGGCATTCGAGCGCTGTCATGACCATTGCGAGGCCCACCAACGCAAGTAATACTGGCGTGAACACGCTGAACAAGGCAAAGAAGGAAAGTGCCAGCAGGCCTTTTGTCACCTCGATTGCTAATAGTGTGTGTTTCTTGTTGGCGTTATCTGCCAGCCAGCCACCCAATGGCGAAAACACCACACTTGGCAAGTAACGAAAAAAGTAGGCGATGCCGATCAAAAGCATATCCGCACCTGTGATGGACACGATCGCCACGGCAAATGCAGCCTCGAAGGCAAATTCACCACATTTGGAAAAGCTGTAGCCCAGCGACAGCGAACGCGTTCCAGGGTTAAGGCGCAATGCCAGCATTAGCGGGTACTTCCTGGCGACATCGCTCCTGAACACTCGGATTGTAGATTCATATGGGCACTCCTTTGAGCCGATTGAGATTGCCAAATATTGGCCAACTCAATCTAAGACTCGGCCAGGATTGAGCTCAACATGAAAGTTGTAACAACGCCGATGCTTTCTGCAAGCGAAAATCAGAAACCCGGAATTTTCCTACAACAACCATGCTTTGAATGCAGACCCGACGGCATTTTCCCGACTGTGCAGTTGAGCACTTCAACAGGTCACGTTCAGAAACCGAGCCCTGAATCCCTTGCACGGCACGAGCATCAACTTTAAACATGCTGTTTATAAGTAACGAGTTGTTACTGCGCCGCAAGAGCAGCCACTTGCAGCTGCCGCAGCGCGCCTTGCAAAGGCCGCAAGAGCCTGGCCAACCCTCTGCTACACTGACAAGGCTGAATGGAGGATCCTGCCATGTCCGAAAGAGAGCTCACCACCCTTCTGTCGTTGATGAACCAGCGCCAGGCCTGTCTGAGCAGTGCCTGCAAGGAGATTGCCGACTGGATCGACCGGCAGGGCGATGTGCCCGCCGCCGGCAAGATCCGCGCTAGCCTGAAGGCACTGGAGGCCGATGAGGCCCAGGTTCGAAAGACCCTGACGTCACTGACCCTCGACAGACCGCTGCCGCGCTTTCGTAGCTGAAAGGCGCAGCTGAAAAAGAAAAGGGCCGCTGAACGCGGCCCTTTGATCTGTCAGTGGTTCATGTGCATGTGATCATGCCCACCACCCGCGTCGGCGTTGAGTGCACGCACTTGTGCCTGAACTTCCAGGGTTTCCTTGGCGCCCTTGGCATCCTCGATGGTCAGGGTCAGAGGCACTTTGTCACCCTCCTTCACCTGATTGTGCAGGCCCATCAGCATGACATGCAGGCCATTCGGGTCCAGGGTCACTGCCTTGCCGGCTGGCAATTCGACAGCCTTGACCTCACGCATGCCCATCACGTCACCGTTCATGGTCATCTCGTGCACCTGCACGGTCTTGGCCACGGGCGAAGCCACGCCCACCAGCTTGCTGTCGCTGCTGGCAGTCAGGACCATGAAAGCACCGGTAGACTGCTGATGCGGCACGCTGGCACGCACCCAGGCATCACTCACGGTGGTCTGGGCCAGGGCCGGCAAGGCCAGCCCCATCAGTACCAGGGCAGCCAAACCGCGTTTGATCGGTTGCATCGACATTCAGCAGATCTCCATCAGGGTGACCAGGTCTTCGGCACATTCCTTGGCGTTCAGGGAATGGCCCAGGCTCAGGCGCAGGGTGCCACGTGTATCGTAGACGTAGCTGGTGGACGAGTGAGAAATGGTGTAGGTGTCTCCGGCCGGAACCTTCTCGTAGAACACCTTGAACTCCTTGGCCACGGCGGCAATTTCCTCGGGGGTGCCGGTCAGCGCGGTGAACGTCGGGTCGAAGGCCTTGACGTAGGCATCGAGCACCTCGGGCGTGTCGCGCTCCGGGTCCAGGGTGATGAACACCACCTGGAACAGGTCGCGGTCGCGGCCCCTCAGCAGCTTGCGAATCTGCGCTGCACGCGCCAGCGTGGTCGGGCAGACGGCCGGACACTGGGTGAAGCCGAAGAAGACCATCGGCATGCTGCCGTAGAAGCTCGACAGGGTGCGCACGTTACCTTGCGGGTCTTTGAGGCTGAACTTGCGCCCGAGGATATCGTTGCTCATGTTCTTGCCGTACTTGAACTCGAGCCCCCGGGCCGGGCTGCAGCCTGCCAGCAGGCCAAGCCCGAGAACGCCCATGCCGGCGACAACCGCACGCCGGGTCAAAAGATCATTCATGAAACCATCCTTTACAGGGAAGGTGCCGGCCCTCGGGACGGGCCGGTCGAAAAACCGGGGCATTCTGGCATGACACCCAGAGGGGTTCTACCCGACCAACGCGGGGATGGCCTGCAGCCCTTTGAATACGGGCTGCGGCCTGTTGTCGCAGGGCTTGAAACCGTAACACTTTGTTGCTAAGGGAGCCGCCTTCAACTCAGTAGTAGGCGTTTTCTTTCTGGCTGTGGTCAGTCACGTCACGCACGCCCTTCAGCTCCGGAATACGCTCGAGCAGGGTGCGCTCGATACCTTCCTTCAGGGTGACATCGGCCTGACCGCAACCCTGGCAACCACCACCGAACTGCAGCACGGCAATGCCGTCATCGACCACGTCCACCAGGCTCACCTGGCCACCATGGCTGGCCAGGCCGGGGTTGATCTCGGTCTGCAGGTAGTAGTTGATACGCTCGTTGATCGGGCTGTCTTCGTTGACCATCGGCACCTTGGCGTTTGGCGCCTTGATGGTCAGCTGGCCGCCCATGCGGTCGGTGGCGTAGTCGACCAGCGCGTCTTCCAGGAACGGTACGCTGACGGCGTCCAGGTAGGCAGTGAAGCTTTTCAGACCCACGGCGGTGTCGTCAGGCTTCTCTTCGCCAGGCTTGCAGTAAGCGATGCACGTCTCGGCGTACTGGGTGCCCGGCTGGGTGATGAAAATGCGAATGCCGATGCCGGGCGTATTCTGCTTGGAGAGCAGATCGGCCAGGTAGTCATGGGCGGCGTCGGTAATGGTTATAGCGCTCATGTAGGTTCCTCACAGACTTGCGGCCAAGTGTACGCCAACCCGGCCTTTGAACAAAGTCCTAGCAATTGACTCGGGAAAGCGCATATTCCGGGGCCGGCCCCCGTTGCGCCGTCAGCCAGGCCTGCATTCGCCGGTACAGGCCGCGCTCCAGCCACTGGTAGCTGAACCACGACATTAGTCCAATGGACGGCACGCACAGGGCAAATGTCAGAAACGGGTTCAGTTGCAGACGCTGGCTGGCGAACCAACCGGCATACAGCACCAGCACATGAATCAGATACACCGAGTACGAACAGTCGCCAAGGGCCTTGAGCAGCCGATTGCCCTGGAACAGCGGCTCCATGGCCACGAAGGCCAGGACGATCATCGCGCTCGGCACACCCCAGTGCAGCAAGCGCTGGGAAGCGTCCAGATAGTAGATCGCCAGGCCCGCCACACCGAGCAACGCCAGCGGCAACCACCGGCCCTGGCGGATCAGCCCGCGGCGGTACAGTACGCCGACACCAATGCCCAGCAGAAACTCGTAGATGATGTCGTTGCTGTAGAAGCGGCTGACCACGCCCATGCGCCCCAGTACCTCACTGACCAGCAACAGTGCGGCAGTCACCAGCAGCAGGTGATGCCGTTGGCGTACCAGGAAGGCCAGGCCGAACAGCAGGTAGAAGAACATCTCGAAGTTCAGCGTCCAGCCCACGTTCAGGGTCGGGTACATGCCATAACCACCAGGGTTTTCCGCCGGGATGAACAGCAGCGACAGGAACAGGTGCGGCCAGGCAAACGCCTGATGTGGCATCCATTGGCTGAATGCCAGCAGCAACATGGCCATCAGGGCGGTATAGAACCAGTAGGCCGGGACGATGCGCAGCGCCCGATTGAGCAGGAACTGGCGCGGTTCGATGGCTTTGTCGCGGGTCGACAGGTAGATGACCAGCCCACTGATGACGAAGAAGATATCGACGCCTACCGCGCCACGGTCGGTCAGCAGTTGGCCGATGGGGCCGGTGGCATGGAAGTCGAAGAAGATCTGCATGAAATGGTGGCAGACCACCACCCAGGCGGCGAACGCCCGCAGTGCCTGAAGCGAATACAGCATGGAATACCCTGCGCTTGGCGGTGCATTGAGGCCCGTATCGAGTGCAGAAGCCGGCGCCAGCCTTGATGGCAGCGCCGTACCTGTTGTAGGAGCGGGTTCACCCGCGAAGGGCTGCAAAGCAGCCCCCTTTGCAATCGATCAAGACCACCCACCCGTTCCGACCGCAAGGTACTCGGAAAAGTCAGCCAACCCGATCAGAGGTTCTCGTAGCGGTTCATGTCCAGCACGCCCGCCTCGACCGGTTCGGTCTCCTTGATATAGCTGTTCAGGTCGTGGAAGTAGTGCCAGAACGCTGGGTGACTGCGGCGCACACCCCAGCGCATGACAATGCGCTCGAACTTCGCCGCGTCATCTTTCGCATACTCCATGTCCTCGACGAACTCCGGCACATCCTTGGTCGGGATGTTGAAGATGAAGTTCGGGTAGCTGGTGAGCACACCGGGGTACAGGGTCAGGGTATCCAGCCCCGGCTGGTAGCGGTACGCCTCACCCAGCAGGAACGCCACGTTGCTGTGCGCGCGGTTGCGCAGCAGGCTGTACACCTGACGCTGGCCGTCCTGCCCTTCGATACGCAGCATGGTCGCCTCGGGCAACTGGTTGATCACCTTCAGCCCGGCCGCCGGACGCGACACCAGACGGCTGAGCGACTGCTCGGCATTGCGGAACTCTTCGCTGATCTGCGGCCGTGAGCAGAACGCGCCCTGGCAGCGATTGATCGGGTCCGGCGCGGCATTCAGGCTGCCGGTGCGCTGCAGCAGCTTCAGGCCAAAGTCGCGTTTGGGGTTGCGCGAGTCGAGCTTGATGCCACTCGGGGTGTCGGTGTCGATGTCTTCATAATCCATCCACATCTTCACCTTGCCGCTGTTCTGGTACCAGTCGCCAAGAATCGCCTTACGCTGGTCGGCCGGCATCAGGCGCAGGAAGTTGATCTCGGCGCCGTTGCGGATCAGGTCGAAGTACAGGCGCGTCTGCAACTGGTGTGAAACGTTGCCATACACATCGAAGTTGACCGCCAACTGGTAATACGTGCGCTCGAACAACGGGTAGTCGAACAGCCACACGGTCAGCGGCACATCACCCACTAGGCCCTTGGTCACCGATGCGCTGTCGAAGTGGCGGAAGATGCTCAGCAGCGCATTGTCGTTACCGGCCCACAGTGTCGACCATCTCGGTGCCGGCATTTCGGCATAGGCTTCACGGCGCAGTTTTTCGTAGTCGTTGCGCTTGTCACGATAGGCGTGCCACAGGCTCAGCACACTGCCCACGTCATCGATCTGGCCAGGCATGGCCAGCAACGGCGTGGCCTCGCCCCGGTACTCGGCATCGGTGATGTAGCGATCGAAGGCCGGCTCCTGGAACAGCGCCCAGAAGTTGTCGCGGATCACGTCAGTGGCAATCTGCCCGCGGCACACCGGGCCACGGATGAAGGTGCGCACGAAGTACTCGGCGTTATCCAGCATGAACTGGTAGCGCGCCACTGCCGGGATCGCCTCGAAGGTTTCAAACGGGTTGGACCGGTGGCGCGGGCCGTAGCCCGGAAGCGCGGTGGCATGCCAGTCGCCGGCGTAGAACAGCTGCTTCACGCGCTTGAGTTTCTGCGGCCCCATCGGGTAGGTGATGTGCGTCTTGTGCACGATCACGCCCTGCACCGGGATCAACCGGTAGTAGAAGTCCGTGCCCGGCGGGTCGTTGGGGCGGCGGGTGGCAATGATATCGACCGGCTTGCCACTTGGCGTGCGCGAGCGCACCCACTGGAAGAAGTGGCCCTGCTCGCCGCCAACGAAGTAGATATGTGCCAGGAACAGGTGCTCGTACAGCCAGCGGCCCACCAGCGCCTCGGTGGAACCCGGGCGGTTGAGCAGTTCTTCCCACTCTGCGATTTGCCTGGCTTCGGCCGCGCTCGGCTGGATCGGCTGATACTCCACCGGCGCACCGGCCGCCAGCCAGCGGCGCATGGTGGCGTATTCGTCGTCGGTCAGCCCGGTCACCGCCAGCGGCATGCCCTCCTTGGGATGTGCGCCGGCATAGGCGTCGAATTCATCGGGCAACGGGCACATGTTGTTGCGGCTCAGGCCCAGGACGATCTCTTCGGGCAGCTTGGCGTTGGGCGTAAGCGGGGTCTTGTGGCCCAACTCCAGCATGCGCGCCATCAGCGCGGCCTGACCGCCCTGGTTGTCGAGCACCGAGTAGAAGCCTTTCTTGCGCCATTGCTCTTCGCTGTGTGCGTCGTAGAACAGCCGCGTGGTGGGCACCGCCTTGCTCCGCTCGCCCTGGTACACCGGGACCTTGCTGGCCCCGCGTACAGCGCCTTCAGGGCTTTCCAGCTTCAGCTGGCAGGCGGCGTCGTTGCAGGCATGGCAGGCCACGCACTTCTCGGTAAAGATCGGTTGAATGTCCCGGGTGTAGGAAATGGCCGGGCTCGACTGGGGGGCTTGCCCGAATGCCGCGCCGCTGATGAGCAGGGCGAAGGCGCCAGCAAGGATACGATGCACCATGTGCGGAAAGTCCTGGTTCTTGAAAGCCATCACGATTTGTTGCCTGGTCATCCTGGGTGCTTTGCGCTGTCAGCGCCCGCTCAACATGAGCAGTTTTCATGCAAATGGGCGACATGCCTAAAAACCGCGCAGCTTTGTTATGATTCGGCACCTTCTGATATTTGCCCGACCAGGTAGTTCCTATGTCCGACCGCAGCGCTCGTCTCCAAGCACTCCAGAACGCACTCAAAGAGCGCATCCTGATCCTCGACGGCGGCATGGGTACTATGATCCAAAGCTACCGTCTAGAGGAACACGACTATCGTGGCACGCGTTTTGCCGATTGGCCAAGCGATGTGAAGGGTAACAACGACCTGTTGCTGCTCAGCCGCCCGGACGTGATCGCCGCCATCGAGAAGGCTTACCTGGATGCCGGTGCCGATATTCTCGAAACCAACACCTTCAACGCCACGCAGATTTCCCAGGCCGACTATGGCATGGAGTCGCTGGTTTACGAGCTGAACGTCGAAGGCGCGCGCATCGCTCGCCAGGTTGCCGATGCCAAGACCCTGGAGACGCCGGACAAGCCGCGCTTCGTCGCCGGCGTGCTCGGCCCTACCAGCCGGACCTGCTCGATTTCCCCGGACGTCAATGACCCAGGGTTCCGCAACGTCACCTTCGACGAGTTGGTAGAAAACTACATCGAGGCCACCCGCGGCCTGATCGAAGGCGGCGCCGACCTGATCCTGATCGAGACCATCTTCGACACCCTCAACGCCAAGGCGGCGATCTTCGCCGTGCAGCAAGTGTTCGAGGACGACAACGTCGAACTGCCGATCATGATCTCCGGCACCATCACCGACGCCTCCGGCCGTACCCTGTCGGGCCAGACCACCGAAGCGTTCTGGAACTCGGTGCGTCACGCCAAGCCGATTTCCGTGGGCCTGAACTGCGCCCTGGGCGCCAAGGACCTGCGCCCGTACCTGGAAGAGCTGGCGACCAAGGCCGATACCCATGTGTCCGCCCACCCCAATGCCGGCCTGCCGAATGCCTTCGGCGAGTACGACGAAACCCCGGCCGAGATGGCTGCGGTGGTCGAGGAATTCGCGGCCAGCGGCTTCCTCAACATCATTGGCGGCTGCTGCGGCACCACGCCGGGGCACATCCAGGCCATTGCCGAAGCCGTGGCCAAGTACAAGCCGCGCGAGATTCCGGAAATCGCCAAGGCCTGCCGCCTGTCGGGCCTGGAGCCGTTCACCATCGACCGCCAGTCGCTGTTCGTCAACGTCGGTGAGCGCACCAATATCACCGGTTCCGCCAAGTTCGCCCGGCTGATCCGCGAAGAGAACTATACCGAAGCCCTGGAAGTCGCCCTGCAACAGGTCGAGGCCGGCGCCCAGGTAATCGACATCAACATGGACGAAGGGATGCTCGACTCCCAGGCGGCCATGGTCCGGTTCCTCAACCTGATCGCGGGTGAACCGGACATTTCGCGCGTACCGATCATGATCGACTCGTCCAAATGGGAAGTGATCGAAGCCGGCCTCAAGTGCATCCAGGGCAAGGGGATCGTCAACTCCATTTCCATGAAGGAAGGCGTCGAGCAGTTCAAGCACCACGCCCGCCTGTGCAAGCGCTATGGTGCTGCCGTGGTGGTCATGGCCTTCGACGAAGTCGGCCAGGCCGACACTGCCGCGCGCAAGAAGGAAATCTGCCAGCGCAGCTATGACATCCTGGTCAACGAAGTGGGCTTCCCGCCAGAAGACATCATCTTCGACCCGAACATCTTCGCCGTCGCCACCGGTATCGACGAACACAACAACTACGCCGTCGACTTCATCGAGGCCTGTGCCTATATCCGCGACCACCTGCCCCACGCCCTGAGCTCGGGCGGTGTGTCCAACGTGTCGTTCTCGTTCCGCGGCAACAACCCGGTGCGTGAGGCGATCCACTCGGTGTTCCTGTATCACGCGATCCAGAACGGCCTGACCATGGGTATCGTCAACGCCGGCCAGCTGGAGATCTACGACGAGATCCCGGCCCAGCTGCGTGAGAAGGTCGAGGATGTGGTGCTCAACCGCACCCCGCATGGCACCGATGCACTGCTGGCCATCGCCGACGACTACAAGGGCGGCGGCGCAACCAAGGAAGTGGAAAACGAAGAGTGGCGCTCGCTGCCGGTGGAAAAACGCCTGGAGCACGCGCTGGTCAAGGGCATCACCGCGTTCATCGTCGAAGACACCGAAGCATGCCGCCAGCAGTGCGCGCGCCCCATCGAAGTGATCGAAGGCCCACTGATGAACGGCATGAACGTGGTCGGCGACCTGTTCGGCGCGGGCAAGATGTTCCTGCCGCAGGTGGTCAAGTCGGCCCGGGTGATGAAACAGGCCGTTGCTCACCTGATCCCGTTCATCGAGGCCGAAAAAGGCGACAAGCCGGAAGCCAAGGGCAAGATCCTGATGGCCACGGTAAAAGGCGACGTGCACGACATCGGCAAGAACATTGTCGGCGTGGTGCTGGGCTGTAACGGATACGACATCGTCGACCTTGGCGTGATGGTGCCGGCGGAGAAGATCCTGCAGACGGCCCGCGAGCAGAAGTGCGACATCATCGGCCTGTCCGGCCTGATTACCCCGTCGCTGGACGAAATGGTCCACGTTGCCCGCGAAATGCAGCGCCAGGGCTTCGAACTGCCGCTGATGATCGGCGGCGCCACCACCTCCAAGGCGCACACGGCGGTCAAGATCGAGCCCAAGTACAGCAACGACGCGGTCATCTACGTCACCGACGCTTCGCGCGCGGTCGGCGTGGCCACCCAACTGCTGTCCAAAGAACTGAAGCCGGGCTTTGTCGAGAAAACCCGCCTGGAATACGTGGACGTGCGCGAGCGCACCGCCAACCGCAGCGCCCGCACCGAGCGCCTCAGCTACGCCCAGGCGATCGCTGCCAAGCCGCAGTACGACTGGGCCGGCTACCAGCCAGCGGTGCCCTCCTTCACCGGCGTCAAGGTGCTGGAGGACATCGATTTGCGCACCCTGGCCGAATACATCGACTGGACCCCGTTCTTCATCTCCTGGGACCTGGCCGGCAAGTTCCCGCGCATCCTCACCGACGAGGTGGTTGGCGAGGCCGCTACGGCGCTGTACAAGGATGCCCGCGAGATGCTCGACAAGCTGATCGACGAGAAGCTGATCAGTGCCCGCGCGGTATTCGGCTTCTGGCCGGCCAACCAGGTGGCCGATGACGACATCGAAGTCTACGGTGAAGACGGCCAGGCACTGGCCACCCTGCACCACCTGCGCCAGCAGACCATCAAGCCGGACGGCAAGCCCAACTGGTCGCTGGCCGACTTCGTTGCACCGAAAGACAGTGGCGTTACCGACTACGTAGGTGGTTTCATCACCACCGCCGGCATTGGTGCCGAGGAAGTGGCCAAGGCTTACCAGGACAAGGGCGACGACTACAGCTCGATCATGGTCAAGGCCCTGGCCGACCGCCTGGCCGAAGCCTGTGCCGAATGGCTGCACGAGCAGGTGCGTAAAGAGCACTGGGGCTATGCCCACGACGAGCACCTGGACAACGAGGCGCTGATCAAGGAACAGTACAGCGGCATCCGCCCTGCTCCGGGCTACCCGGCCTGCCCCGACCACACCGAAAAGGAAACCCTGTTCCGCCTGCTCGATGGCACCGCCATCGGTGAAACCGGGCCGAGCGGGGTGTACCTCACCGAGCACTTCGCGATGTTCCCGGCGGCGGCGGTCAGCGGCTGGTACTTCGCCCACCCGCAGGCGAAGTATTTTGCCGTCGGCAAGGTCGACAAGGACCAGATCGAACGTTACAGCGCGCGCAAAGG
The DNA here is from genome assembly GCF_044904505.1 of Pseudomonas sp. 3HC3. Classification (NCBI taxonomy): domain Bacteria; kingdom Pseudomonadati; phylum Pseudomonadota; class Gammaproteobacteria; order Pseudomonadales; family Pseudomonadaceae; genus Pseudomonas; species Pseudomonas sp. 3HC3. Next base: position 79,897 of record NZ_JADDRH010000024.1, read on the forward strand.
CCAGGACATCAGCGTGAGCGAGCGCTGGCTGGCGCCTAACCTGGGGTATGACAGCTAAACGACTGCGCCGGCTTCTTCGCGGGTTCGCCCACACAGGTATGAAACAGGCCTCAAGGGCCGTGATTTACCTGTGTGGGCGAACCCGCGAAGAGGCCGGCACAGGCAACCTCGCAGCCATTGCCTACACTGTCCCTGATTGCCTCTGATTTCCTCAGGAGCCACCATGGACGATTCCAGCCAGGGCAAACCCCCGACCTTCTGGCAGATGCTACACAGCATCCTCGCTGCCGCCTTCGGCGTGCAAAGCGGCAAAAACCGCGCACGCGACTTCACCCACGGCAAGGCCAGCCACTTCATTGCGCTGGGGGCGCTGTTCACCCTGGTGTTCATTGCGGTATTGATCGGGCTGGTGCAGTTGGCCCTGCACCTGACCCGCTAACCTGTGCCGGCCTCTTCGCGGGTAAACCCGCGCCTACAGCGGCCTGCGCCCAACCAACGATACGTGTGTAGGAGCGGGTTTACCCGCGAATACGGTCGCGACGGCAACGGTGAACGGCGGGTGGTAATTGGCCAGCAGGCCCGGCCCTTTCGCGGGTGAACCCGCTCCTACGGCGGCCTGTGTCCAACCCCCGATGTGTGTCCACCACCGATCTGTGTAGGAGCGGGTTTACCCGCGAATACGGTCGCGGCGGCAACGGTGAACGGCGGGTGGTAATTGGCCAGCAGGCCCGG
>NZ_JADDRH010000025.1:0-70218 GCF_044904505.1 Pseudomonas sp. 3HC3
TGGGAGCAGGATGTCAGGAGTTCGAATCCCCTCACCCCGACCATTTTCCGGGTCGTTAGCTCAGTTGGTAGAGCAGTTGGCTTTTAACCAATTGGTCGTAGGTTCGAATCCTACACGACCCACCATGTAGAAAAGGGCATCTCCAAAGAGATGCCCTTTTTTTTGAAACACTCGGGGTGTAGCGCAGTCCGGTAGCGCGCCTGCTTTGGGAGCAGGATGTCAGGAGTTCGAATCCCCTCACCCCGACCATTTTCCGGGTCGTTAGCTCAGTTGGTAGAGCAGTTGGCTTTTAACCAATTGGTCGTAGGTTCGAATCCTACACGACCCACCATGAACAAAGGGCATCTCACATGAGATGCCCTTTTTCATTTGCCCTGAATAAATGCGCCCATCGGTGCAAATCCCACCTGTTTGCCACACCGCCCCTTTGTAGGAGCGGGTTCACCCGCGAATGCGGCAGTGCAGCCACCATCGCATTCACAGGTAAACCCGCGCCATACAGGGCATGCGGGCGCCTGTTAGTGCAGCTTCAGGCGCGGCTCGGTACCCCGGCCAATCTTGCTGCCCAGCATCATCAACGCCGTGCGGAAGAAGCCGTACAGCGCCATCTGGTGCATCCGGTACAACGATACATAGAACATCCGCGCCAGCCAGCCTTCCAGCTTCACGCTGCCCATCAGGTTACCCATCAGGTTGCCCACCGCCGAGAAGCGCGACAGCGACACCAGCGAGCCATAGTCCTTGTACTCGTACGTCGGCAGGGCCTTGTTCTCCAGGCGCGCCTTCAGGCTTTGCGCCAGCATCGAAGCCTGCTGGTGCGCCGCCTGTGCACGCGGCGGCACGTTGCGGTCGCTGCCAGGTTGCGGGCAGGCGGCGCAGTCACCGAAGGCGAAGATGTTGTCGTCGCGGGTGGTTTGCAGGGTAGGGCGCACGACCAACTGGTTGATGCGGTTGGTTTCCAGGCCATCGATGTCCTTGAGGAAACCTGGCGCGCGGATACCGGCTGCCCACACTTTCAGGCTGGCCTGGATCACTTCACCGTCCTTGGTTTTCAGGCCGTCCTCGGTCACTTCACTGACCGCGGCGTTGGTCATCACCTTCACCCCGAGTTTTTCCAGGGTTTTGTGAACCGGTACGCTGATGCGCTCCGGCAGCGCCGGCAGAACGCGCGGGCCCGCTTCGATAAGGGTGATGTGCATGTCCTTGGGCTGGATGCGGTCCAGGCCATAGGCCGCCAGCTCGTGGGCAGCGTGGTGCAGCTCGGCCGCCAGCTCTACACCGGTGGCACCGGCGCCGACAATGGCTACGCTGATTTTCTCGCTGGCCACGTCGCCGGCGTGGGCACGCAGGTAGTGGTTCAGCAGTTGCTGGTGGAAACGCTCGGCCTGCTTGCGGGTATCCAGGAACAGGCAGTGCTGCGCTGCGCCCAGGGTGCCGAAGTCGTTGGTGTTGGAGCCCACGGCGATCACCAGGGTGTCGTAGCCCAGGGTGCGCGCAGGCAGCAGCTCGCGGCCCTCTTCGTCGAGGGTGGCAGCCAGTTGAATCTGCTTGCCTTCACGGTCCAGGCCGCTCATGCGCCCCAGCTGGAAATTGAAGTGATTCCACTTGGCCTGAGCCACGTAGTTCAGTTCGTCTTCCGAGGAGTTCAGCGAGCCGGCGGCCACTTCGTGCAGCAGTGGCTTCCAGATGTGCGTGAGGTTGGTGTCGACCAGGGTGATTTCGGCCTGCTTGCGCTTGCCCAGGCTTTTACCCAGGCGGGTCGCCAGTTCCAGGCCGCCGGCGCCGCCGCCGACAATCACGATGCGATGAGTCATGGGAATATCTCATAAGGTTTACGGAATTCGTGGCCCTGGGGGCCGGCCGCAAACTGCACGAGGGGAGGGCGAGCGCGAAGCAGCTCATAGCACCAGTCCACTCAGCAGGCGGCTGATGAGACCCAACCCGATGGTCACGGCCAGCACCAGCACAAGGAGCAGCCACGGCCGGAAGGGCCTGCGCTCGACTTGGTGCTGGGGGGCTCGCAGATACTCATCGACACGACGCTGATCTTCCGGGTTCAGGCGGCTGGTCATGGTGGGCCTCGTCAGGTAGACGTTTGTGACTGTGCAAACGCTACAGCGTTCGCGCAGGCGCTTGAAACAAATGATAATGCTTTCTATCCCTGGCGCCGAGTGTACGCCATCGCAAACAGTCGCTGCACTGGATCAAAGACTGATGCCTACGTCGAAGACGATGCTGCGGCCCAGGTTGCCGCGCAGGAAATCCGGTGCATCGGGGTGGGCAAACAGTACCCGGGCAAAGGTTGGCCCGACCAGCGACAGCGAGCGCCAGCCTTGGCGCAGGTATTCGGTAGGCGGCGGGAAGTGGGTGTTGAGGTCGAGCACTTCGCGCTTGAGGCTGGAGAACGCGATGATGTCCAGCTCGTTCAGATCCAGCCCGCGTTCCCGGTAATTGTGCGCCTTCTTGCGCAAGGTGGGCGCCAGGCGCCCCAGCAGTTCGGTGGCACTGATGCGCCGCGGGCGTGCTTCGCGGCGTACCAGCTGCGCCAGGGAAAACGCACTGCGCCGCCGCTGCAGCTCCTCGCGCCATTCATCGTTCAGCCGGCGGCCCTCGTCGAGCACGAAAAACACCTCGAAGGCGGCGTCGCGGAACAGCACGTCTGGTGGCTCCTGCCCCGCCGGGGTGAAGTCCTCGCTGCGGTAGGGAATGTTCAGCCCCTGCAACAGGCGCTGGCACACCCAACGCTCCCGCTCCCACTTACGGGCGTTGGAGAGAAAGGCATTGGCTTGTTCGGCCTGGATGGTAAGCAGGCGCAGGTAGTCTGAGTCATCCATGCAGACAAGCTTAGCCGCTAATCGATGACGGTAAGATGCTGTTTAAGCGTGAGAATCAGCCCAGCACCGGCCACTGCTGCACCAGGCCGACCAGATGCACCACGCCAAAGCCCAGGCAGATCAGCGAACTGACCACGATAAAACGCTGCGAACGCCCGGTGCCCGCCAGCAATACTGGCCCCAGCAGACCGCGTAGCAAATACACCAGGGTGATCAGGCAAATGACTGGCAGCAGCAAGGGCAGCCGCCCGATCGCCCCGGCAGCCGACAGCGCATAGGCCGACCAGGCCAGCAACACGCAGGCGATGGCGGCGGTGATAAGCGCCGGGTAGCAGCGGCCCCTTTCGGCGGCCACCGCCATGCGCTCACCGGCCCCGAACAAACGGTACCAACGCGGCCCCACGGCGATGATGGCCAGGTGAATTACGCCGATGATGGCGTTGAGTGCCGCTGCCAGTAGCAGGGCGGGGTTGGTTCCTTCCAGCATGACCAATGCTTCCTGCATCGAATGGAAGGCGACAGCCTACCGCAGCCGAAGTCAGGGGAGAATGGGTGTAGACTCGGTTTTATCCACATGGCCGCAAAGGGTATTGTTCAGGTGATCAGCGCGCAGGTGTTATCCGGCACCACCCTTACCCTTGGCTGGCTGGGTTATGTGCCGTTGCTGATCTGGGCGGTCAGCCGGGTTCGCTGGGTTGAACTGTTTACCGACCGGCGCCGCCAGCATTTGCTGTTTGGCACGGTGTTCTGCCTGTTTGCGCTGTGGCTGGTGCGGCGCGACTTTGATACCGGCGTGTCGTACCACTTTATTGGCATGACGGCGGTCACCCTGTTGCTGGACTGGCCGCTGGCGGTGCTGGGTGGGTTCATGGCCCAGCTCGGCTTGATGGCGCTGGGGCGTCAGGACCTGGCGGCGCTGGGGTTGAATGGTTTGTTGCTGGTTGGCTTGCCGGTGCTGATTACCGAGGTGTGCGCGCTATTGGTGGAGCGTGCCCAGCCCCGCAACTTGTTCGTTTACATCTTTTGTTCGGGTTTTTTTCCGGCAGCGCTGACTGTGCTGATTTGCGTCCCCGCAGCGCTAGGCGTGTTGTGGCTGGACGGGCGTTTTGCCCTGCCGGAGTGGCTCAGCGACTTTGTTGGCTACCTGTGGCTGATGATGTTCCCCGAGGCGTTCATCAACGGCATGGTGATCAGTGCGCTGGTGGTGTTTTGCCCGGAGTGGCTGGAAACCTTCAACCGCACACGGTATCTGCAGGCGCCCTGGAAGGAAGATGAGCGGTGAAGGTGTGGTGGCTGTGCCGGCCTCTTCGGTGTAATGCACAGCACTCAGAGGTTGCACTCTCACTGTGGGAGCGGGCATGCCGGCGAACACGGGCGAAGCCCGTGCCATCCACTGCGCCGCCTGCTTCGCGGGCTTGCCCGCTCCCACAGGTACCGCACGGGTTGTGGGCCCGCGTTGTATTTGTGGATCAGCTCAATGCCGCGGCTCCAGGTCCCCCGAATACAGCTCATCTTCGGACTCTTCCGACCCCGCAATCTTGTGCTCCTCGGCTGCCCAGGCGCCCAGGTCGATCAGCTTGCAACGGTCCGAACAAAACGGTCGGAACGCGTTTTTTTCGCTCCATTCCACAGGCGCGCCGCAAGTTGGGCAATCGACGGTCAATGGCTGGCTCATGGCTGGCCTCCTTTCAAAGTCAGGTAAAAGTGGTGCAGGCGGTCAATCTGCTCATGCAGCGCGGCCAGGCCGCCGTCGTTGACCACCACATCATCGGCATGGCGCAAGCGATCCTCACGGGCCAACTGCGCCTGCAAAATGGCCTGCACGTGCTCGGCACTGGTGTTGTCCCGCGCCAGGGTGCGGGCTATTTGCAGGTCCTGCGGCGCATCGATCACCAGTACACGTTGGGTCTTATGGTGCTGGCCCGATTCGATCAGCAGTGGGGACACATATACCGCATAAGGCGACTGTGCCTTGGCCAGATAGCTGAAAATCTCCTGACCGATCAGCGGGTGCAGCAGTTGTTCCAGCCATTTGCGTTGCGCCGGGTCGGCGAAAATCAGCTGGCGCAGGGCTGCGCGATCGAGCTGGCCGTCGCCCTGCAGCACGCCCGGGCCGAAGCGCTCGACGATGCTTGCCAGGGCCGGTCGACCAGGTTCGACAACCCAGCGCGCCGCCTGGTCGGCATCGACCAGGTGCACGCCAAGCTCGACAAAACGCTCGGCAGCGGCGCTTTTGCCGCTACCAATGCCGCCGGTCAGGCCGAGAATCCAGGGGGTAAAGGCCGCAGTGGTCATCAGTATCCAAGCAGTTGCATGTATGAGGCGTATATTTCATCACCCCAGAGCACGGCAATCCACCCCGCAATTGCCAGATAAGGGCCAAACGGGATTGCCGTGCCCATGGCATCCCGGCGAAAACGCAGCAGGCACAGGCCAAACAGCGCCCCCACCACCGACGACAACAGCAGCGTCAACGGCAGCACCTGCCAACCCCCCCACGCCCCGATCAGCGCCATCAGCTTGAAATCGCCATAGCCCATGCCCTCCTTGCCGGTGACCAGCCTGAACACCCAGTACACCGTCCACAGGCTGAGGTACCCGGCCACTGCGCCCCACAGTGCGTCGGCCAGGGGCACATGGATGCCAAAGGCATTGACGATCAGCCCTAGCCACATGGTCGGCAGCACCAGCACATCCGGCAGCAGCTGGTGGTCCGCATCGATCAGGCTCAGCGCCAACAGGCACCAGGTCAGCGGCAGAGCCAGCAACGCCTCTACCGAAGCGCCGAAGCGCCAGGCCACTACCAGCGACAGCAGCGCACTGGCCACTTCCACCACCGGGTAACGTAGGCTGATGCGGTTTTTGCAGGACGAACAGCGCCCGCCCAAGGCCAGGTAGCTGATGACTGGAATGTTCTCCCACGCACGAATCCGGTGTGCGCAGTGTGGGCACCGGGAGGCGGGCAGGCACAGGTCGAAACGCGCGTGCTGCGTGGTCGGCAGCCCCAATACCTCTTGCGCCTCACGCTGCCATTGCCGCTCCAGCATGATCGGCAGGCGATACACCACCACATTAATAAAACTGCCCACCAGCAGGCCGAGCACCGTGGCGAAAGTAAGGAAGTACGCTGGCTGTTCAGCCAGCAAAGCCCATAAAGTCATGTTCAGATCAAACTACCCAACTGGAAGATCGGCAGGTACATCGCCACCACCAGGCCACCCACCAGCAAGCCCAGGATCAGCACGATGGCCGGCTCCAGCAGGCTGGTCAACTGGTCCAGCGCCTGGCTGACCTGTTCCTCGTAATGGCTGGCGGCTTTTTCCAGCATCTGGTCCAGCGTGCCGCTGGATTCACCGATAGCCGTCAACTGCACCAGCAAGGGGGGAAACAACGGTTCACCGGCCATCGCCTGGTTCAACCCTTGCCCATTGGCCATGCCTTGGCGCAGCCGCAACACCGCCTGCTCGTGCAGGTCGCCACCCGTTACCCGCGCCACCGTCCCCAGCGCATCCAGCAACGGCACCCCGGCGCCGTAGGACGTTGCCAGGCTGCGCGCAAACCGCGCCAGCGCGGCCTGCCCCAGTAACTTGCCAAACACGGGCAAGCCCAGCACCCGCCAAGATACCCACAGGCGCGCTGGCGCGTGCTGCCGGTAAAGCTGGCGCACGGCAACACCCAACACCAAGCCCATCACCAGCAGCAGCGGTGCAAACCGGCTCAGCCCTGTGGACAAGTTGATCACCCATTGGGTAAATGCCGGCAACGCCGCACCCATGCCCGAGAACATGCTCTCGAATTTGGGAATAACCTCCAGCAACAAGATTGCCGACACCCCCAGCCCGGTCAGCAACAGCAGCAGCGGGTAGATCATCGCCTTGCGCACCTTCTTGTGCAGCACCCGACGCTGTTCCAGCATACCGGCCAGCTGCTCCAGCTGGCGGTCGAGCGTACCGGACTGCTCGCCCACCCGTACCAGGTTGCAATACAGCGCATCGAACCATGCCGGGTGACGCTGCAACGCATCCGCCAACCCCAGCCCCGAGGCCACATCCTGTTTCAATCTTTCCAGCAGCGCCGCCTGGGCCGCATCGCAACCACTGCGGCCCATCACCTCGAACGCCTGCAGCAGCGGCACGCCGGCCTTGAGCAACGTCGCCAACTGCCGGCTGAACCCCGCCGGATCTGCCTTTTCGCGCCGCTTTGGCAAGCTGAACGCCAGCCCGCTGGCCGGCCGCAAACTCGCCACCGTGATGCCCTGGCGAATCAGCCCGGCGCGCACATAAGCCGGGCTGCGCCCGGGTGTTTGGCCGCTGACCGGCGCGCCATTGGCGTCGGTGCCGTGCCAGCGGTAGAGAAGTGAAGATGAAGTCATGCAAAGGTCCTTGTTCAGCCCCGGCGACAAGCCTGGAAACAGCTTGCCGCGTCCATGCAAGGGCACGCGTCCGTGATGCTCACTAGAGTAGTTCAGCGAAGATGACGCCCGTGCGGGCAGGGGTGACAAAAGGTGTCTGTTCAGGCCTACTGCGCCGCTGCCGGTTGGGGCGCAACTGACCTCAATGTGTAAGCGAATCAAAAAGGAACTACGTTCATGAAAGGGCAACGCGGTATCACCCTGATCGAACTGATGATCGTCGTCGCGATCATCGGCATTCTGGCGACCATCGCCTTACCGATGTACACCAACCACCAGGCACGCTCCAAGGCCGCGGCCGGGTTGCTGGAGATCAGCGCGCTGAAGACGGCGATGGATCTGCGGCTGAATGATGGAAAGGATGTAGCGGATGTCGCCGCGCTGGGTGGCCAGCCGGCGACGGCGCATTGTGCGATCACGGCGAGCGGCAAGGCCGCGGATGGCAGCGGCAGCATTGTCTGCACCCTGGTGGATGCGCCTGCCAACGCGCTGGGCAAGGCCCTGACCCTGACGCGTTCGGCCAGCGGCTGGGCGTGCACGACCGACATCGAGGAAGACCTGGCGCCCAAAGGGTGCAAGGGGGCTTGAGGGCAGGGCAATAAACCAGCGGAAACAGGGGTTTGCGTTACGGGTGTGAGCAGTGGTACGTTGCGCTACACGCCGGTGTAGCTCAGTCGGTAGAGCAGCGCACTCGTAACGCGAAGGTCGCAGGTTCGATTCCTGTCTCCGGCACCAGAGACCAGTTTCCAGAAGTCTATGACTGTCTACGAAACACCCTGAAAAGCCCGCCTAGAGCGGGCTTTGTTGTTTCTGTCTGTCTCGTTTTGTCTCTGGGCATCTACGCGATTTAGGGATATGGTTAGGGATATCTCGGTTCGACAAGGAAACGTATCCCTATGGCGCGCACAGTGGTGCCTCTCACCGATCCCAAATGTGATGCGGCCAAGGCTCGGGAGAAGGACTACAAGCTGTTCGATGGCAAAGGCCTCTACCTGCTGGTGAAGCCGTCAGGGGTCAAGACTTGGCGTATGAAGTACACCAAACCTGATGGCCGTGATGGTTTAGCTACGTTTGGCAACTATCCGGCGCTCGGCTTGAAAGCGGCCAGGGAGCGACGCGCTCAGGCGCTTGAGCTCCTTGCTGCTGGGAAAGACCCCATCGAGCAGGCGCGCTTGGACAGACAGGAAGCGGCTAACGCCCGGGCGAATACATTCCGTTTGCTTGCTCAGGAATGGCACGCGGCCTGCGCTCGTAAGTGGACACCTGGTCATGCCTCCACCGTGTGGCGACGCATTGAATCCCACCTGTTGCCCACTCTCGGTGATCGCCCGGTCGCGGAACTCAAAACACGGGATCTGCTGGTTCCACTGAAGGCGGCGGAAAAGCGGGATACCTTGGATACGGCTGCACGCCTACGGCAGTACATGACGGGCATCCTCCGCATGGCGGTTCAGCATGGCCATCTGGATTTCAACCCTGCGATAGATCTGCAAGGCGCCACGGCTACTCGCAAAACAGCGCACCGGCCTGCTTTGCCATTTGAGCGCTTACCTGAGCTCCTCCAGCGGATAGATGCCGACAGCGGGCGCGGCCTGACCAAGCTCGCGGTGCAGCTGACCTTGCTGGTGTTTATCCGCTCTAGTGAGCTCCGATTCGCTCGCTGGGGTGAGATCGACATGGGAAGGTTGATGTGGGAAATCCCTGGTGAGCGAGCGCCTATCGAGGGCGTAAAGAACTCCCATCGCGGCTCGAAGATGAGCACACCACACTTGGTTCCGCTCAGTCGCCAGTCAGTTAGTGTCTTGGAGCGAATCCGCGATCTCACCGGCCGATTCGACTTGGTATTTGCAGGTGATCACCATCACTGGAAACCCATGAGCGAAAACACCGTCAACAAGGCCCTGCGACGCATGGGGTATGACACGAAGTCAGAGGTGTGCGGCCACGGCTTCAGGACAATGGCTTGTTCAGCACTAGTTGAGTCGGGGTTATGGAGTAAAGACGCCGTCGAACGACAGATGAGCCATCAGGAGCGAAACACGGTGCGCGCAGCGTATATCCACAAAGCAGAACACATTCAGGAGCGAAGGCTCATGGTGCAGTGGTGGGCAGATTATTTGGACGCCAATCGAATGGAAGCGATTACCCCATACGACTTTGCTCACCGAAATGCCGTCGCGAGGGACGTTTGAGACTTCAAGAAACGCTTAAGGCATCGAGACCCTGCGATGCGTTACGGTCGTCACTGCTCGTGGATCGCAGCCACCTATCGGGGGTGTTTCATGTGTAACTCGTGTTTCGGCGACGGTGGAACCGTTGAAAATCCTGGACTCCGAACTGGAAACACATCGCTGGCCCACGCGGACAAGCAGGTGTATCAAAGCTATATGGTGTTTCGCACCACTGTTGCCTGTCAGCCCTGTCGGCAGCTTAGCGATCATCTATCGCGCAGGCTCATTTTTCGATCAAGGGGGCGTGGGGTGTGATCTGGTCCGAAAATGAGGTGGAGCAATTCACGTTCGAGCTTGCGAATACTGACATCAGTAGCCTGCTCGATGAGATCCAGATGATGGAGGATGCTGTAGCGGAAGTTGCACTTTTCCCTGAGTTTCGTGAGCACTTTCGCCAGGCATTTGACGTGATAAACGAGGCAGCTGCATATTGGCTCGAGGAAGGCTTGGAGTATTCCAGTCAAGCAAGGCGGGTAATCCATGAGACGTTCAGGCAGCGAGATCTCATTTACGAGCGATTGTGCTATGCCCAGTCGTTTTCGCTGCCGGATGTAGTGCGTCAGGTGCTAGGTCAAGCTGAAGCTATTTCTAGCTCTCGAATGGCGGCGAGCTACGCCTTCGCGCAAGCGCTGGACGCTGTTCAGATGCTTGCTGGCTGGTTGGGGAATGTTGAGCTCAATGTGTACGACATTAACCCTGACTTAGCCGAATTCCTTAGGCTGAATGATCCCGAGTTTTTTCACACCATGGTTGAGCGCCAACGCCGTACCCAACCAGGCAGGGAAGCTGAGGTCAGAGAGACCTTTGCCCAGTGGGTGGCTGAATCGGAGAAGGTTTTGATGCTTGCTGACCTTCATCGCCAGTCTGAAGTCGCGTTGAGCTCTGGTACGCTTCAGCCAGGTAGTTTTTTTCCAACGATGATCGACAAAATCTACACCGTGAAAAGCTCCGAGAGGGCGCGCTTGGCTGGCAAGGGGAACAGTCGGCCAGGTACCGCTACTCAAGATGGAAAGGCTAGGAAGCGGGAGCTCACTCGGGCCGCCGTTGAGCGTATCAAGAAGTCCTATCCTGAAATTGAACCTAAGGCACTGCTGTCCAGGTTGGTCGGCATAGAGGGAATCGGAACTCGCGACACGATAAGGGAAAATCTCAGAGCGCTGGGAGAGTACGGCCCGAGGAAAAAAAGAAAAACGAGCGGACCGTGTTGATTCGTTTTTGAGTTTTTAGTCTGTGCCTGTCTCTGTAGATATAGGCATGACTATGACCACTCTCTCCGCAGCAAACACCCTTCACTCTGGGCGCGACCCGCAGACCACACTGATACGCATCACTGAAGTGATGGCCATCGTCGGGTTGGCCCGCCCCACGATCTACAAGCTGATGCAGCAGGCCGAGAGTGGCTTTCCGCTGCCGGTGAAGCTGAGCAACAGCACCGCCCGGGGTGCCCCGGTAGCCTGGGTTCTTTCCGAGGTTCAAGCATGGACGCGTAGCCGCATTCAGGCTCGTGATCGGGTGGCAGCATGAGCGTGCGCCGCTATCACTTCACTGGCCCATTCCATGATCCATATGGCGCAGCGTTCTGCCTCTACAAACAGGGGGATATCAACTGGCGCCACAGGATCATTGCTGGCGTGAGTTGGAACGGCCAGTCACAGGAGGCGTTCTTTTTCAACCCAGATGGCCTAGCCATTCCGCTCCGGGCGAACCCTTGGGAAATGCCCGCGTTCATGCGGAAGCATGGAATCCGTCGCGAGTTCTCCACCATCGTGGGAGAAGGGCCGTTCGCAATGGACAAACAGCGTCGTTTGGCTCTCACGGCAATTCAACTGGCTGAATGGGTAACCTACTGGTTCACCGATGAGAGTTATCTCTATTCGAATGATGTTGAGGTTTGGGAGGGCTGGGTAGCGAACGATCTGGAGGAGGAGCAGGCCAGTAGCGAACAAAGTCATGCATTTGGACGAGACCAGACAGACCTGGATACTTTCGTAACCGAGTGCGTTGCAAAGCGTGAAGAGTGGCTCGCCGAGGAGTACAGCCGTAGGTGCAGGGAAGATGCGAGGATCTTCGCCTGGCTGAAAGGCGAAGCGCCCTCATTGACATCCGGCAACTGACTGCTCCGGCCCGTACCGCTCAAACGAAAACGCCCCCGGCGGCTACCGAGGGCGTTGAGGTAAGTCTTCATGCCTGCTCAATCTAATCTTGCATTCGCACTTATGCAAGTAAGTGCAGCTGTTGCGCTTCTGATCACTCACGTTTACTCTGTAGCCGTCGCTGCAAATTCAGCGACCGACCTTGGCCGGTCGAACTACTCAAGGCGCACAAGCGCCCACCATACGATTGCAGGCGCTTTTTTTGTGCCCGCAGTTTCGTGTTATGGCGGCTGTGCGTGGGACACCTTCGGGTGTGCCGGGTGCCTTGAGTCCCGGTCGGCCAACCCGCGTACAGCCGTCACCATTCCTTGCTTGGCCGCAAGCGGTGATGGCTCCTCAACTCAAGGAGCAACACCCAATGCACGCCCTCCGTCCGTCCAAAATTCGCGCCGCTGCCCATCGGGCGTTGGCTCTCGCCGCTCTCCACGCCGACTCCAGCCTTCGTACTCGCCTTGCCCGTTACAACGACCATATGGCCAAAGCCCGCGCCCTGGAAAATACAGGGGGTGCGCAATGAGCACTTCTCTGACTATGGCCCTTCCCGAAGACATCCTCGCTGTTCCTAAACAGACTGATGCCGGTATTCCAGTCGATGCCATCACTTGCGCGGTAGAGCGTGCGAACGCTGTTCTGCTGCTGCTAGAAGATCAGTTCGAATGTGACGCCCCTCGCTTGGCAAACCGCGTGATCGCCGCTGCCCTGTGGGACGTACGCGGGACGCTGGGGCTGATTCGCACGCTGGTGATTCATGCTGACGAATCTAGCCGTCGCTCGGTATCTGGAGGTGCGCAATGAAGGCCTCTTTGGTGATCAACACCGCCGGCGGCGCCACCTTTGCCAATTGCAACTCGCAGGGTTCACCGCTGTTCCGTGTGAATGCCGGCATTTCTTGTGAGGAAGCGCTTGAGCAAGCCTCGCTTCTGATGGACTGCATCAATAAGCTCACTCTGCGGGGCGGGATGGAAAATGAGAATGGTACGGTAGTTTGGGCTGCTCATTACCTCGGGGAAATGGCTAAAGCCCTCATCGATGACGTCGCCACAGGGCTTCAAGCTGCCCAAGGCGGTGGCGCATGAGCGGAACAAAAGTCAACAGCCGTCGCCCTACCTTTGCACAGGTCAAAGCTGAGGCGCTGCGTCAGATCGACCGAGTGCTCTCGCACTGGCTGCCGAACGGAAAGCGTGTAGACGGTGGTAAGGAATACACCGCACCAAACCCCACCAGGAATGACAAGCACGCTGGCTCTCTGAAGATTAGCCTGACGAAGGGCACGTGGGCTGACTTTGCAACGGGTGACAAAGGCGGCGATCTGATCGACCTAGTGCGCTATCTTGAAAGCTCCTCTGACGTTGATGCATGCCAGAAGCTGGTCGAGTTTCTGCATATTGATCCTCGTACCGCGATCCCGGCTCAGCCGGTTAAAAAGCCAGCAACTGCTGAATGGCAGGCGGTATTACCGATCCCCGCTGAGGCGATGACCAAATGCCCAAGCAAGCACCGACAGCATGGTGCTCCGTCGAAAGTTTGGTGTTACCGCAACGGCCAAGGCGAGCCCTTGATGGTTCTCTATCGATTCGATGTCGCCGGTAGTCCAGAACAACCCGCCAAGAAGGTATTTGCGCCGCTCACGTGGTGCACGCGTGGCGCGCAGGGGCCGGCTCAATGGCGCTGGCAGGGGCTGGCTGAGCCACGGCCACTGCTACGCCTGGACGAGCTGGATAAGAAGCCAGACGCGCCAGTAATTCTGTGCGAGGGCGAGAAGGCCGCTGATGCAGCCCAGGTGCTTCTGCCCAGTCACGTGGCCACCTGCTGGCCGAACGGCTCCAGCTCTTGGCATAAGGCAGACTTCAACCCCTTGCAGGGCCGTGGGGTGCTCTTATGGCCCGATAACGATGACAGCGGTGCGAGGTGTATGCAGGCGGTAGCCGCCAAGCTGGCGGAAATTGGTTGTGTAGTGCAAACCATCGAGCTATCAGTGTTCAAGCGCAAGCCCATGCTCAAGGGCGAAACGCCGAGCTTTGCCAAAGGCGGATGCTGGGGCGACGGTGATGACGCCGCCGATGCACTGGAGAGAGGGTGGACTGCTGCGCATTTCGCATTGCTTGCTAGCACCGGTGAGCTGTTCGGCGGCGCGAGCCAGAACACTCCATCGGTTGTCGAGGTGGTTGATGCGAAGCCAAGCAAGGCGAAGGAAGGGAAGGCCCGCCCCAGTCGGGATCTACTTCCGACTGGCTTCCGCCTGACAGAAGAAGGCGTGTTCTACGCCACCGAAGATGGTGAGGCACGCCCCGTATGTTCGCCCCTGGAAATTCTCGCGCGCACCCGCGACGAGAAGGGGCATAACTGGGGGCTGCTCGTCGAGTTCGACGACCCAGACGGTGAAAAAAAGCGCTGGAACATCCCGGCGCGGACTATGACCGGCGATTTTGGCAAAGACGTACTGGGCCCCTTGGTCGACATGGGGCTGCGCCTGGCTGGATCTAGGTCAGGTAGGCATGCGCGCAACGACCTGCAGAGCTATCTGCAGGGTTTTGATAGCTCGCAGCGAGCACGACTGGTTACCCGTCTGGGCTGGCACAACAATGCATTCTTGTTACCTGATCGTCAGGTCGGTCAGCATGGTGAGCACCTGCATTTTTATGACGCTGGAGCCCAGCTCCCGCCAATCAACGAGTCGGGCACCCTAGAGCAGTGGCAGAGCCAGATAGGCGCTCTCTGTGTCGGTAATCATCGCTTGGCTTTTGTAGTCAGCACGGCCTTTGCCGGCCCCTTGCTTCATCTGTTGGGACATGAGTCCGGCGGTTTTCACCTTTACGGTGACAGTTCCGGCGGGAAGACCACGCACTTGCAAGTGGCCGCCTCAGTATACGGCGGACCACGATTGGTAAGGTCTTGGCGGTCCACCGACAACGCATTGGAGTCAATCGCTGCGGCGCACTCTGATGGACTTCTGATCTTGGATGAAATCGGCATGTGCGACGCTCGTATTATCGGCGAGACCGTTTATATGCTCGGCAACGGCACCGGCAAAGCCCGGGCGAATGATCGAGGGCAAGCAGGCCGTACCGTACAAGAATGGCGACTGCTGTTTCTTTCGACCGGTGAGAAGACGCTGGCGCAGCACATGGCCGAAGCCAACAAAGAGCTCAAGGCTGGCATGGAGGTTCGCATGCTGGCGGTACCGGCGAACGCCAGCAAAGGGTTAGGGATGTTCGACACCCTGTGTGGATTTGAAGATGCCGCAGCGCTCTCAGATGCGCTCAAGCTGCGGGTAAGCAAGTTCTACGGTACGCCGCTCACAGCATTCCTAGAGGCCCTGTGCGCTCCTGGCAAGCTTCCCGGTCTGGTGAGCATCATGCGTCGTACTGTGGAGCAGTTCATCGCACAGAACCTCCCGGCGTCAGCAAGTGGGCAGGTCCAGCGTGCTGCTCTGCGCTTCGGCCTAGCCGGGGCAGCGGGCGAGCTCGCCACTGCCTTGGGTGTGACCGGCTGGCCGGACGGCGCTGCGCTCACGGCAGCTCGCGTTTGCCTGCACGCATGGCTGGTGGAGCGCGGCGGTACTGGGAACATGGAGGGGGAAGCCATCATGGCACGCCTGCGCCAAGTCATTGAGCGCTTCGGCGAGAGCCGCTTCACGCGGTGGGAGTCCATCGCTGCGAAGATTGATGAGCACGGCCCTCGCACGATCGACCGTTTGGGCTTCCGCAAGACCTTGGAGCACGGCATGGGCGACACCATGCACACGACCATCACGTATTACGTGCTTCCGGAGGCGTGGCGATCTGAGGTGTTCCGGGGAATGAACATCACGGCCGTTAACCGCGAGCTGATAGAGCGGGGCGTTCTACAGAGCGGTAAGGACGGAAAGGCATCCTGCACTGTGAGACTGCCAGGGATGGGAATGCAGCGCTGTTACGTGGTGCTGAGTGAGCCCAACACCGAGGCCCCGCTGGCAGAGGCTGTGGCGGCCTGACGGCAGCCAGCCCACATGAGGCATGCGCCGGCGCGTCCGGCCTCGCCAGCCGCTCAACCCACACCTCACTTCTATGGATGACTAAGCAATGCAAAGCCTTGAAAAACTGAACATCGAACGCACCCAACACCAAGCGGAACTTAAGGAGCTCAATGGGCAAATCGCCGAATATGAACTGCACCTGAGTGACCCAAACTATGCCGCAACGCCGGCAGGCAACGAGCTTCAGATCCGCCTACGGGAAGTGAGATCTAAGGTCGGAACCATCGAGCACAAAGTCTCTCTGGTTGATCGGGATATTGCATGGTGGGACAGAAAAACCAAGAGCTCCGAGCTGATGGCAGAGTACAAAGAAACGATGAGCAACTGGGCAACTGATAAGGCCGACCTTGAGGGCAAACGCAAAGTGCTGAGCATACGGTTGGCGGATACCAAGAGTCAGTCCGAGAAGATGATTGCTGATGCTCGCCAGGCTGAAGAGGAGGCCGCGCGAGCTTATGCCCAGGCAGTTGCCTGGAGCGACTTAGAGGGCGAGAAAAAAGCCGCCGATGACGCACAGAAAGCGGCGATAGCTCTGAGCTCGGCGATGGAACACCAGCGCCGGCAAGGCTTGATGATCGCTGCCATGGAGCAGGAAATTGAAGCTATCGACTCGCACATCGAGGAAGCTGCTGAGGAGATCCTCAAGGCCGAACGCTCCGCAGTTGTAGTGGCTCTTGAACGCTTGGAAGAGCAGTGGGATGCGGCGATAAAAGAGCTTCTTGACTCGGGGGCCAAGCTGTATGCGGCCAAGCGTTACATGGGGCGTGAAGGGATGGCATTTCATCGCTTCCACGTGAGTAGCCAAGTGGAAAGCTTCACTCATTGGACTGACAGAGATTTGGCGGCAATGAGTTACCAATATTCTGCCATGCAGATACTCGATATCGAGTTACCAAGTTCCGTTTAAGTCATTAAATTCGCATAAATAAAGACCTAAGCGCATCACGTAAAAACTACATCGTGATGCGCTTGAGGCGAAGTATTTTGCTATTTTGCAGTAGTAAGTGCTGAGGCGGCTTTGTCAAAGGCTGCCAGTATGAAAGATATGACATCTGGATATATGTATTGCCGATGGTTAGGGCTGTTATTGGCGCGTAGCTATAAAAGAAAGTTTTTGAAAAATTGGCTTTGCTCGCCGAGGTAGGATTGGGTGGCTACTGCTTAGCATTCACGAGGGTAAAGTTAGTAATGGCCAGTGAGATACCCTGTCTACATCAGCGTATCTCAATCAGCCAACGCTACAGGAGCTATATTGTTTTTATTTGGCTGAGCGTGGATATCTCCTCTTTTATATAGTTGTGGAAGTCTTTGGGGAGTCCGGTTGCGGTATAGATATAGTTTGAGGCGGCAATGATGAATTGTGTAATTCTATTCGAAGATCTCAAGCTCATCGCAAGCTGATAATCTTTGTGTGTATCAATTGGGGAGATGTATCTAAGTGAAAGATCCCTGCATGGTATTAATGCTTTGCTGATTTCTGAAGGTGCCTCAAGCAATCCTCGCGAAAGTTCTACAAAACGCTCCCACCCGGGAAGCTCTAACTCACTTTTTTTAGCGCCAGAGGCTTCTTGTACAGAATTTTTTAAATCTCTTCGTTGAATATAGCTATCACGCCCTCCCCATACGTAATACCGAAGTATTGTTTCATACTCAGGTTGCCCAATGGTTGTATCGAAGATGTCGGCAATCTGCGATGATATTGGGGCCATGACCAATAAAAAGCTTAGAATGAGAGAGCAGTATATGGCCATGTGTTCTTTCTTGTCAGGGTTAAACTCCCCTCGGTTAAGGCGAATTATTCCAACCAGTTCTCTCAGAGCTTTTGCAAAATCATTTTCTAGTGGGATTCGGGTGTTGATGTGCTCTCCGAGAGCGCTTAGTGTTTCAGATTTTTCAAATATCTTATAGTAAGTGTGCCAATTGTTTATGTCGGCAGAATAGTGTTTTTTGTCAAGGTAATTTATATTGGCTGATTCGGCATAAGTGTCAAAGTCATATTCTTGGAATAGATGAACATTCATTGTTTTAGCGCTGACACGATGTGCTTCAGACGCTTTCTTGTTTAAAATCACATATGATTCATCGCATCCTGTATAGGTCATGACGCCGGAGGCCCAGAACGCTCGGTTAATCGCGCTCATTTTACCTACCGTTTTGCAGTCAAATAGAGTTCGCCTTACGCTGCCTCGTCGGGATATTTCCAAGCCTAAGACATCTAGGTCCGTAAGGACTGTGCGTACATCTGTTATTTCGCGAACGTTGTTTACAATGACTTCAAGGTAGGGTAATACCCCGTTTGAAATGCAATAACGGATAGCTTTTTCTTTTTGGGCTGTATCTTTATCTAGCGCGGCCATTGGTCGTCCCTTATATATCGAGATTCAAAAGCAGTTGGTCCATTTCATGCTTTGCCTCAGCTGCAACTTGTACCTGCTTTCGCTTTCTCATATCAGAGGATGAAATGATTGACTGGATATAAGACTCATCCCTAGAAAACGAAATTCTCGCCTCCGCATTAACTTCAAGATTTGCGAGATCTCCGGTGGAGAGAAGTTTAATTGCGATGTCTAGAGCTTCGGTGTTTTCTTCAGATCTAATAAGAACTAACTCACAGCGGGAGCTAGTAACAGGTTTTAAGAATGCTACTTTCATGAACACTAGGTTTTTGTACTGGTCACTGGCTTCGGAGTTGCTGTTCAAATAACCTTTGTCGCGCAGGGATCTAAGTATCGCTAAAGGTGATCGAATCCGAAATTCAGCGGGCATCAATTGGCCTTTCCTGACGCAGGAAACTAAAGCCATTGCTCGCTCGTAAATCTCCCTCTTGGCAGAACTCAGCCTCATAGCGCCCGGATTTGGCGTAAATACGAACTGTTCCATAGCCCCATTGCCAAATCGTATAGACGGCGGTTTGAGTATTCCCTCAGACGCCATTGCCTGGACCAAGGAAAGCTCTGTAGGGTTTAGGGCTGTGCCGCCAATTTCCTTAGTGCTCAATACAAGTGATAGTGGCCATCCTTGGTTAGCTTTTAGTTTTTGTAGCACGCCGCCGATGCTTTTTGAGCCTGATTTTGCTGTTAGGTCGGCCAGTCCTTCTAAGTTGTCGGCAAAATAGTACGGGCTCAATATTATTTCTTTACCTCGAGCTTTGTGAGTGCGTAGTAAACCACTGTCCTCACTATATCTCATGCATGTATCGAATGTTTTGCTGTCGGCGCCAAGCGTATTAATGAGTTTCTGCTTGTTTTCAGGTTTATTGTATACTTCGCTCAGTATAGCAAGCATGACATTTTCTGCTTCACTGAGGTCATCGCTTTCGGTGTAATCTCCTATGGTTTCGTAGATGCTCTTGAAATGCGGGATTTTTGGAGTTATCGAAGTGATTTTGCTGCGTTTTCCAATGATCTCAATGAATTCCAAGTCATCAAGTATCGTAAGCACTTGATCTAGTGCTAAAGATGGGATTTTGAAGTAGTGGTACGATACTTGGCGTAATACGTCATATGGAATGTTTCCCAATCCCCGAATATGTACTGCCAGGGTTGCTGCCATACCAAGTTTTTTCAAGTAGTCAAATTCAGGCGTTTCATACTCGCCAAGAGCACTGTGAAGATCGTATGAAAACTCTGCTAACTTTGTCGCGTCCATCGTTTGGTCCCTCAAATTGATGACATAGCAAATGCTGAGGTGAAATCTACCACTCCGATGCAGATGAAAGCTATCCATGATGGCATTTTGGCCATGCATGAAGAGCTTTAAGCGAAAGGTAGTGAGTGCCCCACTTCGGATTTTGGCCTTCGATCACCTGCGAGTCGCCCCTGCTGAAGGCACATGGCGTGCAGTGTGAGCTATGTCATCCCATCAGTTGCAACCTTCTGCAGCGGCTAAAGCGTGCAGGAGAGCCGTTATAGGCAGCCAGTTGTCCACGCAGGTCTCTCGTCCTGCCGTTCGCTACTGCAAAGCGAATGATGGCCGCTGAGAACAGCAACCATCGGGGGGCGGCAGCATCGGGTGTTTGCGTCCAACCTAGCAGTTAGATCCGACTTGCTCGCACCGGAGTATGCGGTAGCCACTGAGGGCCAAGCGCCTGTGATGACCCAATGATTCATGTCGGTGTTTTATGTACCTAATTGGTCCTGGTCTTCTTTCCGGCGACGTCGAGAGTCAGTAGTTTCCTTTGAGATGCTCAGTAACAGTGAACGGCTCGAAAATTGGGCCTGAACGGACCTGATTCATGAGGTTCCAATAGCAAGTCTTAGCGTAGGGATGTTTCAGCCCTTCCGGGTACAAAAAATTGTACCTAGGTGATTCGTTACCCTCAGGTGTATAACTGCGTACGTACTCCGGCTTTAGGTAATTCTGTATCCCCCAATAAAGTCCGTTTATAAATTCAGCTATCGTACTCGCATGGTAGGCGCAGACATCGTCATGGAATTTCTCATATATATCTTCCTGAATCAGCATTGCTTGGTATAGCTCAACCGAGTGACCGATTTTATCTAATAGATGCTGTAGCTCTTCAGCAACGCCTACGGAACGTAGGGTATTATGTTTAGACAAATTTCCGGTGATTTTTAGTAGAAGATATCTAGTGATGCGAATGTTAGCTTGGATATCTATCGAGGAAAGCCAGGTCTCTACGGCTATCTCTTGTTGGAGCCACCCAGTGAAAGCATCCACCGCAGCTTTCAAGCCAGCTACCGAATTATTGACGTCGAAGCTAGGCGTATTGCTAATTGCTCTCAAAGCACCTAAATATGGTATTGGGGGGACGGGAGCTTTCGCGTCGGTTTGAGATAGGAAATCTACTAGTGCGATGAAAAAAAGCTGTTGATGTGTCATCGTTTTAAACTGCACATTCTTATGGCTGTCCTCTCCGACGACTGCCATTAGCTCATGATTGACCATTGATCTAAGGAGCTCAATCACTGCAGTAAGGTAGATAACTTCTTTTTCTTTTGCATTCATCTGGCACATTTAAAAGTCACCTTCATATTGGGATCTTACTTTGAATAATGCTCCATTAAGCGTTGTTAGAGCTTATGGCGGTCCTTTGGGCGTGATGGATTTTATGGTTGTTTGTTTTTCACGCACTGTTCACTGTTGGTGTAGCCCGAATGGAAGAGTCTTCAGGTCCCAGGTTTATGTGGGAGTCAGATAATAGTAGGCGACTAGAAGGCTGTTCCAAAAAGACCACTTTGAACCATCGCCATTCAAATAGTATCATTCTAGAAGCTGGATTCGTTGCGGAGATTTATAAAGTACCGAGCGGCTAACTCGCCCTGTGAAATTTAATTTTTCCTTGAAGTAGTAGGTGAATGCATCCACGAGCTCTTTAGGTGCGCGGGGGTCAAGAAGAATGCTGTCGATAAGTTTGTGGGGCTCAATGGCTACTGAAATACCTTTCTGTATGTTGGTTGGGCTAATGTCAGGGCAATAAATAGCGGCTCGCCATTCTGACTCATGCGTGAATGCTTCACGCTTAAGATAAAGGGCTTGCACTGCTGTAGATAGCTCGAATTTCTCCCTGAGTTCTCCAGCAATTTTGCGAACTCTCGCATTTAGAGAGTGCTGGGTGAGGTACTCTACTGGTCCCGTTACCAAGTGATATTTGGAGGGGCTTATTGCGCTGTGTAAAGCCTTGGACAGCTTTTTTGTCGAGGTTGATATTCTTACCCCCATCTGATTTGGCGAATAAATACGCCACATTGCATCTGATACACCTAGCCGGCACCAGCTTTGTGCGAACAGTGCGTGGGTGCCCTGATGTTCAATGCTCACTTCGTATGGGTCATCCCACATCTGAGGATGAGAAAAATATAAGCTCTTACTCTCAAATATCTGTACGGCACGTGAGAAATCTAAGATCCGGTAAAGTCTTCCAGCGCTGATGCCTGATGAGTTTGACATCTATTCCTTCTCCATTAAATGTAGCTTGGCGCGTTCTGATATTAGAGTTGCTACAGACAGCAGATGCAACCTCTCCGACATCCTACAGGTGTGGAGTAGATTTTTCGTTGGTGTGAGCGAGCGCTGCACGGGAAGGGCATGACAATGCTTTGAGCATGCTGCTTATGTGTCAGTGCTGATGGAAGAGCGCAGTAACACCGTTACACTATTTGCACCCTTGTTACACAGTTTAGGTGGCACTCCAGTTTTTTGACAAATCGATGTAAATCAACGGGTTGCGCAATATGAAACACTTGATACACCTGTAACACTCTCCGAGCCTCGCTTGGTGTCCTCCCCCCGCCCAGCAACTGGAAAACCTTCAGCGAGGATAGCTTCTAGGGTCTTGGTTCTGGCTCAACCCTGGGCATGGTCGGGGGACCCTGTGGAAATGGGGGCGATACGGGGCTGGGAACCCGCGCCTCTTCGTTAGCGGCAAGTTCACCAGCTTAGTGAACTGGTAAACCAGTTAACCCCGCATGCTCTTGATCACTCAAAAGCCCCTCACGACCGTAGTCATCGTCCCTCGATAATCTGAGCATTAGGCGTGATGAAGCGGCTCCTAGCCCATTGACTCGTGCTTGCCTTCTCAGGACTATTCAGGCTTTCAGCAATGCGCTGTGACTAGGATTTTTCTCCCAGCAGGGTTTCGAACAGGACGACGTGAATGCTGATTGATTTTAACGAGGTGACCGACCACCAAGACTGGGAGCGATTTGGAATGCAGTTCCTTGCGCTGCAAGGTTTGCAGGTAGTCGAGCGTTGTGGTCTCGGGCCGGATGGGGGTAAGGATTTCGTTGCTGCTCAGAATGTCGATTTTGGAGGGACCTTTCGATGGCTCGTGAGCTGTAAGCTGAGGAGCTCAGGAGCAATTGGCATCGGCGATGATGCTGCCAATGACCAAAAACTCAGAGAGTTCCGGTGTAACGGCTTCATGTTTTTTTACAGCCGTCCGGTGACTTCTGGTTTGCTCGGTTCCTTTGATCGAGTCCAGGCCAACACCAATGCTCCGTACCACGTTTTCACTGACCGAGAAATCGAAAATGTACTGGTTGGAAACCCGCAGGCTTACCTGCTTATCCGGCAGTACTTTCCCTTTTCGTGGGAGCGACTGGCTCCTGATCTTCAAAGGAACGACTGCGACTGTGGTCACGCGGTAGGCAATATTTACCTGCTTCCCTACACGGACCCGCAGACTCTGCAGGTCGTACATCATCGATGCTGTGACTACTGTTTTTCAAATCTAGCCAATCATCTAGACGAGGAAGGAATAGCGTATGGCAGGGCTATTCTGATTCACGCTAACGAAATTTATTAGGTGTAATCCAGATCGCCCCTTGGGTATTGAGACGGCTGGATCCGCCCTGCGTGAGCTGTGAATACCGATTTAGGGATACGTTTAGGGATACGAATTGATGATTTTTCTCAGGTGTATGCCATTTTGATGGGCTATATCACCCATATTCGATTCCTGTCTCCGCACCAGAATCAGTTGGCCTATGGCGATTTCTCGCTACAAGGTACCAATAGAAGCCCGCCTTGTGCGGGCTTTTTTGTTCCTGCTGTCCCGTTCTCAAACCGCTAGGTCGTGCCTAGTCCTAAATCCGCGTTGCTTGTAGGAATCGTCTCGTTAGCTGCTCGAGGCCTCATTTGCCCCTTCTTAGCTGTTAGGTTCTTTCGCTCCTACAGTTCGCAAGGGACTCTGAAATGCGCGTCAGTCTGGATGGGCTTGGCCAAGCATTAGACGGTGATGTAACCACCACAGGTGCGATTTGCATCGTCACCGGGGAAGGTTACCTCGACGAGGGACGAATGGTCCTGAGGATGGGGGATCCCACCACACCTTGTCCACTTTGCGGGCTGGAAGGAAAGGTCGTCGAAGGGGTGTGGCACTTCATCTCGGATGGCCAGCCAGTCGCGATGGATGGCGCGTTAGTTGATTGCGGTTGCCCAGAGGGTAGCAACCGGGTGGTGGCGCCTTTAGGGGAAATGCCCCCGCCGCGGCTGCCGGTTGCCGTACGCACTAGCCTCACACCCGCTGGCCCTGGGAGCTCTAGCGCTTTGGCAGGGGCTTCGCCCGCCATGGTTGGCGGGTTGCCTGGGCAGATGCAGCCAGGATTCTATGTGGTGCCCCGGAGCATGTCGTTCCCGCAGATTCTGTTGGAGCTGGCTAGCCATGATTCGACCTTGCCCATTTCGTACCTGCAACGCCTGAACCCGACTTTCGAGCAGGGGTTCAAGGCAGGGGAAATCTTCGTCATCGGCGATCCGGATAACGGTTATGCCTGCACCCAGGAGGAGGGCCAACTAATGGCGGCCGCCGAGCGCGCGCGACGTTCCTTGGCTGTACTCGATTTTGCCGAGTCAGATTTCATGATGGAGTATCAGGCTGAAATTGCCGGACTGCTTAGTGACGCCAGTCTCTCCATGGGGGTGGGTAAGGACATGATGGACCACGGCCTCCGGCAGCTTCGCAGCACACTTGGCAACATCGAGCGTTTGCATCAGCAAGAATTTCTGCGCCATGGCCATCTGAATAGTCCATCGTTCTTCGCCGAACGACGGCTATTATTGGAGCAGCTAGATGGTCAGTTGAAGGCGACTTTTCTAAATAAACATCTGAATCTAGGGGCCTACGAGCGGCTGAAGAAAAGCTTGAATATCTCGACCAAGAGCCTTGTGCATCATTGGTCGAAAGCCGGTGGGCCAGGGCAGATTCCTGGGTACGCCACATACTTGGACAAAGTGGCGAAGCTTAGTAAGTACCTTCGGTATGGTGGGCATGTCGGAATTGGATTAGGTGGTACATCTTCCTATCTGAAAGTCCAAGAGGCCTGCCGTGCAGGGGAAACCGAAGACTGCAAAAAAATTCGTTTGTCTGAGGCAGGTGCTTTCGCTGGGGGGCTGGCGGGAGGGATCGTGGGTGGCAAGATTGCCGGGATCACTGCGCTCGCTGTATGTGGGGTGTTCTCTGCTGGTACCGCGGGTTTCGGGGCGCCGGTATGTGGCATTGCGCTGGTCGGGGGAGGGGCTTTTGCTGGGAGCATCGCCGGTGCGGAGGGCGGTGAGCAAATGGGCGAGCTGATCTACGAATCACATTATGACTGAGTTCGAGAGTTGGCCCGTGTGGCTGAAGTGGATAATGCTGGCGTGTCCGTTCGTGATCGCGTTGGCCGGTTGTGCGGTCAGTGCATTCATCGCGGGTACAAGAAGTTTCACTGTTGCAACCTCGGCTATCCAAAGTCATCCCGGCCTGGAGCAAATGAAACTGTTTTTGGGCACGCGGCGCTTTGGCGCTCGGTGGCTGCTGATAACGTTTCTTTGTGGAATACTCATTTGGCCTGGCGTACATATGCGCCGAGGGCATCTGGACATCGAAGAACTAGAAAACTTCCCTGCAAAACTTAAGTTGGCTCTACAGGTATCCACGTGGCTGACGGCCTTTGGCTTCGCTTGGATGTGGGTGACCTATGGATTCATCAAGGCGTGAACGTTGATGCCACGGCGGTCGTAGCTCTCACTGGATCCTTCGCAAGTCCCGATTCGATTCCACTGAAAGCCATAAATAGCTGATTTTTTTATAGATACCCTATGAGGTACGTCTATAAATCCACCAAATTCCAGCCCCGTGAAAACCGGGCCCTGACGCCCAACAACCGTCCGTCTGTCTCCGCACCAGACATCAAGGCTTGCAGCGATGCAGGCCTTTTTTGTATCTCGAACCGCCACACCCGCCCGATCCAACGTGAAGTGAGCCTCTCAAAGTCAGCCCTCCCTCTGTGGGAGATTGTGTCCTGCGAACACGGGCGCAGCCCGTGCCATCCACACCCACTCCAGCCCCAAGCATCCATCCCCTGCTGCCTTTCTCAACCCCAGAGCTTCGCAGCCTGCGGCACCCCGCCATAACCATAGGCCGTAGCACGCACCTCGATGAGGTGAACATTCGAATGCGGGTGTACATTCCCGATGCGCTGCGAAAGCAAATCATACGACTCACGCTGATAACGCCGTTTCTGCTCCACTGTCGTCGTCTCGTCGGTGATCGTGACCTCCAGGCGAAAGCTATTTCGCCCCAAGCTCTCAAGTGATTCACTGTCGATGAACCACAACCCAGGATCGACGAACCGAACGATCACCATCGTTTGCGATGGCAGCTTGTCCAGAACACGAGCAGTCAGTTCCGTCAGCTCATGACTTAGGTGCGACGCCAGCGCAGCATCTGGCGCGCCGGATAAGGTCAAGGTGATACCAGGCATTTGGGGGATCCTCGTAAGTGATTTGCCTGTAACTTAGCCTTTGAACACGATCCCAAAAAGCGGGAATATCAGGTCTCATCTTCCTGTTTATCCGGAACTTGCATGTACCACTTCGACCTTGCCCAGCTCCACGTCTACTTGGCGGTCTGCGATGCTGGCAGCATCTCTGCTGCCGCGCCTGGCCTGTTTCGCTCAACCTCCGCCATCAGCGAACAGCTGCGTAAGCTGGAAGACGCCATCGGCGTCGACTTGCTCATCCGAGGCAAGCAAGGCGTTCGCCCAACCCCGGCAGGTGAACGCCTTGTACGCCACGCCAGGCAGCTCCTCACCCTGGGCGAGCGGGCGCTGTCCGATGTCCGAGGCGAACAGTTCGAAGGGGAGATACGCCTGGCGATCACCGATTACTTCCGCCCCGACGACATTGCTGGCCTGCTGAAAAAATTACGTGAATGGCACCCACGGCTTCGACTTCATGTGGTGATGAAAAAGAGCCTGGAAATGGATCAGGCAAGTGACTACCTGGATATCGGCTTGGCCATGTGTTTTAACGAACGCTTGCCCACAGCCAACACCTTCGAGGTGAGGCAGGAACCCCTGCAGTGGGTTGCCGCTGCAGGCTGGGTTCCAGAGCCTGGGCAGCCGCTGCCACTGCTCGCGATCAGCGGATGTGGATTGTCGGACTACAGCTGCCAGATATTGGAACGCGCCCATGTCGAATACGAGATCGTTTACTCGACCTCAGGTGTGGCGGGGTTGCAATCAGCATTGAGGGCAGGGCTTGGCATTGCGTGCCTTAATGCGAGTGCCATACCGGACGGCGTGGAGCCCTACAGGACTGGACTGCCGGCGTTGGCGCAGGCCAGGTTCTTGCTGCTTCCACCGCGCAAGGGGGAATCTGAGCTGGTAGAAAATGTGCGGCGATTGTTGCAGGGTTATCTCGCATAGGGTTGGGGACGAGGCGTTCATGGTGTCAGGCTAAAGGACATAGATTTGGGCCTTTGTCCCGTGGGTATCCAGGTTGCCTTCTGCTCGAAGTGCGGCATCGAAGCCCGTGCCATCCACCACCTGACCCAGCGCAAATAAACAGGGTCCTATCACTCATAGGCCGAACCCCAGGCAGTTCCTGCTTCCCAGGTGTAGCAACTACCTCTAGCCCCCTCCCGCGCGCTGTGAATGTATAATCGGTAGTATGGTGCCGGTTTTTCCAGCGATTAAGCTTTTAATCAGCAAAATATTGCCGATTCCTGCCATGCGCACTATGATAATCAGCATTAAAGTACTGATTAATGGTGTCGCGATGCCGCTCAGACTCACGATCCAGGCTTTCTCCGATGGTGCATGGCGCGATGCAGCGACACTCACGGTTGAGAACCCCGAGCGTGTTGCTGATGGAAGGTGCCTTGTCGCCTACGACGGCGACTACATCATCGCGAACGTTGATCGCATGGAAGATCGTTGCGAACTCGCCCTAAGCGTTAACCTTCCGTTGAACTGGGACCACCATGACGTCAAAGGGTATCCAGCATTCCTCTACGACATCATTCCCTCTGGTGCTGCCAAGGACTCTCTTGAATCCCGCTACGGGCGCCTTAAGCCCGAAGGTGTGGAAATGGGGCTGTACCTTCTGGAACGTTTCACGCCGGCGCCTATTGGACATCTGCGCATCAAGGAATCGGTGGAAGGCCTTCAGCCGGATCGGAACGAGGCTTTCGCGCGTGCTGAGGTCGTGGACAGGACGAACGAATTTCTTGAGTACGCCTATGAAACCGGCGCGGCGTTGGGCGGTGCTACCGGTGCCAACGGGCAAGCCCCCAAGCTGGTCATGACCGAAGCCCACAACGGTGCTCTGTACGCTGATGCGATGCTCCCCGATGACCAGGCGTGCCGTCACTGGCTGATCAAGTTCGCGCGTAATCGAGGCGGCGAGCGCGACCAAGACATCCTGCGAACAGAGTTTCATTACTACAAGGCGGTTGCTGCCCTCGGCCTTGATACGGTTCCCACTGATGGTTTGGCGCTTGAAGAGGCAGTGAAGCCAAGCCTCTGGATGCCACGATTTGATCGCCGAGTAGTGGATGGCGTGGTGGAGAGGATACCGCTGGAGTCGGTGTACTCGATCTGCGGTATTACCGGCTACGCGCATCCGATGGCGCATGCCGAAGTGGTTCACCGCCTGGTAGGTCTATGGATCGATAACGGCCAGCAGGATGAGGTGGACGACCTGGTGTTCGAGTACGTGCGGCGCGATCTGCTGAACCGCATTCTAGGGAACACCGATAACCACGGCCGCAACACTTCCATCATGCGTGTGGGTGGGAGGTTTTGTTTGGCGCCAATCTATGACCTCGCGCCAATGATCCTGGATGAAGAGGGCATCACACGGACGACGAAGTGGGCGGCAGAGCGCAAGGGGTCTTCTAATTGGCGCGACAACTGCGCTGAGCTGGTTGGTTACACCGATCCCGATGTCCTGCTGCAACGGTTGATGCATGCGGCTGAGGCATTCCGGGCGTTGCCCGATTTGCTGACCGATGCGCCCGAATCGATGCGCAATGCAGCCTCTCTACCCGTGAATAACCTGGACAAGCGACTCGTGGAGTGGGGGCTGCGATGAAAAAACTACAACCTGAAGAGCGCGCCCAGCTCGTAGAAGATATCGTCAAGCGCAACGCGGCGGGGCTCGATCCAATTGGCACGTCCATCCGCCGTCTGCGGCTCGAAGTCACCGGGCTTGACCAAGAGACCTTCGCGGCCATGTGCAAGATGTCCACGAAAAGCCTGTACGAACTGGAAAGCGGGAAGTCGAATCCGAAGCTCAGCACTTTGGAGGCCGTACTGCGTCTCTTTGGTGTGCGGATGGGGATGGTGATGACTGCCAAAGATAAGCCCACTGCAACGCTCGTCGGCAACACTGTCGGCCAGTTGAAGGCTGGTGGGCCAATCGCTGTGGCCGCGCCGCTGGCCAGTACCTACGTGGTGGCCGGACCGAAACGAGGGAAAAGCCCTGCGGCAGTCAAAGCGAAGAAGGCAGTGTCGAGGCCGGGATCGCCAAGGGCACGGAAAAGCAGTCAGGAATAACTACAACTGGGATTCATCAAGCGATTCGGATTATCAGCCGGTTGGCCAGTGAGCAGTGTGGGAAGGTGTTGGAACGCGATGGCCAGGATTTGGAGGGGTAGGCGAGGGTGTTGATTGGGCCAGGTATCGCATGTTGCGCCTGGCCTAGTCTGCTGAAGGCCGTTGAAGGATTATTCCAGTCATGTCGGAGTATGGGGCTGCTGCGCAGCCCTTCGCAGGCAAGCCAGCTCCTACACGGACCGCATTTATCCTGGGAAGTACATGTGACCTGTGGCAAGCCGTTTTCCTACGGCGCGCGTTGGCTATTCGTGCCCCGAGAAACTTGCGAAAACAGCCACCCAGGAATAAAGTCCCTACGTCGCCGAAGCATCGGCGATGCGACCTTGGCCGGTCGGAATCGAAAGGCGCATCAGCGCCCAATCTTCATCGCAGGCGCTTTTTTTGTGCCCGCGATGTTGCGTTATGGCGGTGGTGCGCGGGACACCTTCGGGTGTGCCGGGCTCCTTTCGTCCCGGTCGGCCAACCCGCGTACTGCTGCCACCTTAACTTGCTTGGCCGCGAGCGGTGGCAGTTCCATCACGAAAGGAACTCATGCATGACCACCGTAAACCCGTTACAGATCCGCGTATCCGTTCGCCGCCGTTGTTCTTCGGCGGCGCTGAGAGAGCTCGCCGGCGGCAAACCTTTCTTCACCTCTGTCCAATCGGAGGCCCGTCATGACTGACCAAGAACGCCTCTCCACCATCCAAAGCTACGCCTGGACCCTCGAACTGCTAGGCGAGGCCCTGGTCCAGCACGACGAAATGCTGGAATGCGAACACAACCCGCGGCTGAGTTTTCGCAACACGGCCGGTATCCATCAGGCGATCCGGATCATCAGCCGGTTGGCCAGCGAGCAGTGTGGGAAGGTAATGGAACGAAGCGAGCAGGATCTGCAGCGTTAGACCAGATCGTTGCTCGAGGGTGTGGCCAGATTGGGGCTGCTGCGCAGCCCCCGTTGACTCGAGTTCAACCTATGGTGATGGCCGCATTCAACATCAACACCACCATCAGCCCGACCACCGCCACGATGGACTGCACCACCGAAATGGTCTTGGTGGCTTCGCCCATGGTCATGCCAAAGGATTCCTTCACCATCCAGAAGCCTGCATGGTTCGCATAGTTGAAGAACAGCGAACCGCAGCCGATGGACAAGGCCAGCAAAGGCAGGTTTAGGCTGGGGTCTGCACCTGCCAGCGGCGCCAGCAAGCCGGCAGCCCCTACGATACCGACCGTGGCGGAACCGGTAGACACCGAGAGCAACATCGCGATCAGCCACCCCAGAATCAGGGGAGGGAAGGCAGATTGCTGGGTCAGGTGCACAATGGCATCGCCAACCTTGGCGCTGGTCAGCATCTCTTGAAAGGCACCGCCACCGGCAATGATCATGATGATCGAGGCGATCGGCTTGAGGCTTTTGCCCAGCGCATCGCGCAGCTGTTCGGCATCGCCGCCACGGGCAAGCACCAGGCTGGCGCCGGCGAACAGCACGCCCAGCAGCATGGCGATCAGCGGGTTGCCCAGGAAGCTGGCCAGTTCCAGCAGCGCATTGCCTTTGGGCAGCAGCATCTCGGCGACGGCATGCACCAGCATCAGGATGGCCGGCAGCAATGCGGCCAGCATGCCGACCAATACCCCGGGGCGGGGTTGGCCATCGGCTTTTTCAGCCAGTGTGAACTGGTCCAGCAATGCCTGATCGGGCCGCGTGTTCATGCGCGGTGAAATGAACATGCCGTACAGCGGGCCGCCCAGGATCATTGCCGGAATGGCGGCAAGGAAGCCGTAGAGCATGGTGGGCCCGACCGAGGTCTTGAGCACGGCGATGGCGGTCAGGGGGCCTGGGTGCGGCGGTACCATGCCGTGCATGGCGGCAAGCGCCGAAATGACCGGCACACCTACATACACATACGCCGAGCCTTTGAAGCGCGCCTTGCTTTCCAGTTTGCGCGCCACGCTGAATATCAGCGGCAGCATGATCACCAGGCCGACTTCGAAAAACATGGGGATGCCAATGACAAAGGCAACCAGCATCATGGCCCAAGGGATCATGCGGTCGGAGGTGCGCTTGAGGATGACATCCGCGACCTGTTCCGTGACGCCAGCGTCAGCCAGGATCTTGCCGAGCATCGCACCCAGCGCGATCACCACCCCCACTGCGCCCAGTGTCTTGCCGGCGCCGGTGAGCAGGTGGGCGACGATGCTGCCTGGCGCCATATGCGTCGCGAAGCCCACGCCAATGGACACCACCAGCAAGGCCAGCAGCGGGTGCATTTTCAGGCGCGAAACGATGAGCGCCACCAGCACCAGAACACTGGCCAGTGCCGTCAGTAATAGCTGTATATCTAAGGGGGTCATTCAAGGAGTCTCGGTTGGGCTGGCGCTCGGCTGCACTCAGGGTTTGAAGGCGTGACGGGCGTTTCCAGGGGGCATGCCCAGGTGGTTGCCGTTGCGGCTGCTGCTACGGTTTCGAGGAAGGAAGCGCGGCTTTGCGCTACCTGCCCCTCACAAGCTGGCGCCTGGTAACGGAAGATGGGCAGCAGGGAGGCGTGGCGCTGAGGCCGGTGGGCGATGGTGTGGCGACGGGGCACTTGGGCAGCATGGTCATCGATTGATTCACCTTGTTGTATGGTCATCTATATGAATCTGGCCAAAGTATTCGCGCTGCCGAGGAATACTGTCAAGTGAAGGTAGTCGCATCATCTTGGGTGGCCATTTGGCCCCGGCAGGCAATACTTCTCTCTATACGCAGGCGTGTTCCTGGTGGCGCGCGCCGCTGGGAGGTGTCTGGTGAACAAATTAACGATTGTGGGTGCCGGCCTGGTCGGCGAGGCGGCGGCGCAGATCATCGCCCGGGATGAGTTGTGCCGTGAGCTGGTG
Source organism: Pseudomonas sp. 3HC3 (assembly GCF_044904505.1). Lineage (NCBI taxonomy): Bacteria > Pseudomonadati > Pseudomonadota > Gammaproteobacteria > Pseudomonadales > Pseudomonadaceae > Pseudomonas > Pseudomonas sp. 3HC3. The sequence goes on from NZ_JADDRH010000025.1 coordinate 31,844, forward strand.
TTGATGGACGTGCAGGGTGAACTGGCGCAGGGCAAGGCGCTGGACGTTTGGCAGGCGGCTGTGGATTCAGGTTCCGATACCCATGTTCACGGCGGGGCCAAAGCCGAGATGCTGGAGGGTTCCGAGCTGGTGGTGATCACGGCCGGCGTGCCGCGCAAGCCCGGCCAGTCGCGCCAGGATGTATTGAGTACCAACCTGCCAATCCTCGACAGCATCATGGCGGATATCAAGCACCACGCGCCGACAGCGACGGTGCTGGTGGTGTCCAACCCGGTCGATGTGCTCACCTACCGCGCCTGGAGCGTCAGCGGGCAGGGGCGCGACAAGGTGTTCGGGCAGGCGGGGGTGCTGGATACCGCGCGCATGAAGTGCTTCATCGCCGAGCAAACCGGGTTTTCTGCACGGGATATCACGGCGTTGGTGCTGGGCGGGCATGGCGACAGCATGGTGCCGCTGATGCGCTACTGCCAAGTCGGCTCGGTGCCGCTGTCGCACTTCCTGTCCAGCGAGCAGATCGAACAGATTGTCGAGCGCACCCGTAAGGGCGGCGGCGAGATTCTGGGGTTGAAGAAGACGGGGAGCGCCTGCGATGCGCCGGGCGTGGCTATTGCACAGATGGTTGATGCGATCGCCAATGGGCGGAACCGTATTTTGCCGGCGGTGGCGATTCTCGAGGGCGAGTATGGGCGAACGGATATCGCCATGGGGGTGCCCTGTGTACTGGCAGAGAAGGGGCTTGCGCGGATTATCGAGTTGCCGCTGGATGCGCAGGAACAGGCGATGTTCGACCACTCTGCCGACCAGGTGGCGCGAGATATTGCCGAGATGAAAGCCTTGTGAGCGGCAAAGCAGCTTCAGTTGACGCGCTCGATGCAGGAGCGCCCTGGTGGCGCTCCTGCACGTCGTGCCTGCGTAGATGATTTTGCAAGGGCCGTGTGGCAGCCCTCAGCGCTGATAAGCCTTGCCAAAGTGCCGTTCCAGGCGCGCTTGCAGCAGCTCCAGCAGTATCGACAGCACCCAGTAGATCACGGCGGCGGTGGTCAGCATTTCCAGGTAGCGATAGCTCGAACGCCCATACGACTGCGCCAGAAACATCACCTCCCAAACCCCCATCACGGATATCAGCGACGAGTCCTTGAGCATCGAAATGAACTGGTTGGCGGTGGGCGGAATGATCACCCGCATGGCCTGGGGCAGGATGATGTGGCAGAAGATCTGCGGCGTGCGCATGCCCAGCGCCAATGCTGCTTCACGTTGCCCACGGGCCACGCCGAGGATGCCGGCGCGGAAGATCTCGCTCAGGTAGGCGCCGTAGTTCAGCGACAAGGCAATGATGCCGGCGCTGATGGCGCCGGGTACCAGGCCCACCTGCGGCAGCCCCAGGTAGATCAGCAAAATCTGGATCAGCAGCGGTGTGCCACGGAAGAACGAGGTGTAGAAGCTGGCCACACCCACCAGCACCGCACTGTTGGATAACCGTGCCAGCGCGGCGGCAAAGCCGAGCAGCACGGATACCACCATCGAGCACAGGCACAGGAACAGGGTCAGTGCGGCGCCTTGCAGAAAACCATTGGGCCCCAGCTTGAAACCGGCCAGGTTGGGAAACTTCTCCAGAATGATGGCGAACTTCAGGTCAAAGCTGAGGAAGAAGGCGACAAACAGCCCGAAAAGCGCCAGCCAGGTCAGCAGTAACCGGGTGCGAAAACCAAAAAGGCCGGCGCCCGCAGGCTTTGCCACGGGCTTGGGGGAGGGGGGGAAGGTGCTCATTTGCTGATGTCGGCGCCAATCCATTTCTGCGACAGCTTGGCCAGGGTGCCATCAGCCTTCAGCTCGGTGAACACCTGGCGTACCTTGGCATCCCACTCGGGGTCGCCTTTTTCGATGGCCACCGCGTTGGGCTCTTCATACAGCGGCGCGCCGGCCAGCTTGAAGCGCTTGTCCTGCTGCAGGCGCGGCTGTGCGGTCACCAGGTTGGTAATGATGGCGTCCAGGCGCACGCCAGTGCCCAGGCCCAGGTCCTGGAAGGCGACGTTCTCAGTGTCGTAGGGCGCAGCCTGCACGAAGTCGAACGGGTAATCGATCTTCTGGTCTTCCTTGCCTTCAATGACCAGGTTCTTGTTCAGGTAGCTTTCGTAGCTCGATGCACTGATCGAACCCACTTTGCGGCCTTCCAGGTCTTTGGCGCCATGGATGCGCTCATCCGAGGCATTGACCACGATCACGGCGGGCGATGCGTAGTACTCCACGGGGAAGTCGAACACCTCGGCGCGTGCCTTGCTCGGGGTCATCGAGCAAATGCAGATGTCGTAGCGCCCGCTCCAGCGGCCAGCGGCAATCACGTCCCAGGACGGTGTTTCCAGGCGCAGTTTGACGCCGAGCTTGTCGGCCACTGCCTTGGCCACGTCCACGTCGTAACCGTCGAGCTGGTTGTGGTCATTGAGGAAGGAAAACGGCGGGTAGCTTTCCATCAGCACGTTGACCATTTCCTTGCGCGATTCAACCCGCTCCAACGTGGCGCCAGCAAAGGCTTGGGTGGCAGTTGCGAGCAGTACAAGGCCCGCACCCAGCAGAGAAGAAAATCGCATGTACATACCTGATATGTTGGGCAAATGGGTGATAGGGTATTTAATAGTTATAACCCTAATCCCCATAATGAATTTTATTCATAAGAACCTTCAGAGAAGTTATATGGCAGAGCGAACGATGGTAATTCTGGACGGTGGCATGGGCCGAGAGCTGCAGCGCAGTGGTGCACCGTTTCGCCAGCCCGAGTGGTCGGCGCTGGCGCTGAGCGAGGCGCCCGAGGCGGTCGTGGGCGTGCATGCAGCCTTCATCGATGCGGGTGCGCAGGTCATCACCAGCAACAGCTATGCAGTAGTGCCGTTCCACATCGGTGAAGAACGCTTTGCCGCCGAAGGGCGACAACTGGCCCATATCGCAGGCCAGCTTGCGCGGCACGCGGCAGATGGCGGCGCGCACCCGGTCAGGGTGGCAGGCTCGCTGCCGCCTCTGTTCGGGTCCTACCGCCCCGACCTGTTCCAGCCCGAGCGTGTGGCAGAGGTGCTGACCCCACTGCTCCAGGGCTTGGCCCCGCATGTCGACCTGTGGCTGGCCGAAACCCAGAGTTCCGTGGCCGAAGTGCGGGCCATTCATAGCCATTTGCCGGCAGACGGCAGGCCGTTCTGGGTGTCATTCACCCTGCAGGACGAGGACACCGACGACGTTCCGCGCCTGCGCTCCGGTGAGCCGGTGGCCGAAGCCATCGAGGCCGCGGTCAGCCTCGGGGTGGCTGCGGTGTTGTTCAACTGCAGCCAGCCTGAGGTGATCGGCGCCGCCATTGATGTCGCGCGCTCGGTCATCGAGCGACACAACGCCGAGATTGCCATCGGTGCCTATGCCAACGCCTTCCCGCCGCAGCCCAAAGAAGCCACTGCCAACGATGGCCTGGACGAACTGCGCGAAGACCTCGATCCGCCGGGTTACCTGGCATGGGCCAAGGACTGGCGTGCGCGGGGTGCCAGCATGGTCGGCGGTTGCTGTGGCATCGGCCCGGAGCATATCGCCGAGCTGAAGCGCAACCTGGCTTAAGCGCCCACGTGGCCGGGCGGCTTTTGCAGCGCCCGGCCCGCAGCCATTAAAAAAAACGCCAGTCAGACCCGGATTCCATCGTTTTTCAGGCCCCCGCCATCTCCCTATAGTCCGCTGAAGGCCGATGCTGCATCGGCGTACACAACTCAGCTGGGCGGGAACCGGATATGAACAACAACGAAAAATTCGAGGGCAATGCTGCGGCCGGTGTGGGGACGCGGGTCGTGTGGAGCGGGGAGCAGGTACAGCACCCGTACAACGCCACGCAGACCCCGATCGTGGTCAGCGCCGCTTATGGCTACAACGATATCGATGCCTGGTACGACGTGGCGCAGGGCAAGCAGCCGGGCTTCATCTACAGCCGCATGAGCAACCCCACGGTCGCCACGCTGGAAGCAAAACTGGCTGAGCTGGAGCAAGCCGAGTCGGCAGTCGCGTTCAGCAGTGGCATGGCGGCCATCAGTGCCGTGCTGCATACCTTCCTGTCCAACGGCAAACGCGTGGTGTCGACCCGCGACAGCTATGGCGGCACCAACAAGATCTTCGAAGAGTTCCTGCCGCGCATGGGGGTGCAAGTGTGCCTGTGCGATACCTTGGACACTGAAGCGCTGGAGCGCGAGATTGCCGCCGGTTGCGACCTGCTGTACCTGGAAACTCCCACCAACCCGACGCTGAAGGTGCTGGACATTCGTCGGCTGAGCGCCGCTGCGCACAAGGTGGGGGCGCTGGTGGTGGCCGACAACACCTTTGCCACGCCACTGAACCAGAACCCGCTGGCGCTGGGCGTGGATGTGGTGGTGCACAGCGCAACCAAGTTTCTGTCCGGGCATGGTGACGTGCTGGGTGGGGTGGTGTGCGGCGCGGAGGCGTTGATGGCCCAGGTGCGGCACTACCGGGAAATCAACGGTGCGGCGCTGGACCCGTTCTCGGCCTACCTGATCATCCGTGGTATCAAGACCCTGGCAGTGCGCCTGCGCCAGCAGCAAGCCAGTGCCATGGCGTTGGCCCTTTTCCTGAGCACCGAGCCGCTGGTTGAAACGGTGAACTACCCAGGTTTGCCGGCGCATGCCGGGCATGCAATTGCCAAGGCGCAAATGCGCGGGTTTGGCGCCATTGTCAGCTTCGTGCTGAAGGGCGGCATGCCGACCGTGGCCCGTTTGCTGCCGCGGCTGAAGTATGCCCATCGGGCCGGCAACCTCGGCGCGGTAGAAACCATCTATGGCCCGGCGCGCACGACCAGCCATGTCGAGAACACTTTGGAAGAGCGCCTGGCGCTGGGCATTTCCGAAGGGCTGGTGCGCATTTCAGTGGGCATCGAGGAAACCGATGACCTGCTGGCGGACCTGGCACAGGCCTGTGCATCGGTGCGTGAGGAACTGGCCGTCGCAAAGGAATTGCACGCTGACGCAGACGCCTGCCAGAGCCCGGTGCAGGCCTGAGGCTGGCGCGTAGCACCCACCCGTGCGGTGGGTGCCACTTCATGAAGTCGAACAAAAACAATATGCAAGGCAACTCGATTCGCTCTGCCAAGACGAGGTCGTTGCTACGTCCTTGCCCGCCAACTTTCATGAGTAACCCACAATGTCCGTGCAGACAACCACAACTAGAAATGCCTCGGCGCATACCTTCAAGCAGGATATGCAAACCCGCCACATCGTCATGCTGGCACTGGGCGGAGTGATAGGCACCGGCCTGTTTCTCACGTCGGGCTACACCGTTAACCAGGCAGGCCCGTTGGGCGCGGTCATCGCCTACATACTCGGCGCAATCATGGTGTACCTGGTCATGATGTGCCTGGGCGAGCTGGCGGTACACATGCCGGAAGTCGGCTCGTTCAGCAGTTATGCCACGCGTTACCTCGGCCCGGGCACCGGTTACATGGTGGCCTGGATGTACTGGCTGACCTGGACGGTGGCCATCGGCTCCGAATTCACCGCCGCGGGCATCCTGATGGTGCGCTGGTTCCCCGACACGCCGGTATGGATGTGGAGTGCGCTGTTCGGCGCCGCGGTGTTCATCAGCAATATCATTTCGGTGCGATCGTTCGCCGAAACCGAATTCTGGTTGTCACTGGTCAAGGTGTTGGCCGTCATCGCCTTTCTGGTGGTGGGCGGCGGGGCTATTCTGGGTGGCTTCGAGATCCAGCAGGCGCACAGTGCAGGGCTGGGCAATTTCACCCGTGAAGGGTTGTTCCCCACCGGTTTCTGGTCCATTGCAATGACCCTGCTGGCAGTGGCCTTCGCGTTCTCGGGTACCGAGCTGATCGGCATCGCTGCCGGTGAAACCAAAGACCCGGAAAAGAACGTGCCCAAGGCCATTCGCACCACGGTCCTGCGCCTGGCGCTGTTCTTCATCGGCACCATCTTTGTACTGGCCACCTTGCTGCCGCGTGAACAGGCCGGGGTTATTGAAAGCCCGTTCGTGATGGTCTTTGCGATGATTGGTATCCCGTATGCGGCCGATATCATGAACTTCGTCATCATCACCGCGCTGCTGTCTGCCGCAAACTCCGGCCTCTACGCCGCTTCGCGCATGCTCTGGACCCTCAGCGACCAAGGCAACATGCCCCGCCGTTACGCCACGCTATCGCGCCGCGGCACCCCCTTTAATGCGATTGTGCTGAGCATGGCTGGCGGCATGGCTTCGTTGTTGAGCAGTGTGTTTGCCCCCGACACCATCTACCTGGCGCTGGTGTCGATTTCAGGGTTGGCCGTGGTGGTTGTGTGGATCAGCATCGCGGCCAGCCAGATCGCATTTCGCCGTCATTACATCGCCAGCGGCGGCAAGCTCGAGGACCTCAAGTTCCGGGTGCGTGGCTACCCGTTCGTACCACTGGGGGCCATTTTCTGCTGCGTACTGGCTTGCGTCGGCATTGCCTTCGACCCTGCTCAGCGGGTTGCCCTGTACTTCGGCTTGCCCTTCATTGCCTGGTGCTACCTGGCCTATTGGCTGACGTGCAAGTACCGCAGCCGCCGTACGGGCCCGCTGGAAATTGTCGCCCCAGGTTCCGAGGCCGCCTGAGCAGGTGATACTAGGCCACCGGAACCTAGCCACGAGAAGCCGCCGATGACTCAGAAAACCCTGCCCCCCCTGAACTGGCTGAGAGCCTTCGAAGTGTCGGCGCGTTACTTGAACTTCACCCATGCGGCAGAAGAGCTGCACCTTACCCAAGGGGCCGTGAGCCAGCAGATTCGCCACCTGGAAAGCCAATTGGGTGTGGCGCTGTTCAAGCGCCTGCCGCGCGGGCTGGGGCTGACCGAAGAAGGGCAGTCCTACCTGCCGGTGGTGCAGGACGCCATCAGCCGCCTTGCCGTCGGCACCAATGAAATCTTCGGGCAACGCCAGCGTCGGCCCCTGAAGGTACGGGGCAGCCTGTCGTTCCTGCACTTCTGGCTGGCCCCCCGGCTGGCCGACTTTCGGCGTTCGCACCCGCAGGTGGACATCCGCTACATCAGCAACCTGTGGGTCAAGGAGCTGGATGCCGAAGATGATCTGGAAATCCGCTGGGGCAGCGGGCAGTGGCCCGGCGTAGAGGCGCAGCGCCTGACCCGCGACGTGCTGGTGCCGGTGTGCGCACCCGCGCTGCTGGCCGGTTGCCCGCTGCGCGACCCGCGCGACCTGGCCCGTGTGCCGTTGCTGCATGTGCTGGGTTACGAGGAGGGGTGGGGCTACTGGCTGGAGCGGGTCGGCGCAGATCAGGTCGATTCTTCCAGCGGCCTGCAGTTCGACACGCTGGTGTCGACCATGCGCATGGCGGAGCTGGGGCTGGGGGTGGCGCTGGCACGCTCGTCGCTGGTAGAGGACCTGCTGCAGGAAGGGCGGCTGGTTGCTCCCTTTACCCAGCGCATCGAAGCAAGCGAGTCGTTTTTCCTGGTACGCGGCCTGGGTGAAGCGTTGTCCCCCGATGCCCAGGCGTTCAGCCATTGGCTGGTGGCCATGGCGCATCGTTAATTTACGTAGCTATCTGGAGCACCGATGCAGTACACATCCACGCGCGGCAACGAGATACGGGTCGATTTCCGCACGGCATTGCTTTCTGGCCTGGCAGACGACGGTGGGCTTTATGTGCCCACCTCGGTGCCGGTGTTCAGCCCACAGGAAATTGCCAGCTGGTCGTGGTTGCCCTTCGACGAACTGGCCTGGCGGGTAATGGCACCGTTTGTTGGCGATACCCTCGACGAGCCTACTCTCAGGGCGCTGGTCAGCGACAGCTATCGCGGGTTCCGCCACCGCGGCATTGCGCCGTTGCAGCAGCTTGGCCATAACGAATGGATCCTGCAGCTTTTCCATGGGCCTACCCGGTCCTCCAAGGACTTTGCCGCGCAGTTGCAGGCGCGCTTTATCCGGCACTTTCTGGGGGCGGAGTGCGAGCGGGTCATGCTGGTCGGTGCCAGCAACGGCGATACCGCAGTAGCGGCTATCGAAGCGTTGCGGCATTGCCCTGCAGCAGGCTTGCTGGCGCTATACCCCAGCGCAGGCACGCCCGCCGACCGCGCGGCAGTGATGCGCAGTGCCGCGTCCGACAGCGTGAGCTGCGTGGCCGTGGATGGCAGCTTTGACGATTGCCAGTCGCTGGTGTCGGCGCTGCTGCGTGACTGGCCATGCCCCGGGCTGATTCCGGTCAGTTTCAACTCCACCAACTGGGTCGGCGTGCTGGCGCAGATCGTGTTCTATTTCCATGCAGCGCTGCAACTCGGTGGCGGGATACGACCGGTCGGGTTCAGCATCCCCACGGCCAGTTTTGCCGAGATTTACGCGGGGTTCCTTGCCCAGAAAATGGGCTTGCCGATCAACCAGATCATCGTCTCCACCAACCGCAACGATGCCTTGCACCGGTTCATCCACTGCAACCGCTACAGCCGTGGCTCAACCAGCCAGACGTTGTCACCGGTCATGGACTTTTCGCTGTTCTCCAACCTGGAGCGCTTTGTCTGGGAATTGTATGACCGCGATGGTGGGGCGACCCGGGCGCTGATGGAGCACTTCGAGGCGTGTGGCGAGCTGAGCATCGGCAACCGCCAGTGGTTGCATGCGCGCATGCTGTTCGACTCCTATGCCGTGGACGACGTGCTGATTCGCGAAGAAATTGTCACGCTGTTCCACGAAACGGGCAGCGCAGTAGACCCCCATGCCGCAACCGGGGTATTCGCCGGGCGCCTGCACCGGCGCAACATCGGTGCGCCCATCGTCACGCTGGGGCAGTTTGCCCCCGAAAAGTCTGCCGGGCTGCTGGCGGAGCTGGGGGCCTGGCACGGTGAGGTGCCCGCCGGCGCGGTCGGCACAGCGGGCGATGGGCCGCTGTTGGCACCTGACGATCTGGCCGGTGTTCATGCCTTGTTGGCCCGGTTGCAGGCTGGGCGATGAAGCGCATCCTCGACCCTCTGGACGAGCGCATTCTCGCCGAGCTCACCGCCAATGCGCGTATCGCCCACGCCGAGTTGGGGTTGAAGGTGAACCTGTCACGCAATGCGGTACGCCAGCGTATCGAGCGCCTGGAGCGCGATGGCGCCATTCAGGGTTATACCCTGCGCATCGGTGAGGGCAGGCGGCCGGCGTCGTTGATCAACGCGGTGATCTTTGTCTACCGCTATGACCGCATGCGCGGTGACGCGGTACTCGATGCGCTGCGCCAGATCCCCGAGGTGATCCAGTGTGAAGTGCTCAGCGGCGAGTTCGACCTGATGTTGCGCGTCGAGGCCTCCAGCCCGGAGCGGGTGCACCATGTGTGGAAGGAAATCGCTGCCATGCCCGGGGTGGAGAACACGGTGACATCGTTCGTCCTGGCTGCGGTGGTCTGAAGCGCGTCTTTGCATTGGCTAGCACAACGCCGCCTGGGTTCGCGCCCAGGCGGCGTTGTGCGTTCTGCCCTGGCGCAAGTGCGCGCTTTGCACTGGCCAGATTGGCCAATAAATACAGCGGATTGCCATATTCAACTGGCAGTGCACGGCTCTTACGCTAGTCCTCATCGACCCACTGCCTGGACAGGACAGCAAACCATGACCGAATACAAAATTGCACTCGTTGGCTTTGGTGGCGTTAACCGCGCTCTTGCCCAACTGATCGCAGAACGCAATGCGCGCTGGCAGCAAGAGTTGGGCTTTGGCCTGAAAATCGTTGGTGTCACCGACTTGTTCCTGGGGTCGGTGATCGACCGCGACGGCCTGGATGCCGCCATGCTGGCCGCGCTGCCGGCCCAGAAGGGCGCACTGGCGCAAATCCCTCAAGGTTCGGCCGAGGCGTTCAATGAGGCGGTGATCAAGCAATCAGGCGCCGACATCATCGCCGAGGCTACATTCACCAACCCCAAGGACGGTGAGCCGGCGGCAACCTTCTGCCGCTGGGCGCTGGAGGCGGGCAAGCACGTGGTCACCACCAACAAGGGGCCGATTGCCCTGCATGCCCAGGCGCTCAAGGCTTTGGCCAAGGCCAACAATGTGTCGTTCGAATACGAAGGCGCCGTGATGAGCGGCACACCGGTGCTGCGCATGGCGCGCCAGACCCTGGCGGGCGCGGGCCTGGTGGGTTTCGAGGGCATTCTCAACGGTACCTCGAACTATGTGCTCACGCGCATGGAGGAAGGGCTTGGCTTCAACGAGGCGGTGGCCCAGGCACAAGCGCTTGGCTTTGCCGAGGCTGACCCGACCGCCGATGTGGAAGGCCATGACGTGCGCCTGAAGGTGGTGATCCTCGCCAATGAGTTGCTCGGCGCCTGTCTGCAGGTAGGTGATGTGGCCTGCAGCGGTATCAGTGCCATCGACAGCGCCGCTATCGAGCAAGCACGGGCGGCGGGCGAGCGCTGGAAGCTGATCGGCAGTGCCCGCCGTGAAGCCGATGGCTCGGTGCGAGCCAGCGTCGAAGCGAAGCTGCTGCCTGGCCATCACCCCTTGGCGGGTATTTCAGGCGCCACCAATGCGCTGGCGTTCGACACGGAGTTGCTGGGGGCTGTAACCGTGTCCGGCCCGGGAGCGGGGCGCATCGAAACGGCTTTTGCCCTGCTGTCGGACATCGTCGCCATTCACACGGCCGGCCATTCGGCCTGAGGAGCAACGTTCATGAGCCTGACTTCCGTATCCCGGGCGCTTGTTCAGCAACCCGCCTTGATCGATGTGTACAACCCCTTCGATGGCAGCCTGGTTGGCAGCGTCGACAACCTCGGCGCAGAAGCGGTGCCTGCCTTGCTCGCCCGTGCCCGTCAGGGTGTGCGTGAAAGTGCGGCGCTGCCCCGGCACCGCCGGGCGCACATTCTGGAACACGCCGCTCAGCTCATTGAACGGGATGCGGCAGACTTTGCCGGCCTGATCGTCGATGAAGCGGGCAAGACCCTGCGCCAGGCCGAAAAAGAGGTCAAACGCTGCATCAACACGCTCAAGCTGTCTGCCGAAGAGGCGCGGCGCAACGCCGGTGAAGTGGTGCCTTTCGATGCCTATGAAGGCTCCGAATCGCGTCAGGGCTGGTTCACCCGCGAGCCGTTGGGGTTGATCCTGGCCATTACCCCGTACAACGACCCGCTCAACCTGGTGGCGCACAAGCTAGGGCCAGCACTTGCAGGGGGCAATGCGGTCATTCTGAAACCCTCGGAACTGGCCCCTCTTTCTGCCCTGAAACTGGTGCAGTACCTGGTTGATGCAGGGTTGCCGGAGGCCGTCGTCACCGTAGCCACAGGGGGCGCCGAACTGGGCAAGGCGCTGGTGGCTGTGCGTGAGGTGCGCATGGTTTCCTTTACAGGCGGCTTCGCTACAGGCGAACAGATTGCGCACGGGGCTGGCTTGAAAAAGCTTGCCATGGACCTTGGCGGCAATGCCCCGGTGCTGGTGCTCAAGGACTGCAACCTTGAGGCCACTGTCGAGTCGTGTGTGTCGGGCGCGTTCTGGGCGGCCGGACAGAACTGCATCGGCACCCAGCGCATTCTCGTAGATGCCTCGATCTATGAGGCGTTCCGCGAACGCTTCGTGGCATTGACCCAGGCGATGGTCTGGGGCGATCCGGGTCGGCGCGAAACCGATATGGGGCCGATGATCACCGAAGCGGCTGCCCGGCAGATCGAAGCACGCGTCAACCAGGCGCTTGAGGGAGGTGCCCGCCTGCTCTGCGGCCACCAGCGTCAGGGGGCGGTCTATGCGCCGACAGTGCTCGAAAGCGTTGACCACGTTAGCCGGCTGTGGCTTGAGGAGGTTTTTGCGCCGGTGGTGATGCTGGCGCCCTTCGACACTATCGAACAGGCGATAGCACTGGCCAATGCCCCGGAGTACAGCTTGCATGCCGGTGTGTTCACCCGCGACCTGTCGCTGGCGTTGAGCCTGGCCCGGCGTATCGAGGCCGGCGGTGTAATGATCAACGACTCTTCCGACTACCGCTTCGATGCCATGCCATTTGGTGGGGCCAAGTATGGGAGTCTTGGGCGTGAGGGGGTGCGGTTCGCCTACGAGGACATGACCCAACCCAAAGTCGTCTGCTTCAACCAGATGGGTTGAGGGGGAGGGTACCTCGATGATCACTCGCTACGGACAAAGCGCGCGGATGTCACTGGCGGTCAGTTACAGGGGCCTGTTCGAAACGGCAGGCATCGTGGCCGACGACCTGCAACAGGATGTGCAGGGACAGTTGCGTCAGGCGCTGAGCGTGATCGACGGCCTGATGGTGCAAGCCAACGTCGGCAAGGCGCAGTTGACGCGGGTTCAGTTGTGGCTTGCCGACTACCGCCACTTCGACCTGGTCAACGAAGTGTACGACGCCTGGTTGCAAGGCTGTGCAAAACCGGTGCGGGCCTGCGTGGGCGCAGCCCTGGGGGATGGCTACCTGGTAGAGGTGCAGGTGTTCGCCGTGTGCCCCGAATAGTCTTTTTCTCTATGACGAGTGCCACGGGTCAGCGCACAAACCGTGGTACCGCTCGTATATAGATCAGCTCGCTGACCAGCTCTACCAGGGTTTGCGTGATCACGGCTGCCGCTGCCAACCCGCGCATCTCTTCTGGCAACGCCAGCGCCAGCGGCAGCACCACCAGCGAGTTGCGCGTGGCTGTGCTGAACGTCACCGAGCGTGCCTCGCTGGCCGGCAGGCGCAGCAGGCGCGCACAGATGAAGCCGAGCACCGGCGCCAGCAGCATGAAGCCGATGTATACCGGAACCACCGGCAGCAGACGGTCGAAATCACGCAGTACCACGACAATCTGCGAAGCGATCACCACCATCAGCACCAAGGCCATGGCCGGCACCGGCAACCACGCCCAGGCGTCGTTCCAGGTCGCGACTGCGCGCGAGCGCCGGGCACCGGCGCTGGTGAGCACCGCGAGGGCCATCGGCAACACGATCAACAGCACGAAGGCTTCCACGAACGGGGTGATGGCGATCGCCACCTGACTGCTGCCACCCAGCATCAGGGCCAGGTACACCGGCAGCAGCACCAGTTGCGCCAGCAATAACAGGGGGGTGGCGGCCAGGGTCAGGCGTGAATCACCTTTGCCAATGTGGGTGAACACCACCACATAGTCGATACAGGGCGTGAGCAGCACCAGCAAGGCACCGACGAGGATCGCCGGGTGTTCGACCAGCCCACGGGTGATGGCCCAGACAAGCAGCGGAACGAGAATGAAGTTGGCCAGTAGCAGGGCCGTGATGAAGCGGCGGTTACCCAGGCCATGGCGCAGGTCGAGGAAGGGTATTTGCAGGAACATCGCATACATCAGCACGGCGATGGCGGGGGTGATCAGGGCTTCAAGCTGGCGCGCAGTGTCGCTGGCCAGCAGGCCGAAGACGATAGCGGCGAGTACGGCGGCGAAGTAGATGGGGATCTGCCGGGTTTCGAGTTGCTCTCTGGTCAAGGTGTGGCCTGTGGTTGGTGGTGTCAAACAGGGTAATACGTGATGGCACGTGGCTGCTCGAAATCATTCCCTGTGGGAGCGGGCGTGCCCGCGAACACCGGCGCAGCCGGTGCCATCCACCGCGTAGCCTTCTTCGCGGGCACGCCCGCTCCCACAGGATGTGTATCAGGCCTGCGAACGTGTTTCATGGTCCGTACACGAAAAAGCCCGGCACTGGGCCGGGCTCTTTCACTTCAGGCAAACGCCAATCAGTTGCCGTAAACCGGCAGCTTCTTGCAGATGGCCTTGACCTTCTCACGGACGGCGTCGATCACCGCTTCGTTGTTCAGGTCGGCCAGGATGTCGCAGATCCAGCTAGCCAGTTCCTTGCACTCGGCTTCCTTGAAACCGCGGGTGGTAACGGCTGGGGTGCCGAAACGCAGGCCCGAGGTGACGAACGGCGAACGCGGGTCGTTCGGTACCGAGTTCTTGTTGACGGTGATGAAGGCTTTGCCCAAGGCGGCGTCAGCATCCTTACCGGAGATTTCCTGCTTGATCAGCGACAGCAGGAACAGGTGGTTCTGGGTGCCACCGGAAACCACGTCGAAACCGCGCTCGATGAACACGCTGGCCATGGCCTGGGCGTTCTTCACGACCTGCTGCTGGTAAGCCTTGAACTCTGGCTGCAGGGCTTCCTTGAAGCAGATGGCCTTGGCCGCGATGACGTGCTCCAGCGGGCCGCCCTGGGCGCCCGGGAAGACGGCGGAGTTCAGCTTCTTCTCGATGTCGGCGTTGGCACGGGCCAGGATCAGGCCGCCGCGCGGGCCGCGCAGGGTCTTGTGGGTGGTGGTGGTGACCACGTCGGCGAACGGAACAGGGTTCGGGTACACGCCAGCGGCAACCAGGCCGGCAACGTGGGCCATGTCGACGAACAGGTAGGCGCCGACCTTGTCGGCGATGGCGCGGAAGCGGGCGAAGTCCAGAACCTGCGAGTAGGCCGAGAAGCCGGCAACGATCATCTTCGGCTTGTGCTCGACAGCCAGGCGCTCGACTTCGTCGTAGTCGATCAGGCCATTGCCGTCGATGCCGTACTGGATGGCGTTGTACAGCTTGCCCGAGGAGCTTACCGAAGCACCGTGGGTCAGGTGGCCACCGTGTGCCAGGCTCATGCCCAGGATGGTGTCACCGGCCGACAGCAGGGCCAGGTAGACGGCAGCGTTGGCCTGGGAGCCAGCGTGCGGCTGTACGTTGGCGTAGTCGGCGCCGAACAGCTCCTTGGCACGGTCGATGGCCAGTTGCTCGACGACGTCGACGTACTCGCAACCGCCGTAGTAGCGCTTGCCTGGGTAGCCTTCGGCGTACTTGTTGGTCAGGACCGAGCCCTGAGCTTCCATGACTGCCGGGCTGGTGTAGTTTTCCGAAGCGATCAGCTCGATATGCTCTTCCTGGCGCAGAGCTTCTTGCTGCATGGCTTCGAAGAGCTCGGCGTCGTACTTGGCAATGGTCAAATCACGGCTGAACATGGCGGTCCTCAAGGATCGGGGTAATTTGGGTGTGCATTCTAACCGATTGATTCGCGGCTGGCATATGAAGTGGCATCAAGTCGCGGACCAATGGGCTTCATCTTGCATCCCGCGCCGTTTCTGGGCTGGGCAGGGGCAGGAGTTGACTCGCAGGTCCGCTTTTTTATGCACAATTCAGTCGCGGCACCGTACTTGTAGGAGCGGGTTTACCCGCGAAGAAGGCGGCGCGGTGGATGGCACCGGCTTTGCCGGTGTTCGCGGGTAAACCCGCTCCTACGGGGACCTTGTGAACAGGCAGCGTGCGGGTCAATGGAACATGAACAAGGTCTCGTTGGAGAATTGCGCCTCGAACTGATGCGCCGGCATCGGCCGCCCGAACAGATAGCCCTGCACCTCGTCGCAACCATGCTCACGCAGAAACTCCAGCTGTTCGTGGGTTTCCACGCCCTCGGCGATGACTGCCAGGTTGAGACTGTGGGCCATGGCGATGATCGCCCGGGCAATCTGCGCGTCCTGTTCGCCTTCGGGCAGGCCGTCGACGAAGGTACGGTCGATCTTCAGTACGTCGATGGGGAACTGCTTGAGGTAGTTGAGCGACGAGTAGCCGGTGCCGAAGTCGTCTACCGCAATGCTCAGGCCAAGGTTCTTCAGGCTGGCAAGAATCTGCAGCGCCTCGTTTACCTCGCGCATCAGGATACTTTCGGTCAACTCCAGCTCCAGGCATGCCGGCGGCAGGCCGCTTTCCTCCAGAATGTTGGCAATCCGCGTGCCCAACTGGCCGTCGGAGAACTGCCGCGCCGAAATATTCACCGACACTTTCGGCACCCGCACCTTGGCCTTGTGCCAGGCCTTGAGCTGGCGGCTGGCCTCGCGCAGCACCCAGTCGCCCACGTCCACCACCAGGCCCAGTTCCTCGATCACCGGGATGAAGTCTCCCGGCGGCACCAGGCCGCGGGTCGGGTGACGCCAGCGCAGCAGCGCTTCGGCGCCGGTCAGGCGCTTGCCGTCGCCGCTGAACTGCGGCTGGTAATAGAGGATGAACTCGTTCTGCTCCATGGCATGGCGCAGGTCGCTTTCCAGCTCCAGGCGCTCCAGGGCGCTGGCGTTCATTTCGGCCTGGTAGAACTGGAAGTTGTTCTTGCCGCGCTCCTTGGCGTGGTACATGGCGGTGTCGGCGTTCTTCATCAGCTGGCTCAGCTCACTGCCATCCTGCGGGCTGAGGGCGATGCCGATGCTGGCAGTGACGAAGAACTCACGGTTTTCCAGCACGAACGGCCGCACCAGGCTGCCGAGGATGTTCTCGGCCACGTGGATGGCGCGGTTCAGGGCCATTTCGCGGGTGGGGCGCGGTTGCAGCAACAGGGTGAACTCGTCGCCGCCCATGCGTGCCACCGTGTCATCGTCATCCACGCAGGCCAGCAGGCGCAGGGCCATGTCCTTGAGCATGCGGTCGCCGGCCGCATGGCCGAGGGAGTCGTTGATCGGTTTGAAGCGGTCGAGGTCGAGGAACATCAGCACCACCCAGGCCTTCTGCCGCTCGGCCTGCTGCAGGGCGTTGTACAAACGGTCCTGGAACAGTGTGCGGTTGGGCAGGTGGGTAAGGGCGTCGTAGTAGGCCAGGCGGTGGATGCGCTGTTCGCTGGCCTTGCGTTCGCTGATGTCGGTGAAGAAGCACACGTAGCTGGCCAGGTCGCCTTCGTCGTCCAGTACCGCGGTGATGCCGACCCAGGCCGGGTAGTGGTCGCCGTCACGGCGCTTGAGCCACACTTCACCTTCCCAGCTGCCGCGCTGGTGCAGTTGCTTGACCACATAGCGCAGGTGGCCTTCCTGCTGTTCGTCGACAGTGAGCATGCCCGGCAATTGGTCGAGCACTTCACTGACGGCGTAACCGCTGACGCGGCTGAACGCCTCGTTGGCCTGAACGATATAGCCGGCCGGGTCGGTGATGAGGATCGCCGACGTGGAATGTTCGAATACGGTCGCGGCCATGCGCAGGTCTTTTTCGGCACGGCGTTGCTGGCTGATGTCGCGGCCCACCCCGAGTACGCCTTCGAAGCGCTGATCATCGTCCCACACCAGCACCAGGCGCAGCTCGATCGGGATCTTGCGGCCATCGGCACGCAGGCAGTCGAACAGGAACAGTTGGGTGGGTAACTGGCTGCACAATTGCGCCATTTGCGCCGGATCGCCCATGGCCTTGCTGACGCGCTCCATCAGGCTGTAAATACCGGTGAGCTGGGCCGGGTTGGCGACGATGGACTGCCAGCCGTTGGCGAAGATCCAGTCGGCCTGGTAACCCAGCACGCTCTTTACCGAGGGGCTGACATAATTGAGCTTGAGCTGGCTGTCGGTGGAGAAGATCACGTCGCTGATGCTTTCGGCGAGCATGCGGTAGCGTTGCTCGCTGTCACGTAGCGACTGGCTGGCCTCGATCTGAACGGTCACATCCTTGCCCACACCGATGATGCGCGTAACCAGGCCTTCGGCGTTGCGGGTCAGCACCTGCTCGCGGATGTCGTAGCAGCGCCAGCTTCCGTCGCGGTGGCGGAAGCGCAGCTGGCAGTGCAGCGGTTGGTCATGACCGCTGTCGCGCTGTTGCTGGCGCAGTGCCTGGTAGTGTGCTGCGTCCTCGGGGTGCAGCAGCAGCTCCCAGAAGCGGTCGCCCATCTGGGCCAGCTCGGTGCGGTCGTAGCCCAGGGTCTGGCCGAGGTGGCGGTTGCTGAAGATCATCCGTTGGCTGGGCACATCCTGCACATACAGCTGGTCGGGTACGGTGCGTACCACGTCCGACCAGAAGCTTTCGCGTTCCAGTAGCGACAGCTCCACCTGTTTGCGGCTGGTGATATCGCTGATGCTGAGGATCACCGCCTGGTAATCACGACGCTGCAGCGGCAGGCGTGCCATCAGCCACAGGTGCAACTCGTCGCCCTGTGGTGTCGGTAGACGCACTTCCAGTTCCAGCAACGGGCGTTGTTCGATCAGCGCATCGATCAGTTGCATGCCGACGCTGTCTCGGCTGTCGCCAGTGCCATCGATCAGCCGCTGCCAGGCACCTTCGTGGCAGTCGATGTTCAGCAGCTGGCGCGCCACTTGGTTGACCTCGGTGATCTTCAGCTCCAGCAGCAGCGAGCGGCGCAGGTTAGGGTCCAGCGCCAGGCTGTGCTTGAGTGCGGCCCGGTTACGCAGGTGGTAGCGATCGAGCTGACCGGGCAGGCTGGAAAGGTCGAGCACGCACAGGGCAACGCCGGTGCCTTCAAAAATTTCCTGATAGCGCCTGCGGTCTTCCTGCAGCGCCCGCTGGCGGCGACGCATGTTGATCAGCGCCAGGACCGGCAGCAGGGCGCAGAACAGTACCAGCAGGCATTTGCCGATCAGCGCCGGCAGCAACGTCTGCCGGGCCAGTTTGGCGTCGAACAGGCCGTGTAGCTGCCAGGTGCTGTTTTCGATGAAGGCCAGCATCACGCTTTGCAGCGGCTCGTTGCTGGTATCGGTTGCGACATTGCGCAGCAGCACGTCACCGCTGCGGCTGTTCTCCAGCAGCCACTGCGGGTGGCCACTACCCTCGAGGTGGTGGGTGAGCTCGCGGTAATAGTCCGGTGACAGGCGCAGTAGCCAGTAGCCGCTACCCTTTGCGGCACCCTGGCGCAGCAACAGGTACAGGATGTGGTTGTCGGCCGAATTGGTGAAGAAGTACGGGCGTCCCTGGCTCAGCGCGAGCAACTCATCAAACAACTGGCGGTCGGGGCTGCCGGCCAGGCTGTCGGCACGCGGCTGCCCGGCGTTGTCCAGCCAGGCCGCGCTCTGCAGGGCGGGGAGCCGTTCGCGCAGGGTGCCGAGCAGGCTGGGCAGGGCGGCAGGTGTTGGGGCAACAGGGTAGGGTTGCATCACGTTCACGGCCTGTTGCGCCTTGAGCGCCATGTTCAGGCTCAGGTGGTCGGCCAGTTCCGCGGAGGCGTCCAGGCTCTGTTTGCGCAAGTCGGCCTGGGTATGATTGAACTGGGCGAATAGCTGCCACACCAGCAGGCCCAGCAGGATCAGGGCCAGCAGCGCCAGCGCACCCTTGATCGACCCGCGCAGGAGAGTGGCGGGTGCTTGTGGTGCGGAACGCAATGACGACGGATGAGTAAGGTTGGTCAAGCGTTGATCCTGCGATTGGACTGGCGATGGCAGGGAATGATCTTGCACGGCGCGTGCCGGCACCGGGCTTGAGCACCGCGGAGGCGCACTATAAGGCCGGATACCCGAAACCGGCTAGCATGCCTCGGATTATGGCAAAGTGCCAGCCGTGTTGACCGGTGGTGACTGCCCGGTGGTTCGGCAAGCCCCTGCAACCTGTGCGAGAATAGCGCCCGCTTCACATGACAACGCATCGGAGATGTTCGGTTTTGGTTACTCACTTTTCCTCCAATGGCCTCGATTCCGCCTGCGGGCGCAGCAGTCAGACCCTTGTCAGCACTGCCGTGACCGAGGACGTATCCTGCAAGTCTTGCCAGCGTTCGCTGGGCAAACCCGAGGCGGCGGCTGCCGCCAAAAGCAAGGCCCCATCGCTGGCTGAACTGCGCAAGACTGCCAAGGTGGCAGTAGAGCCGGCTGTTGCAGTACCGGCGGTCAAACCGGCAGCTAAGGTGGTCAGCACTGCGCCTGCACCTGGCAAACCGGCCAAGGCGGCCGAGCAGCAACCTGCCCGCACCGGCGCCTTCAGCGTGAAGTCCGCCTGGGCCGCGCGCCTGGCCGAGCAGGGCGACCGTTGCCGCCTGCCGCGGGGCAAGGCCAAACAGCGTCACGTCTGAGCCTCTTCGGCTGCTGTGCCGGCTCTTTCGCGGCTAAAGCCGCTCCTACAGGTACTGCATTGCCCTTGAAGGCAGTCAGATCCCTGTAGGAGCGGCTTTAGCCGCGAAGAGGCCGGGACAGGCAATAGATTCCCCCCAGGGATCTCCCCGATCACACCCCACCATCGGCCCCTCCTATGCAACGCCGCGCGTTGGCGTAGAATGGTCGACTTTGTTCAATGACACCCCGTAAACACATCCCCCTGGCCACCGCGTGCCGGGGCGATCGGCGATGTCTTTACCTATCTGATTAGAGGGCTTGGTTTTGGCTCAATACGTCTACACCATGCATCGGCTGAGCAAGGTCGTGCCGCCGAAGCGGGAAATTCTCAAGAACATTTCCCTGTCGTTCTTCCCAGGCGCCAAAATTGGCGTGCTTGGCCTGAACGGCGCCGGTAAATCGACCCTGCTGCGGATCATGGCGGGCGTCGACAAGGAATTCGACGGCGAAGCCCGTCCGATGCCCGACATCAACGTGGGTTACCTGCCACAGGAACCGCAACTGGACCCAACCAAGACCGTGCGTGAAGTGGTCGAGGAAGCGGTCAGCGTGATCAAGGACGCCCAGGCCCGCCTGGACGAGGTCTACGCGGCCTACGCCGAGCCGGATGCCGACTTCGACAAGCTGGCCGCCGAGCAGGCCAAGCTGGAAGCCATCCTGCAGGCCGCTGATGGCCACAACCTGGAGCGCCAGCTGGACGTCGCTGCCGACGCCCTGCGCCTGCCTGCCTGGGATGCGCGCATCGAACACCTGTCCGGTGGTGAAAAGCGCCGTGTGGCCCTGTGCCGCCTGCTGCTGTCGGCCCCCGACATGCTGCTGCTCGACGAACCGACCAACCACCTGGACGCCGACTCGGTGGCCTGGCTGGAGCGCTTCCTGCACGACTTCCCGGGCACCGTGGTAGCCATTACCCACGACCGTTACTTCCTCGACAACGTCGCCGGCTGGATCCTGGAACTGGACCGCGGCGCCGGCATCCCGTACGAAGGCAACTACTCGGGCTGGCTGGAAGCCAAGTCGGAGCGTCTGGCGCAGGAATCCAAGCAGCAGAGCGCCCACGAGAAGGCCATGAAAGAGGAACTGGAGTGGGTGCGCAAAGGCGCCAAAGCCCGCCAGTCCAAGTCCAAGGCCCGTCTGCAGCGCTTTGAAGAAATGCAGTCGCAGGAATTCCAGAAGCGCAGCGAAACCAACGAAATCTACATCCCGGCCGGTCCGCGCCTGGGTGACAAGGTTATCGAGTTCAAGAACGTCACCAAGGGCTACGGTGACCGTGTGCTGATCGACAACCTGTCGTTCGCCATGCCCAAAGGCGCGATCGTTGGCGTGATCGGCGGTAACGGTGCCGGTAAGTCGACCCTGTTCCGCATGCTGATGGGCAAGGAGCAGCCGGACTCGGGCAGCATCGAGATCGGTGAAACCGTGCAGTTGGCCTGTGTGGACCAGAGCCGCGAGGACCTGGACGGCGCCAAGACCGTGTTCCAGCAGATCTCCGACGGTTCCGACCAGATCCGCATCGGCAACTACGAGATCCCTTCGCGTACCTACGTTGGCCGCTTCAACTTCAAAGGTGGCGATCAGCAGAAGTTCGTCAAGGACCTGTCCGGTGGTGAGCGTGGCCGCCTGCACCTGGCCCTGACCCTGAAGGAAGGCGGTAACGTTCTGCTGCTCGACGAACCGTCCAACGACCTTGACGTCGAAACCCTGCGTTCGCTGGAAGAAGCCCTGCTGGACTTCCCGGGCGCCGCGATCGTGATTTCCCACGACCGTTGGTTCCTGGACCGCGTGGCTACCCACATCCTGGCGTACGAAGACGACTCGAACGTGGTCTTCTTCGAGGGTAACTACACCGAGTACGAAGCCGACCGCAAGAAGCGTCTGGGTGATGCTGCTGCCCAGCCGCACCGTGTACGGCACAAGAAGCTGGCCCAGTAAGCCGGTTATCTGATGCACAAAAATGGGGCTCAAAGGAGCCCCATTTTTGTGCTTGGTGGAAGGCTGAAAACGGGTAATCTGGAGCGTGTTTTGTATACACTTACATAAAACGCACCAAATAATTTCATAAAAACGACATTTCGCCCTGTTCCGGTGCGATTGCTTCTTGGTACATTCCTGAAAAAACCAATAAGTCCAATCCTCTTGGTGAGATGTCTACCATGATCGAATCTGTCGACAATTTCCTTACACGCCTAAAGCAGCGTGACCCTGGCCAACCAGAATTTCACCAGGCCGTAGAAGAGGTGCTTCGCACCCTGTGGCCATTCCTTGAAGCCAACCCCCACTACCTGCAGTCCGGTATCCTCGAGCGCATGGTCGAGCCTGAGCGCGCCTTGCTGTTCCGCGTATCCTGGGTCGATGACCAGGGCAAGGTGCAGGTCAACCGCGGTTATCGCATTCAGATGAGCAGTGCCATTGGCCCGTACAAGGGCGGCCTGCGCTTCCACCCGTCGGTGAACCTCAGCGTGCTGAAGTTCCTGGCCTTCGAGCAGGTGTTCAAGAACTCGCTGACCTCGTTGCCCATGGGCGGCGGCAAGGGCGGCGCGGACTTTGACCCCAAAGGCAAGAGCGACGCCGAAGTGATGCGTTTCTGCCAGGCGTTCATGAGCGAGCTGTATCGCCACATCGGCGCCGACTGCGACGTACCGGCCGGTGACATCGGCGTGGGTGCCCGCGAAATCGGCTTCATGTTCGGCCAGTACAAGCGCCTGGCCAACCAGTTCACCTCGGTGCTGACCGGCAAGGGCATGACCTATGGCGGCAGCCTGATCCGCCCGGAAGCCACCGGCTATGGCTGCGTTTACTTCGCCGAAGAAATGCTCAAACGTCAGGACAAGCGTATCGACGGCCGCCGCGTGGCGGTGTCCGGTTCGGGCAACGTCGCCCAATATGCTGCGCGCAAGGTCATGGACCTGGGCGGCAAGGTGATCTCGCTGTCTGACTCTGAAGGTACCTTGTATGCTGAGGCCGGCCTGACCGATGCCCAGTGGGACGCCTTGATGGAGCTGAAGAACGTCAAGCGTGGCCGTATCAGCGAGCTGGCCGGGCAGTTCGGCCTGGAGTTCCGCAAGGGCCAGACCCCCTGGAGCCTGCCGTGTGACATCGCCCTGCCGTGCGCCACGCAGAACGAGCTGGGCGCCGAAGATGCCCGCACCTTGCTGCGTAACGGCTGCATCTGTGTAGCCGAAGGCGCGAACATGCCGACTACCCTCGAGGCTGTGGACATCTTCCTGGACGCCGGCATTCTGTATGCCCCAGGCAAGGCCTCCAATGCCGGCGGCGTAGCCGTGTCGGGCCTGGAAATGTCGCAGAACGCCATGCGCCTGCTGTGGACTGCCGGTGAAGTGGACAGCAAGCTGCACAGCATCATGCAGTCGATTCACCATGCATGCGTGCACTACGGTGAAGAGGCTGATGGCCGTATCAACTACGTCAAAGGGGCGAACATCGCGGGCTTCGTGAAAGTGGCCGATGCGATGCTGGCGCAAGGCGTGGTCTGACCTGAAGTTCTTGGGGCCGCTGTGCGGCCCCCTCAGGGCTCCCCCTCGATCTCGAGCACTTCAATTACTTGCTCCCCCATCGGCCGGCGCCATACCACCTCATCTCCAGGCCCCGCGCCCAGCAAGGCACGCCCCAATGGCGAGCCCCAGTTGATCAAGCCCCGCCCGGCATCTGCTTCATCCTCGCCCACCAGCCGCACAACATGCTCCTGGTCCTGCGCATCGACAAATCGCACCCGGCTACCAATCTGCGCCTTGCTGCGGGAAGTGGCCGCCGGCACCACCTGTGCGCTCTGCACCCGTGCGTTGAAGTAACGCAGGTCGCGTTCGGTATCGGCCAGTTGCTGCTTGTCGCCACGCTCACCCTGAGCCTGCAGTTCGCTGCGCAAGGTATTCAGCTCGGCCAAGTGGGCTTGCAACTGGCGCAGGCCGCTGGCGGTGACGTAGTTGGGTTGTTCGCTGATGCGCCGCTCAACCGGTTGGTCGGCCTGGGCGGCGGCTTGGTCTTCGTTGACGAATGCTCGGCTCATGCAAGGCCTCCTTGTGCGTGAGACCATCATGGCAGGCCGCCGGTTTAAAGGAATGTCCGTTTGCGACTCAGTTGTGGCGATACGCCTTGGCAGCGCCGCGGTCCTTTTCCTGTTCCCACTCGCGGTCGCGCTGGTCCCAGAAGCGCTCGTGGTATTGGCGCTGTTCTTCGCTGTTCTGCATGGCATGACACTGGCGGAAGCCATCGTCCCAGCCGGTTTCGTACTGACGCTCGTGCAGGTAGCGGGGTACGTTTTTGCGGAAGTTGCCCACCATCAGCCCGGCCGCCTGGCGGCCACTGCTGCAGCCGTCCTGGAAGCCATCCGCATAGGCGGGAGGGTAACCGTGGTTGACCATCTGCTCGTGGGTGGTTTCGCAACCTGACAGCAACAACGCAATGCACACGCCGAACCAGTACCGCGACATAGCCACAAAACCCTCCAGTTGATGGTGGAAAGTCTAGGTGGCGATTTGTCGGGTAGATGTCAAAACAGTGTCAAAGAGTTGGTTCAGTCACACTGCTTTGCCAGCTTAACAGGCCAATTCGCGGGCAAGCCCGTTCCCACAGGTACTTGCCAGGCCTCGAATCTTGTGGGGAGCCTGTGGGAGCGGGCGTGCCCGCGAAAGGCCGCAAAGCGGCCTCAGTAGTGATACCACTTCAGCTCGAGCATCACCTCGTTCTGTGCCGTGGCCAGGTGGCTGAACTCACGCGAAGCGCTCAACCGAAGCCCAAGGTTCTGGCTGATTTCCCACTGCTGGTTCAGGCTTAAACTGCGCCGCACCTCGCCGTTGGTGAAGTAATCGCCCTTGGCCTCCAGCGTCATGTTGCCCAACCCATTGCGCCACAGCAGGCCGCCATTGAAGCCAGCTGCCGGGGCAATGAATTGAGCGAAGTCGTTGTGATGCTCGATCCGCACCGTGCCCAAGGCAAACCCCAGCAAACCGTCGGCCAGCTGCCAGGTGCCGCCAGCGCCGCCATTCACATGGCTCACCAGCACTTCGTCATCATGCTTGCCCGGCACCCGCTCCAGCCCGCCAGCCACTTGCCATGACCAAGGCTTGAGCAACTCGTTACGGGGTGTCAGCGAGCGGATGGTGGCCAGGTCCAGGCGCTGCACCTGCCAATCATTGCCTTCGTACTGGCGTAGCTTCAGCTGCAGGATTTCGATCTGTGCGCCCAGCGGGAAGCCATAGGCGTTGTCATTCAGGTCGTGGTAGGCCATGCGCAAGCCATATTCGGCGTAGGCGCGGTCTTCGCGGGTGCCCACGCCCAACTGCCAGGTGCGCGAGTCATGGCCATCCTCGGGCAGGCCGGGGCGTTCGATTTGCAGGGGGCGCGGCGGGTTGCTGTTGATCGCCCGCAGCAACTCGAAGCTGCGTTTGGCCTGCCCTGGGTCGCGTTCCTGGCCATTGGCCCGATAGCGCTCAAGACGATACGCAGCATCTTGCACCAACGCTTGGCGTTCGCGAGGCAGGGCCTGGAATTCAGGGCTTTGCAATTGCGCGGTGTCGGCGCTTACAGCCAGCACCTGGCGCTTTTCGTTGTGGTCGAGTGGCTCGGCCCTGGCCAGCAATTCACGTTCGCGAGAGGGGCGGTAAGTTTCGCTGGCGACCAGGCCAGACTGTTTCACGGCTTTTACCGTGTCGGTGGGAATGGCGGTCAGCGGGAACTGAGACGTCAGGTCCAGGCTCGGCCGGGCCACTTGCAGCAGCTCTAGCAGACGATACGAGCAGTTCTCGTCGAAGAAGAAGTAATCGAACTGGATCTGCTTCAACTCCCATACGTGCTCGACCATGCGTCCGGTTTCTTCGGGGGTCAGGTCCAGCTGGTATTCCCACAGGTCGCGGTTTTCCAGGCTGCGGTATTCGGACAGTTTTTCCTGGTAGGGCATCAGCGCGAACAGCCCCGGGTAGCCACCCATCAGGCCTTTCCAGGCGTACAGGATGCTGTTGTCGCTGCCTTCGATATAGGCACCGAAGTTGATGGCGTAGCTCAGCAGCGTGGTGTCGTCGCTGCGGGTGTTGGACTGGTCGATGCGCAGCAGGGTGTGGCCGAACATCGACGACGGGCTGTTCAGATAGGCTGCCGGGAAGATCAACGCGGCGCTGTGCGGGTCGATCGACTGGTACCAGGTCTTGAATTCCTGGCAGTCCGGTTGTGGCAAGCCTTGCAGGTCTAGCTGCTCGCGCAGCCAGCGGGTGCGCGCGGGGAATACGCATTGGGCGTGCTTGTCACCGAGACTGGCCGGGGCATACAGCGCATCGACCGTAGCCTTGAGCTCCTGGTCCGGATGGTGCGCGCCATCTTCGGCGAGGAAGAACGCATCATCATCCACATAGCTGCGCCAGCCGCCGAGCTTGGCGGTTTCGTAATGACCAATGGCGAGCCAGTAAGGGGTATTGGCCAATTGCTGGATACGGCCTGGATCCAGCACAGGGGCGGCATGAACAGGGGCGCAGGCACACAGCGCCAGGCAAGCAAAGCGTTTGAGCATATCGGGCAACTACTTCTTGACGATGCCGAAAAAGGCGAAACCCGCCCCAAGTGGGGCGGGAGCAGCTGTGCTTAGGCCTCGGTAGCGTATTTGGCCAGGCGTGGGTCGCTCTTCAGAACGGCCAGGGTGTTGCTGTGGACAGTTTCGGCAGTGACGTCGGCGCTGCTGAAGATCTGGTTGAAGTGCTGGTGGGTGACCGAGTTGAAGTAGCTGCGGTCTTCCGGTGCTACGCCGAGAACGACGGCATAGGTGGTCAGAGCTTCGCCCTGGCCCATGGCCATGTCTTCGGACAGCTCGTTCATCATGCCGTTCATGGCGAACCAGGACTTGCCGCCGTAGGTCAGCGAAGCCCTGGTCGAGCAGCCGTTGGTGCCGGAGGTCATGCCAAAGGTGGCGTTACCGGAGGTGCCGTTGGTGGTAGAAGCCAGGAAGTGTGCCGGCGTGCCGCGCTGGCCTTCGAACAGCATGTTGCCCCAGCCGCAGTTCGGGCCGCCTGGCGCTTCGGCCATGGCGTTCAGCGAGACCACGGTGAACAGAGTACCCAGAAGAATCCGTTTCATAGCATTTGTTCTCTTTGTCTTAACCAAGGGTCAGGGTTTCTGGCAACTCGGTTGCCAGGTCGGGAAAGCTTTTCACCCACCCGCGCAGCTTGGAGTTTAGGCACGATCTAAAGGTTGCGTTGTTGATTGCGAAAAATTTGCTGTCACATGACTGCACCGGCTGCGACATAAAGTCCCGTGGAGCCTTGCAAGGCGCGCGCGGGCAGCGCCAGAATGCTGCGTATCTGCCCCGCCGAAGTAAGGAAACCCAATGCCCGATCCTGTCGCTGCGCGCCTGCGTCTTGCGCCTGAAGCCCTGACCCGGCGTTTCTCACCCGAGCAGTTTGCCTTTACCCATACCGACGATCTGGAGCCGTTTCGCGGAGTCCTGGGCCAGGAACGTGCTGTCGAGGCCCTGCAGTTTGGCGTGGCCATGCCGCGCCCCGGTTACAATGTGTACGTGATGGGCGAGCCCGGCACCGGGCGCTTCTCGTTCGTCAAGCGCTACCTCAAGGCCGAGGGCAAGCGCCAGCAAACCCCGGCCGACTGGGTTTACGTCAACCACTTCGACGACACCCGTGAACCACGTGCACTGGAGCTGCCGTCCGGAAGCGCCGCCGAGTTCATCAGCGACATGGGCGGATTGATCGACAACCTGCTGTCGACGTTCCCGGCGGTGTTCGAACACCCGTCCTACCAGCAGAAGAAGGGCGCCATCGACCGCGCTTTCAACCAGCGTTATGACCGCGCGCTGGATGTGATCGAGCGCGCGTCGCTGGAAAAGGACGTGGCCTTGTACCGCGATGCCAGCAACGTGGCCTTCACGCCGATGGCCGATGGCAAGGCGCTGGATGAAGCGGAATTTGCCCAATTGCCGGAAGAGGTGCGCGAGCAGTTCCACGAGGACATTGCCCTGCTTGAGGAGCGCCTTAACGAAGAACTGGCCAGCCTGCCGCAATGGAAGCGCGAATCGAACAACCAGCTGCGCCAGCTCAACGAAGAAACCATCACGCTGACGCTGCAGCCGTTGCTGGCGCCGCTGTCGGAAAAGTACGCCGAAAACGCGGCGGTTTGCGCCTACCTGCAATCGGTGCAAATGAACCTGTTGCGTACCTTGGTCGAGCAACTGGTCGATGACACCAAGTCCGACGCCGTGGCCCGCAAGCTGCTCGAAGAGCAGTATGCGCCCAGCCTGGTGGTGGGCCACCACGCTGACGGTGGCGCGCCGGTGGTGTTCGAGCCGCACCCGACCTACGACAATTTGTTTGGCCGTATCGAATACAGCACCGACCAAGGTGCGCTGTATACCTCCTATCGCCAACTGCGCCCAGGCGCGCTGCACCGGGCCAACGGCGGCTTTCTGATTCTGGAAGCCGAGAAGATGCTGGGCGAGCCGTTCGTATGGGATGCGCTCAAGCGTGCGTTGCAGTCGCGCAAGCTGAAGATGGAGTCGCCAATCGGTGAGCTGGGCCGTGTTGCCTCCGTCAGCCTGCAGCCGCAGGTGATTCCGCTGAACGTCAAGCTGGTGATCATCGGCTCGCGCCAGCTGTACTACGCACTGCAGGACCACGACCCGGACTTCCAGGAGATGTTCCGCGTGCTGGTGGACTTCGATGAAGACATGCCGATGGTCGACGAGAACCTGGAGCAGTTCGCCCAGCTGTTGCGCACCCGCACCAACGAAGAGGGCATGGCGCCGCTGACCAGCGACGCGGTGGCGCGTCTGGCCACCTACAGTGCTCGTCTGGCCGAGAACCAGTCGCGTCTGTCGGCGCGTATCGGCGACCTGTTCCAGCTGGTCAGCGAGGCTGATTTCATTCGCCAGCTGGCCAGTGACGAAATGACCGACGCAGGCCACATCGAGCGGGCGCTCAAGGCCAAGGCCACCCGTACCGGCCGTGTGTCGCAACGGGTGCTGGACGACATGCTCGCCGGCATCATCCTGATCGATACAGAAGGCGCGGCCATCGGCAAGTGCAACGGGCTGACCGTGCTGGAAGTGGGCGACTCGGCATTCGGCATGCCTGCGCGTATTTCGGCCACCGTGTACCCGGGTGGCAGCGGTATTGTCGATATCGAGCGTGAGGTCAACCTTGGCCAGCCGATCCACTCCAAAGGGGTGATGATCCTCACCGGTTACCTGGGCAGCCGCTATGCCCAGGAATTCCCGTTGGCGATCTCCGCGAGCATCGCCCTGGAGCAATCCTACGGCTACGTGGACGGCGACAGCGCCTCGCTGGGCGAAGCCTGCACGCTGATCTCGGCCTTGTCGCGCACGCCGCTCAAGCAGTGCTTCGCCATCACGGGCTCGATCAACCAGTTTGGTGAAGTGCAGGCGGTGGGTGGGGTCAACGAGAAGATCGAGGGCTTCTTCCGCCTCTGCGAGGCGCGTGGCCTGACCGGCGAGCAGGGGGTGATCATTCCGCGTGCCAACGTCGCCACCCTGATGCTTGACGAGCGCGTGTTGCAGGCGGTGGAGAACGGCATGTTCCACGTCTACGCGGTCAGCCAGGCTGATGAGGCGCTGAGCCTGCTGGTGGGCGAGGAGGCCGGGGTACTCGACGACAAGGGGCTTTTCACCGAGGGCAGCGTCAATGCCCGGGTGGTGGAGCGCCTGCGGGAAATTGCCGAGATGATCAGCGAGGAAGATATCGAGAAGGCAGAAAAGGAACGCCTTGAAGACGTGATTGCCCAGGCCAAACCGGCCTGAGTCAATAAACTGGCGCTAGCGGCGATGTGCTACCGTTCAGCGCCAGTTTTTCATCTTTCTGAACGGTTCCTCTATGCTGGAACTTAAGGACAGAATCAGGTTCAGGATGGAAACAGCCTGATACTCAGGCTGAACAAGGCTCTTTGGAGGGGACGCGGCCATGCGCAACCTCAGCCTCACACGCCAGTGCCTGGGCCTGGTGACTCGTATCGAATGCAGCATTCGTCCACTGGCCGGGGATAACGGCATGTGGACCCTGCTGTTCGCCGCCGGCATGGCCGGTGAACAACCCTCCGCGATCAAGGCACAGGGGCCGTTTCATGGGCCGCTGGTGGCCGAATCGGTGCTCAATGCCATTGTCGACAGCCTGACCACGCATGGTTATCAGGTGGCCGAAGATCCGCAGATCTGGTGTCTGCATTTGCAGGCGCAGTTGCGGCGGATCAATGGTGAGCGGTGCCGGAATCTTGGGGATTACCAGTTTCACCCTGAGACCTGATTGATGCCGGGGGCTGCAAAGCAGCCCCCGGGCTTTTGCTGTAACAGGTGGCTGGCTATACTCGCCGTCGCTTTTTTAGTCACCTGATGAGTCCTGAACTTCATGGAACGTATCCTCGAAAACGCGATGTATGCCTCGCGCTGGCTGCTCGCACCGATCTACTTCGGCTTGTCCCTCGGCCTGCTGGCCCTGGCGCTGAAATTTTTCCAGGAAGTGGTCCACGTCCTGCCCAATGTCTTCGCGCTGAGCGAAGCTGACCTGATCCTGGTGATCCTGTCTCTGATCGACATGTCGCTGGTCGGTGGCTTGCTGGTGATGGTGATGATTTCCGGCTACGAGAACTTCGTCTCGCAACTGGACATCGATGAGAGTAAGGAAAAGCTCAACTGGCTGGGCAAGATGGACTCCTCGTCGCTGAAGATGAAGGTTGCCGCGTCGATCGTGGCGATTTCGTCCATTCACCTGCTGCGGGTGTTCATGGATGCGCAGAACATCTCCACCGATTACCTGATGTGGTACGTGATCATCCACATGACCTTCGTGGTCTCGGCGTTTTGCATGGGCTACCTGGACAAGCTGACCAAGCACTGAGTCCCGCCAGGCCTCACTGCAACTCCTGTGGGAGCGGGCATGCCCGCGAACATCGGCAAAGCCGGTGCCAGCCACCGCGTGGCCTGCTTCGCGGGCACGCCCGCTCCCACAGAGATCTAGGCTCAACTGACGAGTGGCGTCAGTCATGCCTTGCGCATTCTCCCGTCCTGTACAAAAAATGAGCTCTCATGCGTGGTTCCCATCGCGAGGTGCTCTCATGAACCTGCATCAGCTCAATACCGAGGCCAGGGCTGGCCATGTCGACGAACTGAACCTGATCGCCATCGAAGGCGGTGACTACCTGCTCGAGGCCCGGGTCAAAGGCCATCCTCACCCCCTGTCCGATACCCGCGGTGAACGCTTGCGCGTGCACTCGGTGGAAGATGCGCGCAAGTTGCTGCAAACCATCCCCATGGTCTCGATGAACCTGGTGCACTGGTCGGTGCAGGATGAAATGTGTGGTATGGGTACGCACCCGGAAGAAGACCTGAAGGTGCCGATTTCCCAGCGTTCGGCCTGGTAGCTGCTCACAACGCCCCAGTGTGCTAGGCTGCTCGCCCTTTTTATCAAGGGCGCGGCTGCACTGCGCCCTGCAGTGGAGCACGACAATGTCCGAACTCAACCTGTCTACCGATGAAACTCGCGTCAGCTACGGTATCGGCCGTCAGCTGGGCGGCCAGCTGCGCGACAACCCGCCACCAGGCGTTAGCCTGGAAGCCATCCTGGCCGGCCTGACCGACGCCTTCAACGGTGCCGACAGCCGCGTCAGCGAAGCCGACCTGTCGGCCAGCTTCAAGGTCATCCGCGAGGTGATGCAAGCCGAAGCTGCAGCCAAGGCCGAAGCCGCCGCTGCTGCTGGCAAGGAATTTCTGGTCGAGAACGCCAAGCGTGAAGGCATCACCACGCTGGCTTCGGGCCTGCAGTTCGAAGTGCTGACCGCCGGCGAAGGCGCCAAGCCGACCCGCGAAGACAACGTGCGTACCCACTACCACGGCACCCTGATCGACGGCACCGTGTTCGACAGCTCCTACGAGCGTGGCCAGCCGGCTGAGTTCCCGGTAGGCGGCGTGATCGCTGGCTGGACCGAAGCCCTGCAACTGATGAACGCTGGCAGCAAATGGCGCCTGTACGTGCCAAGCGAGCTGGCTTACGGCGCCCAAGGCGTTGGCAGCATCCCGCCGCACAGCGTACTGGTGTTCGACGTCGAGCTGCTCGACGTTCTGTAAGGTCGTTGGGGCCGCTTTGCGGCCCATTCGCGAGTAAACCCGTTCCTCCTTGTAGGGGTGGGGTTCACTCGTGAAGAGGCCGGCGCTGCCGGCCTCAATTCCAGTCCGTCCCCCCAGGGCGCAATGCCCGCGCATAGCAGAACAGAAACAGATTCCGTACCAGTTCCTGCAGCACCCCCGGCTCGCTCGAATTCAGCCCGCTCATGTCCAGGTCACCCTGGTCACGCAGTTCGTCGAGGGCTTCTTCTTCAAGGACCGCGCACACTTCGCCGGTTTCCCGATGAAGAATGCGCAGGTAGGGGTGAGGGCGTTCCAGCCAGGCGTCGATCAGATAAGTCATGGAGATTCTCCTTGGATAGCGGTTCCAATGAGAATAATTCCTATTACCTAAATGGCAAGCGCCGATTGCCAGATTTTTGTGTGATCAGACTTTGCGGACGAACTCGGACTTCAGTTTCATGGCGCCGATGCCGTCGATCTTGCAGTCGATGTCGTGGTCGCCATCGCACAGGCGGATGTTCTTGACCTTGGTGCCAACCTTGACCACCAGGGACGAACCTTTGACCTTGAGGTCCTTGATCACGGTGACGGTGTCACCGTCCTGCAGGATGTTGCCGACCGAATCCTTTTTCACCACCTCATCGCTGGCCGCCTCGGCATCGCCGCTGGCCGACCACTCGTGGGCGCATTCAGGGCAGATCAGCTGAGTGCCATCCTCATAGGTGTATTCGGAGTTGCATTTTGGGCAGGGTGGCAGAGTGCTCACTTCGGTTCCTCAAACAAACAGACGGGCGGTTAAAAGCCCACATTGTAAAAGGTATTTTCCCGGAAGTGATTATGTCCGGACAAAAGCATCGCGGGCAAGCCTGCTCCCACAGATGGTGTAGGAGCGGGCTTGCCCGCGAATGAATGCGACTCGGTCTGTCAGTGCGTACGCGCGACCGCAAATTCGCTCAGTTCAACCAACGCGTCCCGGTATTCACTGGCAGGCAGCACTTCGAGGCAGGCAATGGCACGCTTCACGTAATCGCGCGCCAGCTCGGCGGTGTACTTCAGCGCACCCGATTCCTCGACCGCAACGCGAATCTGTTCCAGATCCTCCAGGCCACCCTTCTGGATCGCCTGACGTACCAGGGCAGCCTGCTCGGCAGTGCCTTCACGCATGGTGTAGATCAGCGGCAGGGTAGGCTTGCCCTCAGCCAGGTCGTCACCGACGTTCTTGCCCAAGGTCTGCGAGTCGCCTTTGTAGTCCAGCAGGTCGTCGACCAGCTGGAAGGCCACGCCCAGGTGGTCGCCAAAGGTACGCAGGGCTTCGCGCTGCTCGTCGGTGGCCTGGGCCAGGGCCGCAGCGCTGTGGGTCGACGCTTCGAACAGCATCGCCGTCTTGCCACGAATGACCTCCATGTAGACTTCCTCGGTGGTGCTGGCGTCGCGTACACGCGACAGTTGCAGCACTTCACCTTCGGCAATCACCCGGGTGGCCTTGGACAGGATCTGCATGACCGGCATCGAGCCCAGTTCGACCATCATTTCGAACGAGCGCGAATAAAGGAAGTCGCCCACCAGTACGCTTGGCGCGTTGCCCCACAGGGCATTGGCGGTAGAGCGGCCACGGCGCATGCCGGACATGTCGACCACGTCGTCGTGCAGCAGGGTGGCGGTGTGCAGGAACTCGATGGTGGCGGCCAGCAGGCGCAGGTCGTCGCCTTCGCGGCCCAGGGCCTTGCCACACAGCAGTACCAGCAGGGGACGCAGGCGCTTGCCACCGGCGGACGTGATATAGTCGCCGATCTTCGATACCAGCGGCACGCGCGAGGTCAGCTGCTTCTTGATGATCTCGTCGACGGCGCTGAAATCATCAGCCACCGCGCGGTAGAAGGTTTGGGGTTGCATCGGCTGCTCCAGTGAGGTTGCGCGGCATGCTAGGTCGCGGGTCCCGGTGTGTCAAGGCGCGGTGCCAGCTGGCCGGGGGCGGCACTTGCAAGCAAAACCGCGGTTGCGTACAATCGCGCACCCTAACTTCCTGGGCAGCACCTGCCTTACGCAATTGCGCCGGGCCGTTCCAGCCCTGTGCAGCCATGCCAGCCAATACTCATCATATAAAGCGCTGGGTGAGCAGGATTATCGGAGAAATACCATGTCTTACGCAGTAATCGTTACCGGCGGCAAGCAGTACAAAGTCGCTGAAGGTGAATTCCTCAAGATCGAAAAACTGGAAGTCGCCACTGGCGAATCCGTGACCTTCGATCGCGTTCTGCTGGTCGCCAACGGTGAAGAAGTCACCATCGGTGCTCCAGTTGTTGCTGGCGCTAAAGTAGTGGCCGAAGTCGTTTCGCAAGGCCGCCACGACAAGGTTCGCATCATCAAGTTCCGTCGTCGTAAGCACCACATGAAGCGTATGGGCCACCGCCAGTGGTTCACCGAGATCAAAATCACCGGCATCCAGGCTTAATCCCCTAGATCCCCTGAATTTATTTGGAGAATTGAACCATGGCTCACAAGAAGGCTGGTGGTAGTACTCGTAACGGTCGCGACTCAGAATCGAAACGCCTTGGCGTGAAGATGTATGGCGGCCAGGTTATCAAACCAGGCAACATCATCGTCCGTCAGCGCGGTACCGAATTCCACGCTGGCTACGGCGTTGGCATGGGCAAGGACCACACCTTGTTCGCCAAGATCGAAGGCGTGATCAAGTTCGAGAAGAAAGGCGAGTTCATGCGCCGTTACGTGAGCATCGTCGCCGCTTAATCGCGACGTCGCTCCAGAAGCCCCGTCATGCGACGGGGCTTTTTCGTTTGTGGTGAGCCTCTTGCAAAGCTGTTTGTCTGGGTTGCCGGCGTTGGTTTCTACGGTCGTACGGGGCCGCCGCGCTCATTTTTGCAAGAGCCTCATGTTTTTGAGTCATTCAGCTCGTCTACCGACGAGAGGCGGTTTTAATGAAGTTTGTTGACGAAGTATCCATTCGGGTCAAGGCCGGTGACGGTGGCAACGGTTGCATGAGCTTCCGTCGCGAGAAGTTCATCGAGAACGGCGGCCCTAACGGCGGTGACGGCGGTGACGGCGGCTCGGTGTACATGATTGCCGACGATAACCTGAACACCCTGGTCGACTACCGCTACACCCGTCACCATGAAGCCCAGCGTGGCTCCAACGGCGGTAGCACCGACTGCACCGGCAAGAAGGGTGAAGATCTGTTCCTGCGCGTGCCGGTCGGCACCACCGTGATCGATGCATCCACCCAGGAAGTGATCGGTGACCTGGTCACCCCCGGCCAGAAGCTGATGGTCGCGCAAGGTGGCTGGCACGGGCTGGGCAACACCCGTTTCAAGTCGAGCACCAACCGTGCGCCGCGCCAGACCACCCCAGGCAAACCGGGTGAGCAGCGTGACCTGAAGATGGAAATGAAGGTGTTGGCCGACGTCGGCCTGCTGGGCTTGCCCAACGCCGGCAAGAGTACCTTCATCCGTTCGGTCTCGGCCGCCAAGCCGAAAGTCGCCGACTACCCGTTCACTACCCTGGTGCCAAACCTGGGCGTGGTCAGCGTCGACCGCTGGAAGAGCTTCGTCATCGCCGACATCCCCGGCCTGATCGAAGGCGCCTCTGAAGGTGCTGGCCTGGGTATCCGCTTCCTCAAGCACCTGGCGCGTACGCGCGTGCTGCTGCACCTGGTGGACATCGCGCCGCTGGACGAAAGCAGCCCGGCCGATGCCGCCGAAGTCATCGTCAACGAGCTGACCCGCTTCAGCCCGTCGCTGGCCGAGCGTGAGCGCTGGCTGGTGCTGAACAAGGCCGATATGGTCATGGACGACGAGCGCGACGAGCGTGTGCAGGAAGTGATCGACCGTCTGGAGTGGGAAGGCCCGGTCTACGTGATCTCGGCCATTTCCAAACAGGGCACCGACAAGCTCAGCCACGACCTGATGCGCTACCTCGAAGACCGCGCCGACCGCCTGGCCAACGACCCGGCCTACGCCGAAGAGCTGGCCGACCTCGACCAGCGCATCGAAGACGAAGCCCGTGCCCAGCTGCAGGCCCTGGACGACGCCCGCACCCTGCGTCGTACCGGCGTCAAGAGCGTGCACGACATCGGCGACGATGACGGTTGGGACGATGATTTCGAGGACGACGAAGACGGTCCGGAAATCATTTACGTGCGCGACTGATCGGTTGCAGTACACTAAACGCCGCTCTCTGGAGCGGCGTTTTTGTATCCACGGTATCTACAGATTCGACATAGGTTGGAAGAAGATGCGAAGCAAGGTGACGGGCGCCAAGCGCTGGGTCGTTAAGATTGGCAGTGCTCTGCTGACCGCCGATGGCAAGGGCCTCGACCGCGGTGCAATGGCCGTTTGGGTCGAGCAGATGGTCGCGCTGCGTGAGGCAGGCGTGGAGTTGGTACTGGTCTCCTCCGGGGCCGTGGCCGCCGGCATGAGCCAGCTGGGCTGGACCAAGCGACCGAGCGCGATGAACGAGCTGCAGGCGGCTGCCTCGCTCGGCCAGATGCGCCTGGTGCAGGCCTGGGAGTCGAGCTTCGGGGAGCACGGGAAGCACACCGCGCAGATCCTGCTGACCCATGACGACCTGTCCGACCGCAAGCGTTACCTGAATGCCCGCAGCACCCTGCGCACCTTGGTCGATCTGGGTGTGGTGCCGGTAATCAACGAAAACGACACCGTGGTCACCGACGAGATTCGTTTCGGCGACAACGACACCTTGGCGGCGTTGGTGGCCAACCTGGTCGAGGCCGACCTGCTGGTGATCCTCACCGACCGCGATGGTATGTTCGATGCCGACCCGCGCAACAACCCCGAAGCCCAGTTGATCTACGAAGCCCGTGCCGACGACCCCTCACTGGATGCCGTGGCCGGTAGTACCGGTGGTGCCCTGGGCCGTGGCGGTATGCAGACCAAGCTGCGTGCGGCGCGCCTGGCTGCCCGTTCCGGTGCCCACACCATCATCATTGGTGGCCGCATCGAGCGCGTGCTGGACCGCCTGAAGGCGGGCGAGCGCCTGGGTACCTTGCTGTCGCCCGAGCGCGGCATGCTCGCTGCGCGCAAGCAATGGCTGGCCGGTCACCTGCAAACCCGTGGCACCCTGGTGCTGGATGCCGGTGCCGTGCAAGCGCTGCGCCAGGCCAACAAGAGCTTGCTGCCGGTTGGCGTGAAGACTGTGCAGGGCAGCTTCCGTCGTGGCGAGATGGTGGTGTGCGTCGGTCCGGACGGCCTTGAAGTGGCTCGCGGCCTGGCCAACTACAGTGCCTTGGAGGCGCAGAAGATCATTGGTCAGTCGTCCGACGCCATCGAGTCGATCCTTGGCTATAGCGCCGAGCCGGAACTTGTACACCGCGACAACCTGGTGCTGGTATGAGCCTGCTGAAGAAGGTAATCGCTGTGGCAGCGTTTGTGCTGCCGATGTTGGCCGGCGCCGAAGAGGTCGGCCAGGTGTCCACCGTGTTCAAGTTCCTCGGGCCGAACGACCGCATTGTGGTCGAGGCGTTCGACGACCCTAAGGTAGAGGGCGTGACGTGCTACCTGTCGCGGGCCAAGACTGGCGGGGTGAAGGGGGGCTTGGGGCTGGCCGAGGATCGGGCGGAGGCATCGATTGCCTGTCGTCAGGTCGGGCCGATCAACTTCAAGGGTGAGCTCAAAGATGGCGAGGAAGTGTTCAAGGAACGTACCTCGCTGGTGTTCAAGACCATGCAGGTGGTGCGCTTTCTCGACAAGAAGCGCAATACGCTGGTGTACCTGGTCTACAGCGACCGCATGATCGAAGGCAGCCCGCAGAATGCGGTGACTGCCATTCCGATCCTGCCTTGGGCTCATTGATACCCCGTTCCTGCATACGCATCGGTGGTTGGACGCAGGTCGTCGTAGGAGCGGGTTCACCCGTGAAAGGGCCGGATCTGCTGGCCAATTTCCACCCGCCGTTCACCGTTGCAATCACCACCGTATTCGCGGGTAAACCCGCTCCTACACACGCATCGGTGGTTGGGCGCAGGCCGTCGTAGGAGCGGGTTCACCCGCGAAAGGGCCGGACCTGCTGGCCAATTTCCCCCCGCCGTTCACCGTTGCAATCACCACCGTATTCGCGGGTAAACCCGCTCCTACACACGCATCGGTGGTTGGACGCAGGTCGTCGTAGGAGCGGGTTCACCCGCGAAAGGGCCGGACCTGCTGGCCAATTTCCACCCGCCGTTCACCGTTGCAATCATCGCGGGTAAACCCGCTCCTACACACGCATCAGTGGTTGGGCGCAGGCCGTCGTAGGAGCGGGTTCACCCGCGAAAGGGCCGGACCTGCTGGCCAATTTCCCCCAGCCGTTCACCGTTGCAATCACCACCGTATTCGCGGGTAAACCCGTTCCTACACACGCATCAGTGGTTGGACGCAGGTCGTCGTAGGAGCGGGTTCACCCGCGAAAGGGCCGGACCTGCTGGCCAATTTCCACCCGCCGTTCACCGTTGCAATCACCACCGTATTCGCGGGTAAACCCGCTCCTACACACGCATCGGTGGTTGGACGCAGGCCGTCGTAGGAGCGGGTTCACCCGCGAAAGG
>NZ_JADDRH010000026.1:0-65392 GCF_044904505.1 Pseudomonas sp. 3HC3
ACCGGCAGAGCCGGTGCCATCCACCGCGTTGGTTTCTTCGCGGGCATGCCCGCCCCCACAATTCTGTGCGTGCCCTGTAGGAGCGGGTTTACCCGCGAACACCGGCAGAGCCGGTGCCATCCACCGCGTTGGTTTCTTCGCGGGCATGCCCGCCCCCACAATTCTGTGCGTGCCCTGTAGGAGCGGGTTTACCCGCGAACACCGGCAGAGCCGGTGCCATCCACCGCATTGGTTTCTTCGCGGGCAAGCCCGCTCCCACAGGTAGAACGCAGGCCGGCCAGCCGCGCCCGGTAGCTTCCTGGGCTCTGCCCGGTCCACTTCTTGAACGCCCGGTGGAACGCACTCGGTTCCTGAAACCCCGCCTGCTCGGCAATTTCGGCGATGCTCAGCGCGCCTTCGCGCAGCCGCTCGAAGGCCATGGCCCGGCGCACTTCATCCTTGATCTGCTGGTACGAACGCCCCTCCCGCTCCAGCTGCCGGCGAAAGGTACTGGCACTGATCCCCTGCTGCTGCGCCAGCGCGGCCAATGTCGGCCACTGCCCATAGCGCAATGCCCGCAGGTGCCGATACACCTCAGCCACCAGCCCGTTCTGATTGCGAAAGCGGATTACCAGGCCCTGCGGCGCACTGCGCAGGAAGGTCTTCAAAGCCGCCCGGTCCTGCACCACCGGCAGGCGCAGGTAAGCGCTGTCGAACTCCACCTCGGTGCGCCCGCTGCCCAGGCGCAGGTCCGGCCCCCACAGCAGCAAGTCGTCCTCCTGAGCCGGGCGCGACACCGCGAGCTCCGTGCGGTCGATGGCAATCCGCCGCCCGGCCAGCCAGCACAGCATGCCGATCATCAGCACCAGGTAAGTTTCCTCGGCATAGACCCGGGTCAAGGGGTCGGCAATGTTCGACTGCACACTGATCAGCGCCCGCCCGCCACGTACCGTCAGGCTGCCATGCAGGTCACGCAGGAACAGGCCGAAGCCACCCATGCACTGGCGCAAGGCCTTTTCCAGGTTCGGCTCGAGGATCAAACCCCGGCAGATCAGGGCGAAACTGCCCAGCGGCATGCCGTGGCTGTCGAGGCCAAAGAACTCATCGTCCAGGCGCTGGATCAACGCCAGCCACAGCTGGGCGAACGCCTTGGCCGGCACCCGCGCCTGAGGTTGATCGAGCAGCTGCGGGGCGATGCCCACCGCAAGCAGCTGGGCATCACGCTCGGCGGGGGTGTCACGCAGGGCGTGGAGCATGGCGTTGAGGAAGTACACGGCGACTGAATCGCTTTCGCGCATGGCGGTTTTCGCTGTCTATGCTGAGTGGCAAAAAGTGCCAGGTTCTTTGAACAGATCCGGCATAGGCTGCAACAGAGCCTTTGCCTAGACTCGACCCCACTTCGGGGCCGCCGACCATTCTCGCAGAGCCTGGCCCGGTCCCGCCACGCCTTCGCAATCGGAGCCCTTATGAGCAGCGCAGAAATCTACGTCGTCAGTGCCGTCCGTTCAGCCATTGGTGGCTTCGGCGGTTCCCTCAAGGACCTGCCACTGGCCGACCTGGCCAGCGCCGTGACCCGCGCCGCCATCGAGCGTTCGGGCCTGGCCGCCGAGCAAGTCGGCCACCTGGTGATGGGCACGGTAATCCCCACCGAACCGCGTGACGCCTATCTGGCACGGGTAGCGGCAATGAACGCCGGCATCCCCAAGGAAACGCCGGCATTCAACGTCAACCGCCTGTGCGGCTCTGGCCTGCAGGCCATTGTCTCTGCGGCCCAGGGCCTGTTGCTGGGCGACACCGACGTGGCCGTCGCGGCCGGCGCCGAATCCATGAGCCGTGGCCCTTACCTGCTGCCACAAGCGCGCTGGGGTGCACGCATGGGTGATCTGCAAGGCATCGACTATACCGTCGGCGTGCTGCAGGACCCGTTCCAGCACTTCCACATGGGTATTACCGCCGAGAACGTTTCGGCCAAGCACGGCATTACCCGCGAAATGCAGGACGAACTGGCCCTGACCAGCCAGCGCCGCGCTGCTCGGGCCATTGCCGAGGGCCGCTTCGCCAGCCAGATCGTTGCGTTGGAGCTGAAAACCCGCAAGGGCAGCGTGCAGTTCAGTGTCGACGAGCATGTGCGTGCTGATGTAACCGCCGAGCAACTGGCCGGCATGAAGCCGGTATTCAAGAAAGACGGTACCGTCACCGCCGGCAACGCCAGCGGTATCAACGATGGCGCTGCCGGCCTGGTGTTGGCCACAGGTGACGCGGTGCGCCGCCTGGGCCTGAAGCCTCTGGCACGCCTGGTGGGCTATGCCCACGCCGGGGTGGAGCCTGAGCTGATGGGCCTGGGGCCGATCCCCGCCACCCGCAAAGTGCTGGAAAAAACCGGGCTGAACCTACAAGACCTGGATGTGATCGAGTCCAACGAGGCCTTCGCCGCCCAGGCCTGTGCCGTTGCCCGCGAGCTGGGCTTCGACCCGGAAAAGGTCAACCCCAACGGCTCGGGCATTTCCCTGGGCCACCCGGTGGGTGCCACCGGTGCGATCATCGCCACCAAGGCCATCCATGAGCTGCAGCGCATCCAGGGCCGCTACGCCCTGGCCACGATGTGTATCGGCGGTGGCCAAGGCATCGCCGTCGTGTTCGAGCGCGTCTGAGGGAGGCTGACACATGAGCATTGAACAGATCGCCGTGATCGGCGCTGGCACCATGGGCAACGGCATTGCCCAAGTGTGCGCAATTGCCGGCTACCAGGTGCTGCTGGTGGATGTTTCCGATGCAGCGCTTGAGCGCGGCGTGGCCACCTTGAGCAAGAACCTTGAGCGCCAGGTCAGCAAAGGCACCCTCGACGCCGACAAAGCCGCAGCCGCCAAAGCCCGCATCCGCACCAGCACCGACTACACCCAGCTCAGCGCTGCCCACCTGGTGATCGAGGCGGCTACCGAGAACCTGCAGCTCAAGCAGCGCATCCTGCAGCAGGTGGCAGCCAACGTCGCCGCCGACTGCCTGATCGCCACCAACACCTCGTCGCTGTCGGTTACCCAATTGGCCGCCTGCATCGAGCACCCCGAGCGCTTCATTGGTGTGCACTTCTTCAACCCGGTACCGATGATGGCGCTGGTGGAGATCATTCGTGGCCTGCAGACCAGCGACAGCACCTACGCCCAGGCCCTGGTGGTGACCGAAAAAGTCGGCAAGACCCCGATCACCGCCGGTAACCGCCCGGGCTTCGTGGTCAACCGCATCCTCGTGCCAATGATCAACGAGGCGATCTTCGTGCGCCAGGAAGGCCTGGCCAGTGCCGAGGACATCGACACCGGCATGCGCCTGGGCTGCAACCAGCCGATTGGCCCGCTGGCCCTGGCCGACCTGATCGGGCTGGACACCCTGCTGGCGATCATGGAGGCCTTCCATGACGGCTTCAACGACAGCAAGTACCGCCCTGCTCCACTGCTCAAGGAAATGGTCGCGGCCGGCTGGCTGGGGCGCAAGAGCGGTCGCGGTTTCTTCACCTACTGAGGACCAAGCATCATGCCCCCGGTCAATGCCGCAATGCGCTGTGCCAACTTTGAGGAGCGACGTGACCGGGCCATGGCATTGTTTGCCGAAAAGGGCTTTGGCCAGGTCAGCATGCGCGAGCTGGCAGCCCATGTGGGGCTGACCGCCGGCTCGCTGTACCATCACTTCCCCAGCAAGCAGGACCTGTTGTACGACTTGATCGAGGAGTTGTACGAAGAGCTGCAAGCCACGCTGGACCAGGCCCGTCGGGCCATGGCCCGAGGGGCATCGGCGTTGAGCTGCCTGATTGCTGCGCACTGGCAGCTACATGCCGAGCGGCCGCTGCAGTTTCGGCTGGCCGAGCGGGATTTGTGTTGTTTGAGTGAGGCGCAACAGGCGCACCTGGCAGCGTTGCGCAAGCGCTATGAGGCAGGTTTGCTGCGTCTGATCGCACCGCAAGCGAAACTGCCGGGGCAAGCGTTGGACGCCACAGCGCATGTACTGGCGACGCTTCTCAACCAACTGCCGGGGTTACTCAAAGCAATGCCTGAAGAGCAGGGGTTGGATCTGATGGAAAACTTGCTGGTCGGCGGGATTGAGCGGACGCTGCGATAGCCTGCCAGGGCCTCTGCGCGGGCTTGCCCCGCGAAGAGGCCGGATGCCTCAGCGCAACAGCGACTGGATCTGCTCGTGCAAGGTATCCAGGTCAAACGGCTTGGCCAGGATAGGTGCCTTGCGAGTGATCGGGCTACCAGACTCGAGAATCTCCGCCGGGTAGCCGCTGATGAAAATCACCTTCAGGTCTGGCCGCAACTTCACCGCGGGCTCGGCAATATCCACGCCCGAGATCCCTCCCGGCAAACGGAAGTCCGTCACCATCAGGTCCAGGTGCGGTTTGCTGGCCAGGATGGCAAACGCCTGCTCGCCATCTTCAGCCACCAGGACGTGGTACCCCTCGCCCGCCAGGTAATCGCGCAAAATCATGCGAATCGCCGGTTCATCCTCGACGACCAGAACCACATCTTGTGCATCTTCACTCATGTTAACGCCTTGAAATACTTACAGTTGGCCATCAGACCCCAGGCTTACACAGAGGTTGCTCGCGCCTGGTCGTTTTGTTCTTTGAATGTTGCCAGCGGCAATTGCAGGGTGAATGTGGCCCCCTTGCCCTCCTCGCTTTCAACCTGTATCCGGCCACCGTGCGCCTGGACGATCTGCTCGGAGATGTACAACCCCAGGCCCAGACCTCCGCTGGCCTGCTGGGCAGCGACCCGCTCGAACTGCTGGAAGATCCGCTGCTGATTGACGGCGCTGATACCGATACCGTGATCCTGCACCTGCACCCAGGCCATGCCGCCCTGCTCGAACACCCGTACCTGCACCGGATTGCGCTCGCCGTAACGCATTGCATTGGACAACAGGTTGGCCACTACTTGTTCAATCCGGAATTCGTCCCACTCCCCCTTCAGCGCTTCGCAACGCTGCAATTCGATGTGTGTTTCCAGGGCCATGGCCTGCGCCGTGAAGTTTTCCACCAGCCCACGCACCAGTTGGCCCAGGTCAAACAGTTTGGGCCGCAGCGACAATTTACCGGTACGGATGCGCGAAACATCAAGCATGTCCTCGACCAACCGGATCAGGCTGTTGATCTGCCGTTCGTCGCGCTCGACCATGGCCTGCAGCTTGTCGACACTGAACGCGTCCAGGTTGCCCCGTGCCAGGTGCATCTTGCGCAACTGGGTTTCCAGGATCAGGCCATTGAGCGGCGTACGCACCTCGTGGGAGACGATCGACATGAAGTCGTCACGCATGCGCACGGCATGCTCCAGCTCACACCGTGCCACCTGCAGCTGGCTGAGCAGCAGCTCCTGTTCCTGGCGGCTCTGCTCCAGGGCTTCCAGTTGCCGGCCAAGCACCTTGCGCTGGCGGAACAGGTCGACGAACACCGAGACCTTGCTTTTCACCGCCAGGGTGTCGAGCGGCTTGTGCAGAAAGTCCACGGCCCCGCTCTCGTAGCCCTTGAAGGCATAATTCATCTCGCGGCCCGCCGCACTGACGAAGACAATCGGGATGTGCTTGGTCTTGTCGGTGCCGCGCATCAGCTCGGCCAGTTCGAAACCGTTCATGCCCGGCATCTGCACATCGAGAATGGCCAGTGCAAACTCGTGCTCGAGCAGCAACGACAACGCAGCCTCGGCAGACTGGGCCTGGTGCACCTCACGGTCCTCGCCCTGGATCAGGGCATCGAGCGCCAGCAGGTTTTCCGGCAAGTCGTCGACAATCAGCAGTTTGGCGATGGTGTGGCTTAGCATGCGCTGTATTCCAAG
The DNA here is from genome assembly GCF_044904505.1 of Pseudomonas sp. 3HC3. NCBI lineage: Bacteria > Pseudomonadati > Pseudomonadota > Gammaproteobacteria > Pseudomonadales > Pseudomonadaceae > Pseudomonas > Pseudomonas sp. 3HC3. The sequence goes on from NZ_JADDRH010000026.1 coordinate 5,799, forward strand.
GTCGCGAGCAACTGCCCGATACCGCTCAGAGTAAGGATATGGTCGGGCTGGTGCAGGGCCAGAGCAGCCTCCGGCATCAGGGCAACCTGTGCGTCACGAGGGTCCTGGACGATCGTGCGCCCCCCATTGTTCTTGATGTAGGCAAGGCCCCTGGCGCCGTCTTCGTTGGCCCCGGTGAGCAGCACACCCAGCAAACCGTCGCCATAGGCATCGGCCGCCGAGAGGAACAGGAAGTCAATCGCGGGGCGCGAGAAATGCACCGGTTCTTCCTGGCTCAGCGACAGCGTCAGGTCGCGCTCCACCGACAAGTGGTAACCCGGCCCCGCCACATAGATCTGCCCGCAGCGGATCCTCTCCTTGTCACGTGCCTCGCACACCGGCCGATGCAGCCGCCGCTGCATCACGCCAGCCAGCTGGCTGTGGCGATCGTCCGGCAGGTGCAGCACGCAGAGCACCGGTATGGCGAACGCCGATGGCAACGTGCCGAGCACCTGGAACAATGCCGCCACGCCACCCGCTGAGGCGCCGATCACCACTGCACGTACGCCGTTCATGATTTACGGAAAATCCGTTGGGGCTTGACCAGCGGTTCGAAACGCTCGCTGTAGGCCGAAAAGTCCACCGACTCCTTGCTACCCAACACCAGGAAACCCCGGTGGCAGAGCGATTCATGAAACAGGCCCAGCGCCCGATCCTGCAGGTCCTTGTTGAAGTAGATCAGCACATTGCGGCACGACACCAGTTGGGTCTCGGAGAACACGCTGTCGGTGGCCAGGCTGTGGTCGGCGAAGGTCACGTTGTCGCGCAGGCTGCTGTCCATGATGGCGTTGCCATAGGCGGCGGTGTAGTACTCGGCAAAGTCACGACGGCCACCGGCCAGGCGGTAGTTTTCCTCGTATTCGCGCATGCTCTGCATCGAGTAGATACCCTGCTTGGCCTTGTCCAGCGAATGCGGGTTGATGTCGGTGGCGTAGATGATGGTGCGTTCAAGCAGCCCTTCCTCACGCAACAGGATGGCCATGGAATACACCTCTTCCCCCGTGCTGCAGCCAGCGATCCAGACCTTGATCGAGGGCCAGGTACGCAGCAGCGGCACCACTTCGTTGCGCACGGCAAGGAAGTGGTCAGGGTCACGGAACATCTCGCTGACAGGGATCGTCAGGTACTGCAGCAACTGCATGAACATGCCCGGGTCGTGCAGCACGCGCTCCTGCAACGCAGACACCGTCAGGCAATCGAACTGACGCAGCGCGTGGAGAATCCGGCGCTTGATCGAAGCGCCGGAATAATTGCGGAAATCGTAGCTGTACTTGAGGTAGATCGCCTCGATCAGCAGCCGGATCTCGATGTCGGTGTTGCGTTCGCTAGTCAAATTCGCTCCAGTTGCGGCAGCCAGACACGGATCAACGAGAACAGGCGGTCCAGATCGATCGGCTTGGCCAGGTAATCATTGGCACCGGCTTGCAGGCAACGCTGCTGGTCATCCTTCATGGCCTTGGCGGTCACGGCGATGATCGGCAGTTTGCGCCAGCGCGGTTGCTGACGGATCAGGCGGGTGGCCTCGAAGCCGTCCATCTCCGGCATCATCACGTCCATCAGCACCAGGTCGATGTCGTCATGCTGCTCCAGGCGCTCGATGGCTTCGCGCCCGTTGCGGCCGATTTCGACAATGGCGCCCTTGTGCTCCAGGGCACTGGTCAGGGCGAAGATATTACGCACATCGTCGTCCACCAGCAGCACCTTGCGGCCCTCGAACACCTTGTCGCGGCTGCGCGCGGTCTTGAGCATGCGCTGACGTTCGTTGGACAACTGCGATTCGACCTTGTGCAGGAACAGCGTCACTTCGTCCAGCAGGCGCTCCGGCGAACGTGCGCCCTTGATGATGATCGAGCGTGAATACTTGAGCAGGTCGGCTTCTTCCTCACGGGTGAGGTTGCGGCCGGTATACACGATCACCGGCGGGAAGGCGCGGATATCCTCAGCTGTCATGCGTTTGAGCAGCTCGTTGCCGAGCATGTCTGGCAGTTTGAGGTCGATAATCATGCAGTCGTAGATGTTCTGGCGCAACAGCGCCAGGGCATCCTGGGCCATGGCCACGGCCGTGATCTCGACATCGTCGTCGCCGATCAGCCGGGCGATGCTCTCGCGCTGCAGGTCGTCGTCTTCCACCAGCAGGATGTGCTTGAGCTTTTGCGTAAGCTTGGCTTCCAGGCGAGCGAACACCTCCTTGAGCTCCTCGCGGCTGGTGGGTTTGACCGCATACCCCACCGCCCCCATGTGCATGGCCGCCTCGACGCGGTCTTCCACCGAAATGATGTGCACCGGGATATGGCGGGTGCCGGCCTGCTCCTTGAGGCGCTGCAGGACGGTCAGGCCCGAGTGGTCGGGCAGGCGCATGTCCAGCAGGATCGCATCCGGAATGTACTGGGCCGCCAGCTCGAAGCCTTCGTCGGCGCCATGGGCCACCAGACAGCTGTAGCCCAGCTCATGGGCCAGGTCGAAGAGGATGCGGGCAAAGTTGGGCTCGTCTTCGATCACCAGAATGCAACGGGTATCGAAAGGTGCGCGCTCGCGATCGTCGGCAAAAGCCGGTGCCGGTCGCATGACGGCGGCGGCCAGCGGCGCCTGCGGTGCAGGCGGCAACGCATCGACAGCCGGGCGCAGGCTTTGCGGCTCGACGTCTTCGGCCTCGGCGGCATAGCGCTCCGGCAGAATCAGGCTGAACACACTGCCCTGCCCAGGGCTGCTGTCGACAATGATCTGGCCACCGAGCAAATGCGCCAGGTCACGGGAGATCGACAGGCCCAGGCCAGTGCCGCCATAGCGGCGATTGCTGGTGCCATCGACCTGGTGGAAGGCGCCGAAGATCGCCTGCTGCTGATCGGCCGCAATGCCGATGCCGGTGTCACGGACCGCGAACACGATACCGCTGCCAGCCTGGAAGCTGACGTTCATGCTGACCTGGCCACGCTCGGTGAACTTGATGGCGTTGGACAGCAGGTTCTTGAGGATCTGCTCCAGGCGCTGACGGTCGGTGAACAGCGTGGTCGGTACCTGCGGCTCGACCTTGACCTCGAAGGCCAGCCCCTTGTGACCGGCAAGTGGCTGGAACATGCCGCGCAAGCCTTCGACCAGGCGCTCGACCTGGGTGGTCTCGGGCCGTACTTCAAGCTTGCCGGCCTCGACCTTGGCGATATCAAGAATGTCGTTGATAAGGTTAAGCAGATCGTTGCCAGCCGAGTAGATGGATTCGGCGAACTTGACCTGCTCTTCGCTGAGGTTGCCCTCACCGTTCTCAGCCAACAACTTGGCCAGGATCAGCGAGCTGTTGAGCGGCGTGCGCAGCTCATGGGACATGTTGGCGAGGAATTCGGACTTGTACTTGCTCGATCGCTGCAGGTCGTCGGCACGGGCCTGCAGCTCCAACTGCGCCTGGCTCAGCTCATCGTTCTTGCGGTCCAGCGCTTCGGTGCGTTCTGACAACTGCTCGTTGGTCTGCTCGAGTTCGGCCTGCTGGGTCTCCAGATGGGCCTGCGACTCCTTGAGCACCCGTGACTGCTCTTCGAGCTCTTCGTTGGCAGTCTTGAGTTCTTCCTGCTGCACCTGCAGCTCTTCGTTGAGTTGCTGGGTTTCGGCCAGCACTTCCTGCAGGCGCTGACGATAACGGGCACTCTCGATCGACATGCCCAGGTTGCCGCCGACCCGTTCCAGCAGCTCTTCATCCCGCTCTTGCAAGGGGCGCAGGAAACCCAGCTCGATCACCCCGTTGATCTGCCCGTCTTCGGTCGCCGGCATCAGCAGCGCACTGCGCGGCAAGCCGCTGCCCAGGCCGGAACTGAGGCGATAGAAGTCTTCGGGCAGGTCGTCCAGGCGCAGCAAGCGGCCTTCGCGGACCGCCTGGGCCAACAGGCCATGGTGGTCCGGCTCGACCTGCTCGCGGGCCTGCTCTTCGGCACCCAGGCCATAACAGGCCACGCGCACCAGCCGGCCATGCTCGTCGCGCACGTACACGGCGCCCACCACGCTGCCCAGATAAGAGGCAAAAAAGCGCAGGATGTTCTCGCCAAGCATGGGCAAGGTCAGCTGCCCGAGCACCTGCTGCGCCAGCTGGGTCTGGCCGGTGCGCAACCACGCCTGGTGCTCCAGGCGCTGCGCCGAGCGTTGCTGGGCCTGCAGGTTTTCATCATAGCTGGCCGAAAGTGCCAGCAGGTCACGACGGCCCAGGTAGGCCAGCAATGCACTGAGGCCGACAATGAACAGCACGAATGACGAGATCGCCATCACGGTGACGGAACTGACTTTCTCGTTGCGGGCCATGCGCAGTTGTTGTTCGGTACTGATCAGGTCGTCGAATTCCTTGCGGATTTCATCAGTGATGCGCTTGCCCCGGCCGTTGCCGATCAAGGTCTGGTAATCGCCCTGGCTGCGACGCAGGTTAATCATCTGGTTGCCGAAGTCGTTCCAGGCCTGCTGCAAGGCGATCAGCCGATCGATGCGGTCGACCTGCTGGGGGTTGTCCTCGACCATGCCGCGCAGGCTCTGCAGGCTGCCGAAAATGCGTGGCTTGGCCACCTCGTAGGGGTCAAGGAAGCGCTCGTCGCCCGTGATCAGGAAGCCGCGCATGCCCGTTTCCATGTCGATCGACAGCTTGACCGTATCGTTGGCATTGCCGATCACCCGGTCGGTGTGCTCGACCCACTGCATGGCCGAAAGCAGGTAGTTGATCACCGCGACGAAGGCCACGGCCCCCAGCAGGCCAACCCCCAAGGGAAGGCCGATGTTGCGGCTCAACAGCTTGCGAAAGCTTCGCTGGTCCATCGAGGCTGCTTGAATCATGAGAAAACGCCCGAGCTAGAAAAGTCCATTGAAAAGAGTGGCCGGTCAGTCGTTATTGTTATCTGCCACTGCGCTGTCCTGATAAGCGAGTCTAACCAGCTTTGACAGGTCTGGCAGGGCATTAAGCCAGTATTTGAAGGTTGCGTTCGGCAATCGTTCCATCTATTTGCATGGAGCGGTATCCTCGGGAACTTCTGATGCCGCGCGGTGCACAGATTAAAGACACTCATTTGTACAGGATTTGAACCATGCACCTTCTGGTAGTCGAAGACGACGACATCGTACGCATGCTGATGGTCGAAGTGCTCGACGAGTTGGGCTACAAGGTCATCGAGGCAGAAGACGCCGCAGCCGCCCTGCGGGTACTCGAGGACCCGGACCAAGCACTGGCACTGATGATGACCGATGTGGGGCTGCCGGACATGCGAGGTGAAGTGCTGGCGGGTAAAGCGCGCGAACTGCGGCCACTATTACCGGTGCTGTTCGCCAGCGGCTACGCCGACAGCTTCAATGTACCGGAGGGCATGCACCTGATCGGCAAACCCTTCAGTATCGACAAGTTGCGGGACACGGTGGTGGGTATTCTGGGTAACCCTTGAGCACGGTGTCGCCTGTTTCGCTTGCAGGAGCGGACTTGCCCGCGAAGAGGCCGGCACAGGCGACCCACCTCACAGCGCTCTGCGCAGCAGATAGGTATCCATGATCCACCCCTTGCGCGCCCGCTCTCGCGCACGCACTTCCAGTATCTGCGCCTTCACCGCCTGTAACGGCCCGGCAATCAGCACTTCATCCTCAGTCCCCAGGTACGCCCCCCAATAGATGGTCAATGCCGGGTCATCGAGCCCGGCAAAGGCGCACTGCCCGTCGAGCATCACCACCACATTGTCGATAGGCCCCTGCCCGGCCAGGCGCCGCCCCGGCAGCACAGTCAGGGGCTCGCCGATGCGGTTGAGCGGTACCTGGTGCCGCGCCGCCAGCGCCTGCACACTGCTGATGCCAGGGATGACCTGCAAGCGCAGCCTCACACCTTGTTCGCGGACCAGGTCGAGTATGCGCAGGGTGCTGTCGTAGAGGGTGGGCTCGCCCCACAGCAGGAAGGCACCTGTTTCACCGTCGCCAATTTCCTCCTCGATCAGGCGCGCATACAGCGCAGCACGCTGCCGGTGCCAGTTCTGCACCGCGCCCAGGTAGTCTTGCGCCTGAGCATCGCGCAACGGGTCGACCACCGGCACCAGGCGATAACCACCTTCGGGGCGATAGCGCTGCAGAATGGCTTTGCGCAGGTGCACCAGTTCATCTTTGTCGTCGCCCTTGTCGAGCACGAAGAACACGCTGGCACTGCGCAGCGCATCGACCGCTTCATAGGTGACTTGGCGCGGGTCACCCGCGCCGATACCGATCAACAACAGGTCTTTCATTGCCCTGCCCTTTGCGGGAACCCGCCACCATTGTCAGGCGGTTACCGGTATTTGGCAAAGCAGCTGCTTAGAAGATCGAGAAGTTGTAGCTGACAATGACCCGCGTCTCATCCATGTCACGCGCCCACCTTTCATAGTTGCTGCGGTAAGTGGAATTACGCAGGCGTACGCTGACATCCTTGAAAGTGCCACTTTGTACCTCGTACTTGAACTCGGTGTCGCGTTCCCACTCCTTGCCTTCGGCACGGCTGCCCGGCACCTTGATATTGTCGCCGTTGATGTAACGGGTGAAGAAGGTCAGGCCGGGCACCCCCAGCGCCTTGAAGTCGAAGTCGTAGCGTACTTGCCAGGAGCGCTCCTGGGCAGCGGCGAAATCATTGACCTGGGCGTAGTTGACCAGGTACGGGTTGCTGCCATCCAGGTACGGCATGGCGCTGTTGCCATACATGCGCTGCCAGCCGGCGCTGATCTTGTGGCCACCGAGGCTGTAGCCAAGCATGCCGCTGAAGGCGCGATGGTCGATTTCGCCCGCACGGGCATTGCCGATGTCATCACTTTTGATCAGCCGTAAGTCAGCCGACAGGCTGCCCACCGCCAGCGGTTGACTGGCCACCAGCCCGAGAAAGTGCTGGCGATAGATGTTCTCCAGTTTGGCCACTTGGTACTGGGCGCTGAAACGCTCGTTGAAGCGATAGTCGACACCGGCCAGGTCGAAGTGGTCGGCTTCGGTATCGCAAGCATAACGCTTGTTCTTGCAATGCACGCGGATGTCCTGGCGGTCGGTGGAATCCCGAGCCGTGTATTTGTCCAGGCGAGCCAGGGTGAACTTCAGGTCGTGCAGTTCTTCGGAGGTGAGCATGACACCCTGGAACAGGGTCGGGAGCAGACGGCCATCGTTGTACTTGAGCAATGGCACATCGGGCATCATTGAGCCGTACTTCAGCACAGTACTGGAGACCTTGACCTTGGCCGCCAGGCCCATCTTCGCATACTGGTCGGCCGAGTGCCGGGGATCGTGACCGGACGAGGGCAGCAACCCACTGTTACTGTCGGCCGGGCTGGAATCCAGTTTGAAGCCGAACATGCCCAGCGCATCCACACCGAAACCTACCGGGCCTTGCGTATAACCCGATTGCACATTGAGGATGAAGCCTTGTGCCCACTCTTCGCGCTTGGATGCGCCCTGGCTGGAACTGCTGTAACCGTCCCGGAAGTCCCGGTTGAAATAGACATTGCGTGCTTCGACCCTGGCACGGCTGTCTTCAAGAAACCCGGCAGCCTGGGCGTTGACACCGGCACACAATAGAAACAGGCCGGTAACACGACGCCCGGGAGCGAGGGGGAAAGGGGAAAACATGCGAGGAAACATCCAGAATGAAGACGAGTTAACAACCTGTGGCACGGGCTGGCCACGGCACTGCGGCAGGTCCGAACATGAGTCGGCCATCATCTGAAATGATCGCGCAAAGGCTCTGGTACGGGCCATTGGACCATGGTCTAGGCGCCCGCTCACGCAACCGAAGAAAAACTGCCAAATATCGCCCGCAAAACTGGGAAAGTTCCCGGCTTACTTACAAAAAGTTAGCAGTTTACCCAGTAGCCATGAATGACTACACTCGATATCAGCGAACAGTGGAACCCACCTGCGTGGCCGGCGTTTTAACTCTTCTTCAATGTTCGTCACGCCCTGCCACGACCGACGTACAGGAGTGATTACAGTGTCCAGACTTGCAGAGTTTCGTGCTGCCGAAAAAGCGCTCCAGGAACAGATGGCGCAACTGGAAGCGTTGAAAAAGGATGCCGGCCTCAAACGCGAAATCGAATTCGAGCAGAAACTAGTCGGCCTGATGAAAAGCTATGACAAGAGCCTGCGCGATATCATCGCCATCCTCGACCCGAAGGCTGTGGCCCGCACTTCCAGCACACCGCCCAAGCAACAACGGCGCCCGCGGGTGATCAAGGTCTATCAGAACCCGCACACTGGCGAGCGAATCGAGACCAAAGGCGGCAACCACCGCGGCCTCAAAGCCTGGAAAGAACAGTATGGGGCCGCCACGGTAGAAAGCTGGGTACGCTGATGAAATGTGCACACAGGCTTCACACTTTTTTCACAAGGACTGGCTCAGTATCGAAACAGCTAAAGGATTAGCGACCCCATCACGCGCCCGCACATGCGGGCCTCTAATTTCAGCGCCCTGCCTTTGCAGGGCGCTTTCATTTGCGCAATCGTCGCACTGCCGTATCATGGCCAGCCTGTCTGTTTTGCCGGTGCCCTGCGCCCGGCCCCGTCTCAGGAGTTCCCATGAGCCTGCACGATCTGCAAACCCTGCCTGGCGTCACCGCGCAACCTGACGCCGCCACCGCCCAGTTCGTCTTCAACCACACCATGCTGCGGGTCAAGGACATCGAGAAGTCGCTGGACTTCTACACCCGCGTGCTGGGCTTTCGCCTGGTGGACAAGCGTGACTTCCCTGAAGCCGCTTTCAGCCTGTACTTCCTGGCCTTGGTCGACCCGGCACAGATCCCCACTGATGACAACGCCCGCCACCAGTGGATGAAGTCGATCCCTGGCGTGCTGGAGCTGACCCACAACCATGGCACCGAAAACGATGCCGAGTTCGCCTATCACAATGGCAACACCGACCCGCGCGGCTTTGGCCATATCTGCATTTCGGTACCCGACGTACGTGCCGCTTGCGCGCGCTTCGAGGAGCTGGAAGTACCGTTCCAGAAACGCCTGCAAGACGGACGCATGAACCACCTGGCCTTCGTCAAGGACCCGGACGGTTACTGGGTCGAAGTGATCCAGCCAACCGAGCTCAAAGGCTGAGCGTTCGTCGCGGCGCGCTCGTCGGGCCGGGAACTCCCGGCCTCTTGCTGTGGTATATGAAGGTAACTGCTTCACATGCCACAGCGAGGTAAGGACGATGCAATCTCTTCACTGTGAATACCGCGAGCACACCATCACCGCCAGCGTGATGCCCCACCCCGACTCACCCCTGCCCTATGCCGCCGGCTGCCTGATCACGGCACCTGACGGGCACACCAGCAAGCGCATGTCGATGCCAATGCAGTTCTTCTCCGACCTTGAGAATGCGCAGCATGTGTCACTGGCCCATGGCCGTGCACTGGTCGACAAGCAGCTCGATGGCGGGAACAAGGTGTTCTGACCCTGGTTTCGCCAGCCCCCTTCGCAGCTAAAGCCGTGAAGGGGGCTGGGGCAACTAGATAGCGCGCGCGTACGCCACAGCCGCATCCACCTGCTCCTGCGTCGGCCTTACCCCGGTGTACAACACGAACTGTTCCAGCGCCTGCAACGCTATGACCTCCAGCCCAGTGATCACCGGCTTGCCCAACGCCTGAGCCCGGCGAATCAGCGGCGTCTGCGCCGGCATCGCCACCACATCGAACACCCGCTCCGCCGCCGCGATGGCGTGCTCGGGAAACGCCAGCTCATCTGCCTCCTGCCCGCCTGCCATACCGATCGGCGTCACGTTTACCAGCATCGGCGGGCAGATATCGCCAGGCTCAGGCATCCAGCGATAACCACAGACATCCGCCAACTGACGCCCGGCCTGCTCGTTGCGTGCAACGATAATGCCTTCGGCAAAGCCGGCATCGCGCAAGGCGCTGGCCACGGCCTTGGCCATGCCCCCACTGCCTCGCAGGGCAAACGCAGTGCCCGGATCGACCTGGTGCTGCACCAGCAATTGGCGCACGGCCAGGTAATCGGTGTTGTAAGCCTTCAGGTGGCCATTGCAGTTGACAAGGGTATTGACCGACTCGATGGCCGCCGCCGAGGGATCGATTTCATCGACCAAAGCCATGCAGGCTTCCTTGTAGGGCATCGACACCCCACAGCCGCGAATACCCAAAGCGCGGATCCCTGCCACCGCCGCCGGCAGGTCATCGGTGCGCATGGCCTTGTAATAGAAATCCAGGCCCAGCTGCTGGTACAGGTGGTTGTGAAAGCGCACGCCGAAGGTCCCCGGGCGACCGGCCAGAGAGATGCAAAGCACGGTGTCCCGGCTTGGAGTTGTCGGCATAACAGGCTCCTTAGTCATGACTGAAACGTTTATTCAGCGTAACAGAGTCAGCCACTGGTCGTCCCTTACACAACCTTTACCGTTTCCCTGTGCTCGGTTGACAGAGAACGGAGTCAAAGTAACAAGGCCCGAACGTGGTAACGGTTGATAGGAGCAATGATCACTATCGAGGAAGTTGATTTCAAACTGCCCCGGCTGCTGCGTATGGTGGAGCCATGTTTCACAGGAGGTCCCCATGGCCACTATCCAGATCATGTCCGTTGTCGGTAGCGCCGTTCCCACCTCACTGCGTGAGCAGGGCCTGCTGGCGTGCTGGTACCTGGTTCGCAACGGCGAAGCCGTCAGCGGCCCGATGCCGACGCTCGCCTCAGCCCGGGCACTGGCCGAACAGTTGCAACCAGGCACCTTGGCTGCCTGACCCGAATTTGTTGTGCGTTGCTCCCTACGCCCTTGTAGCCCGCCAAACTGGCGGGCTTTTTTTTGTTCACGAATTGCCAGGGTTGCCACCTCGTGTTTGACCGCTACTGCCCAACTGATTGGTCAGCACCATGACCTTGCCTTGCAGCCGGCCCACGGTCATCACCAGCTCGTTTCGTTCCTTGGTCAGCAGATCAGCTTTTGCCTGCGCCTCCCTTCGGGCGTCCCGTTCGATATCCAGGAGTTCTGTCAGACGGCGAATGACTGCAATCTCAGCATTGTCCATCGCACGGTCGACTGCATCGCGGGACAACCACTTGCGCAGCCAAAGAAACGCACCTAGCAGTACAGTCCCCGTACCGCCCAACCAAGTGACGGTGCCCGGGCCGAGGTCGGTCGGATCCATGAGAGCCTCATTACAGATGATGGTGTGATCAGCCCTGGAGAAAAATGTCTCGATAGCTTTCCTTGTTCGCGCGCTTAATTTAGCCTACAGCTAACATTACTACAAGGGCAGATTTAGCCGTGCGCACATTTAGCAGCAAGCTAAACACTGGCATGCTTCACCCCATGGACATTTACCAAATCCGCAAGCACAACCTGGTGAAACTGATCGGCAGCCAGAGAAAGGGCACCTGCGCAGAGCGCTGGGGGATGGCGCCTGCACACCTGAGCCAGATTCTTTCCGACAAGACCGTGAAAAACCTGGGCGATGACGTGGCCCGCCGCATCGAGGGCATCGAAGGCTTGCCACGGGGCTGGTTCGACGCACTGTCGCCAGGCGAACACGTGCAAGCGGCAGTCGAGTCAGGTGATAACAGGCTCTCCGCAGCCGACCTGGTCAAGCAGATGCTTGCCCGTAGCGGCAAAGGCATTTCTGAAGAAACCCGGCAAAGGCTGCTGGCAGCTGCGCAAGAGCCTGCAGATGCCACGCTGCTGAAAGCCGAGCTGCTTCGCCCCGGCCTGGTCGGTGACGAAGTGTGGATTGCCCACTATGACGTGCGGGCCGCCATGGGCGGCGGCCAGATCCCCCACGACTACCCCGAGATGTTCAAGGACGTTCGCGTCAGCCCCAGCCACCTGCGCGAGCTGGGCGTAGAGTTCAGCGAGCACCATCACCTGAAGATGGTGACCGGCTGGGGTCAGTCGATGGAGCCGACCATCAGGCACCGCGACCCGCTGATCGTCGACGTCAGCATCCGCGAATTCGTCGGCGATGGCATCTACTTCTTTTCCTGGGGCGACCACATCTACATCAAGCGGCTACAGATCGCGGACGAGGACCACTTCGAGATGATCTCCGACAACTCGCGGCACAAAGACCGCATGATTCGTCGGGAAGAGACCTACATACAGGCCAGGGTCCTCCTGGTGTGGAATGCCCACCTGGTATAAACCGAAGCCCGCTCTGACCGGCGGGCTTTTGCTGAAGTTCAGAAAGGAGCCGCCTCCTCGACCTGCACCTCGCAGTCGCGCTCGACGACAAAATCATCACGCTCTTCCACGCTGCCGCGCGCCCATCGCACCGTCACGCTAGCGTCATCATTGAACGTCAGCTGCAACTCGGGCGTCTCCCGCAGCTGGCCCATTACCTCCTCCCATTCCGCTTCACCGTCGTTATCCAGGCGGTGCACCACTACCCAACGCTGCGTCTGCGCGAGCGGGTGGTTGATCATTGACGATACCCGCAGGCTAAGCCGCTCTATTCCAGTCATTTCCTGGCGCTGTTGAGGTTCCGACTGCATGTGCCTAGACATATTCTTATCCTGATAGCTGTATATTTGTACAGTACTCAGCGAAAGCTTATCCCACCGCCAAATACAGCGTAAAGCCCCACCGCGAAAAAATTTCGCCAGTAGGTAACATCCCACAAAGCGAAATTAATTTAGCCAAAAGCTATTGATTTGATTTTAGCCGTGAGCTAATTTTGTGTTCGACCGCCATTTGCACGGCTGCTCTACCACTCAAACCCTTTCGCCAGGAGTTCCCCATGGCTGTAGATATCAGCAACCTCACCATTGCCACGCCGGTAGCCGTCTCCTCAACCAATCCCGTTGCTCTGGAGCTAAACGGTGCTGAAGCGATTGCCCGCTTTCCCAGCATCGTGACGGTGCTCAGCGATGGCTCGATCCAGTTCTCAGCCCCCACCAAAGGTGCTTCGAGCAAAAGCACCCACAGGACACGCTGCGAATGGACAGAAACGCAAGACTGGACGCTGGCCAGCGCCCAGGATCACTGGAATCGCCAGACCATGACGCTGACCAAGGTCAACTCGGCGCAGAAGGTGGTCATTGCCCAGATGCACGTACGCGGGGATGACGGCCCGCCGGTAAAGGTGTTCTGGAACAAGGGCAACATCACCTTCGGGTTTCGGCGCACCTTCAACCAGACCGACCCGGTGAACTCCACAGTTTTGAAGGGGGTGCCACTGGGAGCGACGTTCCACATCAGCATTCACACCACGTCTGAAGGCGTGGTAACCGTGACGGCCGAATGCAACGGGGTAACCGCCTCGTCGGGCAATTTGCAGCTCGACAGCACCTGGGCTTCACACCTGTTCGAGTTCCACGGCGGGGTCTACAACCAGGTCGATTACACCGACGCAACACCCGCCGAGGACGGCTCGATCTGCATCATCAGCGAGCTCTTGCTCATCCACCGCTGAACGTCGATGCCCAGCCCTGCTAGCACAAGCCCTCATGGCGTCGCATGAATGCAAAAAGCCCAGCGCGGGGCTGGGCTTCTATCAGCTGGGCTGAACAGTACTTCCGCCAGCCTTTACACACTGTACTGGCAGTTACTCCAGTGGGCGCTTGTGATAACTATAACGCTCGGCATTGGATGCCCGCGATGGGTCCGGCGGGCCTGGTCTCTGCCTGCCTCGAAAGGGCCGATTATGTGCGGAATCGTCGCGATCCTCGGGCTGCTCCCTTTTACCTTCCGAGTCTTGACTGCCTGGCGGACCATTGTTTTCAGCCGGCCTGATAGCCTGCTGATCACAATCCATTCCATCCCTATCTATGGTCATACGCACCTCTCAATGCTCAGAAGCTCTGAGCTACATCAAGTGTGCGCTTACCCTGTCCAGAAAGGTTTTATATCAGATCACCGGACACGGGCGAGAACATCAATACCGGGACCTTTCGCTACACTGCATCCCACTCAAAAACATAGCCATTGGTGCAAAAATTGGTACGCGCCGGCTGTGCGTCCATCCAGTACATCCCGGCAATGCAGCAGTAGCGTGGGGGTCTATCCTCAGACCGCACCGCAAGCGGCCTGAGCATCTGGCCTGTCTAATAGGGTTCAGCCAGTTTCAGCGACTTTGGCCCAATAAGACCGAGACGCATTCGGGCGGTTTTAGACAGCTTTACTCCCCCATCCAGACGTTCAGCCAACCAAGATCCATCCTGGGTCGTCAGCTACAGCCACCTCCCACAGTCCGCTGTCGACCCAAAGCGGTCGGCCACGGTCTATCTTTTAAGACTTGAGTCAGATTGATCGAGGCCTTGATGCATGAATTCTCTCTGGATCGCAGTGGCCATTTTTGGGTGCTTGGTTGCCGCCTCGCTTCTCATGATGCAGTGGTACCCAAAGCTGGCATCCCACCACAGAGACGAAGACACAAATACAGTGATTCGCCTGGTAGCTAACATTTTTGTGGTTATGACATCGCTGGTCTTTGGATTGATGATCAATTCTGCCAAAAATACCTTCGAGTCCATTGACGCTAACTTTCATGGGTATGCAACCAGCATGATCATATTTGATCGGACACTGCGGGGCTATGGCGAATCGGCACAAGACACCCGCAACCGACTGGTCACCTATCTTGAGCACGCTATCGAGACGCCATACCGGGGGGACGAGGCGCTGCAACATCGTAACAGCGAGGCAGCTAAATACTTGGATGACATAGGGAAATCTTTGGCTGCCATAAAGCCGCCGGACCGCTACCATGAAACTATGCTTCAGGATATTCGTCAGCAATATCATTCGCTTATCGAGCAACGCTGGAGGATCGTCGAGCAGTCAGAGGGGGCAATTCCCGGCCCACTCATTGGGATGCTGGTTGCGTGGTTGACGCTCATTTTCGCCAGTTTTGGATACCGAGCGCCACGTAATTCAATGGTGACAGGAATGTTCGTCGTTTCTTCAATGCTTATCGCGGCCTCCGTGTATCTGGTATTGGATATGGACGTACCATTTCACGGTCCTATCCAGATATCCGACGAGCCTCTGCGCAGGGCGCTCGCCGTAATGCAGCTTTAAGGAAGCAGGGCGCGCCTGTGTTCTGGATGATGTCCTCGTGGCGGACCACATCAAAGTTCGATATTGGCCGATAGCTACCCCTGGAGAATTTCTGCAATGGGTCATAGCGGCGGCTTTCAACGCGCTGTGCAGTGCATTTCCGGCTCCTGATAGCCCCACACCACGATGGCCTCGCCATGGTGCTCCCATAAACTCTCATTTTGTCCCTGGTAGCGCGCGCCGCTTGCGGTCTGTTCTAGGTACATCAGCGAGCTGCGGTCACCGAACTCGACGATGGCCGTGGGCGGCTCGGTGCGGAAGAAGCGGGCAACCACTTCCTTGGCCGGGTTGCCGTCACACTGGTAGAACACCTGGCCGGTGGTCTCGACCAGCCGGTAGCGCGCCTGCAGTTCGGCGATGCGCAGGCGGTAGCTGTCGGCGATGCAGGCGGGCTGGTCCGCGCTTTTCCAGCAATCGTTGCGGCCTTTGATCCAGCCCCGTTGCTCGGTCTTGAGCACCGGCGGATGTTCATTGCCGGCCTTCTGCTGCGCGGCTGTGTAGACCTCGGCCATTTTCCGGTCCAGTGCCGAGAGCGGCTCGCTCTGGCAGATCTGTTGTTCGATGCTGCCGGCCTCGACCTGAGTGCAGTTGAAGGCAGGTACCGCAGCTTGGGTGTGCGACAGAGGCAGGGTGAGCAGCAGGGGAAGCCAGTGCTTCATGGGAACCACCATTAGCGATTCAGAATACTGGGCTCAGTCTAGCTCTGCGCTGAATGGCGTGGCCGGTGGCCTAGCTTTTCGGCGGCTAATGACTGCTGTTGGCCGTTAGCCGTCCTTTTTTAAAGGCAGATGTAAGTCGAATGCAGCCACTCATTGCTTGAGCGCAAACAAGTCCTCTTCCAACTCACCGGGTTGCCGCAAGTCCATCAGCAGCACCTCTGCCTTGCTGTACCGAAAACCGAGCCTGAAGATACGGTCGACCACCTCTGAGGCAAATCGGGTCATCAGCAGCGTGTCGCAGGGTGGGTATGCGCACAGGCGAGATTATGTCGCTGCGCTGGGATGAGGTCGACGTCGAGAAAAAGACGGCTCACATCTGCCGGATCGTGGTTGAAAAGCAGGCAGTCGAGCGGACCAAGACGAAATACACCCGCACCGTAATGTTGAACAGCCGGGCTCTTGGCGCACTGGCAAGGGCCAGAGAGATCGCGCAATACCGCTCGAAGCAGAAGCGCCGCGTCTCGACGGAGTCGCCATTCATCTTCCAGCCTTCTGGCTCGTCACCACGAATCCAGCGTTCATTGCTGGGCAGCTTGGGCGCTCGGTGCAGGTGCTTCTCTCGACCTACGCCAAGTGGTTGAATTCTGCCAACGATTGGACGGAACTGGCGAAGCTGGAAAAGAACGTAATGGGTACAGGATTAAATATCGTTCACCTTGCGCCCTTTAGTCATAAGGCATTCGACAGCAATTCAGCCATACTCCAGAGATGTTTTTCGCGTCTTGGTGAGTTTTCGAAAGTGAGGAAAGCCCGTATTTACGGGCCTTCCAGCCCTCCCCGGCACGCTGCATCCCACCCCAAAACACAGCCATTGGTACAAAAATTGGTACGAGCCGGCTGTACACCTATCCAGCGGTTTCCGCCCCGTCTCCCGGCGCTCTGCCGACCTACTCCCAACCCCTCTCGGATTCATCCAGCGCCCACAACCTGGCCGCCTCGACGATCTCCAGCATGTCGACCAGGTCGCCGTCATCGACTTCCTGTCTCCGGTGAGCGGCATAGGCCATTTCACTGAGCACAGCCGCGCGACCATCAGGATCAGCGATCAGGGCCACCTGATCGTCCAGTTCTGCCACCCAGGCCTGTGGTAATCCAACCATCATTCTGCCCTGCACCACCAGGACTGCGCGTAGAGCACGCCGTCGATCTCCTCCACCCCGTTGATGTTGATGCCGAGCTGGGCCATGCCGTTGACCTTGGCATCGTGCAGCCGCGGGATGATGTCCGGCCCAGGCGACGGGTTGAACACCCAAGCCTGGGTCGATACCCGGCCCAGCGGCTCGCTGTGGTGGTCGCCGATGTGGATGTCGGCCCGAATGGGCGTGATCTTGCCGAGCTGATTCGTAGGGATGGCCACGCCATTCACGCGGCGGCGAACGAGGAGGAAGTACATAGGGTACCAATACTGTATGAATAAACAGTATCGTATAGGCGGGATCGGTCGCGGGCAATTGCCGGTCAGCGGATCAGTTCGCCATTTCTAAAAGCTGCAGTTAGCAAGGGTTGCTGGCATAATGCCGGGTTTGTAACGGATCAGGATGTGTACGGATGCTTGGCGCATTGATGGGAAGAAAACGGGCTGCTCCACCGGCTGTAACTCAGGTGGTTTCTGTCCTAAACCGATTGTCTGCCTCTGCCGGAGGGGTGACACGGGTGTCGCTCAACCGATCTGCCATTCTGGCGGATAACGGCTTCAGGTCGTGCATCGTTTCAATCGACTGGGACCTTGGGCTGCAAGGTTCTGTACAGTCCCTGCGCATCAGCGGGCAGCTGGCAAAGCCAGTACTTGCGCTGAACTTCTTCTACTACTATTGCCAAGCCTCCGTAATGCGTCGCTCCGGCACCAAGATCACCGATCTTGAGCAGCTCTCAGTCAAGGTTGCATCCAACCTTCCAAAGCGAAGATCTCGTTTCATCGGCCTGACCGAGTTCCAGAGTCGCGAATACATGAACAGCTTTGGCGATGTATTTGCCCGGGAGATCCTGGACGCCGAAGGTAACTCTGTATCTTTCGAATTGGTAATTGATAGCGAAAGATCGAAACAGTACAAAACACGTGACGAAGCATGCTCAGCATGGCTCGAAGAGCTTGCCGACTACGGCGCGCACACGGTCATAATCTCCGACGCCTCTTCAACGAGCGACGTTGTGACCAATGTTCTCGGCGGCAAGATCTCCAAGGTTCTGACCCTCCATGGGAACCACTTCATGGAGCCGTTCACCTTTGGCAGCCCGATTAAGCCTCGCAGCCAGCTGATCATTGATAACGCCAACAGCTGCGATGCTCTTGTACTGCTTACCGAAAGCCAAAAAAGGGACATCGAGCAGCAGTTCGGGGAAAGTTCCAACGCCGTTGTTATTCCTAACTCGGTCACAGAGTTTGCTATTAAGCAAGACGTTTCCAGAGACCCGAACGTCTTCGCAATCGTCTCGCGACTTGAAGGTGGCAAGCGCCTCGACCGCGCCATTCGCGCCTTCAAGATCGTCGTAGAGCAAAACCCAAAACTCCAGCTGGAGATCTGGGGTCGCGGTGCTTTGGCCGATGAGCTTTCTGAGCTTATTTCTGAGCTAGATCTTGAAGACAACGTGTCTCTCAACGGCTACACCCGAGCTCCACATGCCGTCTACTCCCGGGCTCGCTGCACCTTATCCACTTCGCTCTCTGAAGGTTTCGGCCTGAGCATCATCGAGTCGATGTCGATGGGCACGCCGGTAATTTCGTTCAACACGAATTACGGCCCTATCGAGATCATCGATGACTACGCTAACGGCTACCTGGTGGAGTCCGAAAAAGAGCTAGCAGAACGCATTCTTGAAATCGCCGAAGACAACAATGCATTCGAGGGGCTTTCGAAGGGCGCCCTGGCAACTGCCGCCAAGTATTCTTCCAAGCGAATTGGCAAGGAGTGGATTGATCTGGTCAACGGACTGGCGCAAAAAGGTGCTGCTCCAAAGCATGGATCGAAGAGCAAGTCTATCGAAAACTCCCACTCCAGCAGTTCGGGCACGTTGTTCATTTCGGCTAACGACATCACCGAAGAGCTCTCTCAATCGGCCCGGCATGTCGAGATCATCAAGATCGACAGATCGAAGCAATTCAACGACAAGATTTCGAAGCTTGAACCAGGCGTGTACCGAATCAAAAGTATGAAACTTGATGAGGATTCGTCACGTTACGCTATCAAATTCGGCCAGGGGCCGAAGACCCACAAGGGAACTATCCCGCACAAGTCGTTCACGCTCCGCTTGATTGGCTGACCAACTACGCTTATGGCCCCGGCATACTCCTTAATGTAGGGGCCATTCAGCAAAGCGTCGCCCCTTCCCCCTCTCCCATCTTTTAATTTTTCCGCATTGCGTCGCTCATAGCTTCGCAAGCCAGGCCGGCTATTCGGCTTCGCTCAAGCGCTGCCGCGAGGTCTCCCGCCATTCGGTCAGACTCCTCAAGCAATCCCCCGAGCACCACGACGGCAGGGGTTCCTGCCTTGCGCTGCTGGGTAGCGATGGTATCGCAGGTGGCTCTGTGGCCGGCGCGCAGTCGGGCGATCTCCCCACGCAGCCCGCCAGCAGCAGACTCAGCAGCAGTAGCGCGGCCAGTGACCTCTTCCAGTTTCTTGCGTGCATGCTCACCCTCCTCGTCCGCCACTGCTTGGCGGCGTTGTTCTTCAGTTCTGGCCTGGGCGGCGGCGCGTCGGTCTCGCTCTGCAACCTGCAGGCGATAGTCGGATAGTTCGGTTCGCGCCGTAGCCGTTTCGCCGCGGGCGGTGGCTGCCGCAGCTTTTTCCGCTCCTACGCGAATTTCCTGGCCTCCAGCCACCATTACCAGCGCGATCAGCCACCAGCACCAGGCCGGCACAGCGGCCAGCCAGTTCATGCCAGTGCCCGCCGCACACCCTCGTCGATCACTTCAACCTTGTATGGGTTGCCGCCGTTCTCGTGGACGATGATGCCCACCACAGCCTCACGCAGCACCTGCGGCTTGGAGATGTCGATCGAATCGC
This sequence comes from Pseudomonas sp. 3HC3, assembly GCF_044904505.1. Classification (NCBI taxonomy): domain Bacteria; kingdom Pseudomonadati; phylum Pseudomonadota; class Gammaproteobacteria; order Pseudomonadales; family Pseudomonadaceae; genus Pseudomonas; species Pseudomonas sp. 3HC3. The sequence goes on from NZ_JADDRH010000026.1 coordinate 25,547, forward strand.
GAACGCCTACGCCGAGGCGCTTCGCGATGGCCTGGGCATAGGCCAAGGTGTTGTTCTCACTGGCCGGCGCCCAGCGGCTGATGAACTCCAGCGGGGTATCGATACCAGGGCGACCCACGCCGGGCATGCCGTCTTTGCCTCGGTAGTTGAGCAGCAGCTTGGCCAGGGCCCGGATGCCGTTCTCGGCCTGGTCAAAGCGGGCGAAGCGCGGGCTGGCCACGCCCACCTCCAAGCCAAGCTGGCCCTGCCACGCGTTACGGGGGTTGAAATCGATGTTGCCCGGGTTGTTATTGCGAACGCCGCGCGGTGTGGACATGGTTTCTCCAGACGAAATAAAGCCCGCGCATGGCGGGCAACATGAATTTCAGGCACAAAAAACCGCTCAAAGCGGCCACGTTCACAGCTTGCAGATCAGGCGATGCCGTACTCGGTTTTCAGCGCCGCGACCAGTTGCGCAAGTTGCGCCAGGTTGGTCGGACTGGCGCGGAGCGATCGATTGAACACGAAGGTGTCCCCCACCTTCGAGGTCCGCAGGCTGTTGCCGCTTCCGTGATAGCCGATCTCCAAGTAGCTGTCTGCTGCTGCAGCGCTTGCTGTTGACTTGGTGTTTTCGACAAAGGTGTCCACTTGGTTCACAGCGATAGAGACCTTCTTGGTAGTGTCGTCGTAATCCACGACAACTACCGCCCATGTCCCTGCAGGTTTCGGCGTTTCAGCATAAGGGGCGCTGTTGGTGCTTCCGTAAGCTATGAGCCTCTTTACCTCAGGAGACGCAGTGGTTGTGTCATAGCGCAGGACAGTGGCAATCGCAGTCTCACCGGTATAACCCATCATGAAATTCAGCCGGTTCGTTGGCTCGGTAATCGCCACAAGCATGACCAGAGTATACGAAGTCGGCATGCTACCAGGCTGAAAAGCCAGCGAGCCAAGGCTGTCATCGGCAGAAAACCCCAGTGCTGGCTTGCCGCCAACGGTACTCAGCCGCAGGACCGAGGGCGACGACCCCTTCTGGAGCAGCTTTTCGCCGGTAACCCGGCAATTGCCCGAGACGCCACCCTCGGCCAGGGCCACCAGACTTTTGGGCGCCATCGCCCGGTGGATGTAGGGCATCGACGATGCGATGCGGTCAGCAGCGGAAACGTTGAGTTTCACCGCCCCAGGTGCTGCAGGTGCCTGGACGCCAGGCAGGACAATCAGTTGACCTCGCAAAGCCATGAGGTGCACTCCATCAGTTGGTGACTTGAATTCGTTGGTGGCAGGCCCAGTTGTAGACAGGGGTACCAGTTGCATCGAGATCGGGCGCGCTGTCTCGGATGCAGGTTCGGGCGCCCGTGGTCGGTCCCGCCCGGCTGCCGGCGACGCCAATATCGGCGATACCCACCATTTGCCCAGTACCGGTCGGCTCGTTGCTCAAGGTGAGCCGAAGCGTATCGAAGCCGGTCTTCTCGACCTTGGTAACAGTCGCGCTAGACGTGCTGTCGATCCAGCGCAGGCCGTAGAAGCCAGGGTCCAGCACGTTGACCGTGTCGATAACCAGCGGCCCGGTCGGGACGTGGAAGCGCAAGTCGACAGTTACCCCGGAGCGCTTGGCCGACAGGCAATGCAGCGGCAACCAAATTCGCTTGTTGATAATCGCGCGTGCTGCCCGGGCAACCATCACCCCATCGCGTGCATACGAGGCCGCAGGCAGGTGGATACCGTCGGTATTGCTCGGCAGGGAGTACTGAGGCCCGGCCATGACGAACTTGTCGGGGTTCTCCAGCGCCGCCTGCAGTTGCTCATGCGGGATGTTGCTGAAGGACCGGTTGTAGGCCGGCGCGGTCCAGTTGCTCATCTGGGTCAGCAGCATCGGGATGGTGTTCAACTGCCCGGACACTGCTCGCAGGTCGGCGTCATAGTCGGTTTGCAGCTGAAGCAGGTGACCGATGTACACCCCTGCGGCCATGCCGCCGTCATGCTGCCCCTGATTCCAGCCAACAAACGGAATCTCGTAGCCGTAGCCCAGGCGATCGGCCTCGGCTTTAGCCGCCGTGGCTGCGGTGATGCTGTTGTTGTAAGGGGTAGTGCCCTTGTTCAGCGAGGTGATGCCCTGGGCGCCGCGGGAGTGGTCGCTGGTGAGCAGGCCGACATCCGAGGGCAGGCCGCGCATCCGATTGATATTCGCAGCAGTCTGCAGCGCGGGCGACTCCAGAGCCTTGGCAGTCAACGGTTTGAAGGGGGCCACCATAGCCGAGGACAAGGTTCCCGTTTCATCAGTAAGCTGCACCCCATCATTCAGGGTGTACAGACGGTTAGCCGCTGGTGGCTGAACAGTAATCGGCGTGCCCGAACCGATACCACGCATCAGGGATTGACCGTTGAAAAGGATGTGCAGGAATTTCTTTACATAGGGCGCTACCGACCCAGCGACAGGCAGGTCGATAGATTGAATGCTCACGGAGTTGAAGCGCCGAAGGAAGCTGACGGTACCAGACTGCAAATCAGGGTCAGTGTTGTCGCCGCTGGAAGTCAGCTGGTATGGAACCCCGCTCACCAAGACCCATACGTCGCGCTGGCCAGACGGCCCCTCAACCCATGCCATGGAACTGGCCGCACTGGCCGGCGGCTGATAGAAAACTACCTCCCCGCTCCACTTGATACCTAGGATCACGGTGTCATTCTGGTCACAGAGCGCCCACGCGAAGTCACCGACCAGCGACAGGCCAGGCAGCCGGTCGAGGATCGCATCGACGACACCGTCGGTTCTCACCCCCAAGATTACCCGAAGCAGTTCGTCGGTGAGGGCCCAAGGGTGAGTTTCCGACATATTGCGGGGCGGTGCTGTCTCGACGGCGAACTGGGTGCTGTCCTGTACCTGCTTGACCTTCTTGGCATTCGGGTAGGTATCCACGAACACCGCGGTCCCCGCAGTGTTGCGGTACACGTTTACATACTCGTCGTCAGCACTAGAAAGAACGCTGAAGTTGGTGTCGTTCTCAGTGCCGGCAAGGCCTGCCGCGACTGAGACATAAGGCATTGCCCCACCAAGCAAGGTCGCCAGGTTAGTCATTACCATCGCATTGGTCGGTCGCCATACCCCAGGCGAAACCTCCACCATTTTCACTTCCGGCGACAGTAGCAGCTCGTCGGTCTTGTCGATCGTTTGTGTCAAGCGCGCGAGATCTTCTGCTCCGCTCATGTTTACTCCAGGCGAAAAAAAGCCCACCGAAGTGGGCAGGTAATTAGGTGGCCGGTGCGCCGGGCCATGATCGGGTGTACCAACGCTCCAGCAGGGAGCGCAGTTGAGCAGTCATTACCGTGATCGACATACCGGCAAGCAGAGAGGTGAACTCCGCTTCGTCGACGATTGGCAATTCGAACAATTCAAGCGTGGCCGTGTAGCGCCACAGGTCATCGCTCACAAACTCGGGACCGGTGTAGATGTCGGTGAACCTGGCGCGATGCGGCTTCAGCCCCAGCGGCGTCCGAAGCGGGCAGAGAAACCAGTCGGCCCAACCGATGCCCCACTTGCACCATCCCTCAAACAGCTTGGCCTCAGCCGTTGAGAGCAACCAGCTGACGGGCAGCAGCGTAGGAACGCTGCCGAACCGCCGACGCTGCATGGCCCGACCACTTGACATCGTCGTCCTGACTATCGGGCTTACGGGCTTGAAGCCGTACCCATCCCCCACTGGCAGCGGGAGATCATCCGGAAAGGTCAGCATCCTCAAGCATCCTCAGGTGCAAAGTTGTCGTCATCCGCGTAGACACGCGCGTCGTAGTTGACCGCCTCCATATCCGCCGAGTAGTCACCCGGCTCGATGGATGTGATGAGGACCGGGTAGCACCACCTGTTCGAGACGCCGAACAGCAAGTGCGGGGGCTCAATCTCCAGGGAAAGATCCGGTTCGAAATCAATCGTCGGGATGATTACTCTGTAGTCGTCCAGGCGCGCCGCAGCCCATGGCCCACTGACAGAACCATCAGGCCTGCGAACTGCGAGCACATGGGTCTTCCCGGATTCCCAAGTAAACGGCTCGCTGCTTTCAACGATTACCGGCCCCTCTCCATGGGAACAATCAACCATTATCGCGGACTGGGCGTACCCCGGAATGTCATCTGCCACAGCGTCATAGCTGAGGTAACCGCTATTGAGCGCCGAGAGCTCGGTGCTCCAGCTGTAGCTTTTGGTCTGGTAGACCTGCGCCCGGCGCTGCCGCATGCCATACCGCCAGGCACGATCGCGGTCAGTGACGCCATCGAGCGTGATTTCCTCGACCCTGCTGAATGCGTCACCGTCCAGCTTGCACTTCACCGTTTCTTCCGCCCAGGTGTTCCCGTCCCGGTACTTGATAAGCACGCCGTCGTAGTCATCCGGTGCCGGCAGTGTGAAAGCGCGCTTGAGGGGGCTGGTCATGTTCTGCGGCGTGTACATCTTGCCGATCTGGGTGCGCAGCTCATCGCGCACGGGTGTGATCCGTCCGCGCTCAAGCGTGAACTTCGCAAACCCGGCCTTCAATGCATCGTTCAGGGCGTCCTTGACCGTGCCTGCCTCCTCTACTGCGAAGTCGAAGTAGTCCCCCCGACTTTGCCAAATAGCGGCGTGGCGCACGAACTCTTCGATATCCAGATCGTCGTCAGTGGCGCCGGCATCCTCCGCGACGTAGTGAACCCAGGGTGCGATGCCCCTGGTAGCTGTCGGCGCCGACCAGGTGCCATCGACCAGCACCGGGAGCTTCCGCGTGCCAATCACTGATACCTGACTCTCGGACTGTGCTGACAGCTTGGTACCGCCCCGGGCATAGACCGCGATCACCGTCACGCCGGGATAGCGCAGCGGCGCCTTGTCTATTCTGGCGCGCATGCCATACCACTGCACGCGGTCCTGCTTGGTGTTGGCAGTAGACTCTTCACCGATTCGGCGGACCCGCATTTCCCCGCGCATGTAGGTCGGGAAGGTTACCGCTCGGGTGAAAGCGATCTGATCTCGGCGGGTTGCAGTGAAGGTCCAGAAAACGGAGGTCCAGTCACCTGCCGTGCTGGCATCGCGGTATTGCGCCTCGACCTTCACGCTGACCTGACGCTGGTTGCCGTTCTTCTCGGTGTAGCGGATCAGGCCGCTCGGGAAGAAGAAGTCCAGCTCCACCCGGCGTACAGTCTCGCCCTCCGGGCAGACCACGAACGACCCCGCCCAGTCGCCTTCAGTGGTTGACCCGTCCAGCACGGCGCTTACGCCATTGCTCTGGATCGCGTCGAACCCATCCCACTCATCGTCAACAGAACCGGTGTCGGTCAGGCGGACGACTGTGATCGCTGAAGGCCCATGGCTCTCGTCTTCCGGGGTCTCGCTGTCATCTTCCACAGAATCATCAGAAACTTCCGTGATCCGGTAACGCATGTCGCGATAACCGATCGATGAAAGCAGTTCACCGGTCTGCAGGCCTACAGCTGGAGCGCCGCCGTCATACGCCATGGTCATCGAGGCATCTTGACCATCCGTTGCCGCCTCAGACTTCACGCCCGTCGCAAACACGGGGCTCGCCCCCAGGATGTCGACGACTACACCGGTGATGGTCAGGCCGGTACCGGTGAACGGCGCGGCCTGCTCAGCAATCCGCAAGCGCCCGCTCGATGCACTGGCCACTAACGGCGTGCCTGCCAAAGCGGCGTTCACTGCAGACACCAGGCCGGCGAGGTCGGTGGTGGCAGTGGTCAGAGCAACGGGGAAGTCGCTGGCTCCCCGAGAAACCGTAAAGCTCAGCGGCGTCACATTGAAGTCGAAGCGCGTAGGGGCCGCGCTGCCGGTTACCATCGAGGCGCTACCTGGCACTGCCGGCGTGCCTGGCACCTCTGGCGTATAGCTGGACACCACGTACTCGCCAGCATTGGCGCCCGATATCTCGATACGCATTCCAACATACGGCTTTAGCATGGGCAGATGCGGGCCGCTGACCACGGTTGCGCTCCCATCAACCGGACCGGTGTATGTGTACTGGTACGGCACCTCGATGCGAGCGATCATTCCGCTGTCCCAGCCGAGCGGGAACCAGCCAGCGCCCTCTGGAACGGTCAGCACATGGTCGGCAACCAGCACCGACTCACCCGTGAACTGCTGGGCCACGGTGGTGGTGGTCGTGAGCGTGAGGCCTGCCCCGCCGGTGCTGGTTGACCCAACCTCGGTGGAGTTGTGCCACCAGATCCGAGCCGGCTCATCAGCCAACGACTCGCCTGGGCCGTAGATCCGGTATCGCGCGGTGCTACCGAGCGATGCGATCGGGGTGTCGCCGATCTTCACGTCGGTCGGGTTGATCTCAAACTCACCCACGCCAACGCACAGCAGCATCTCCACCCACTGCTCCGTTTCGTTGACGAAGTAATGCCGAGGGGGCACCAGGAAGTCGGGGAAGATTCGCGTGCGGCCGGCGACCTCCCGGATTATGTCCCCCACCTTGACCTGGTTGCCGGTGGTCTTCGCCAGGTTAAGGCTCTGTCCCTTTTGCGACTTGTTCGTCGGGGTGGTCAGCGGTTTCTGCGTGAGCATGATGACGCCGACCGCCACCACGGCGGCCACCACGGCCCACACAGCCACCTCCAGGCCGGTGCCCTTGGGCTCCGGGTAGATTCGGACGTTGTCCATAGGGGAAAACTCGACCTTGCCCCAGTGGGCAGGCGCAATGAAGACCCCGTTCACCTCGATGCTGATGGGCGGTGCCGATCGCGGCGCATACCCTGGAACGTTGCGCTGCAGCCACCCCTCGATCGTCATCACCTTGTCGGTTCTGTGGCGCTCCAGGGGGGAGCCCTCAAGCTTGCTCGGGTAGAATTCGATCACGGTGGTAACTCACTTTCAGGTACTGGTCTTGAAATCGCCGTAGCGGCTTGATGGTCGCCCCGCTGGGCTTCATCTCCAGGCCATGCAGCCGGCCTTCGGCCTCAACGATCAGCGCAACGTGGATGCAGATATCGCCCCGCCAGACGCAGGCGATCGCGCCGACCTCCGGCTCGCAGCGCTCCATGCCAGCGGCTTCGTGGTTGACCGCTCGGGTGAACTCCATCGGCATGGTGTTTCGGACATAACCCCAGCTCGGCAGCAGTCGCAGGCCGTACACCTCATGACGCACCGCTCTGGCCATCCCCCAGCAATCGAAGCGCGCAGGGCCGCGCCCGCCATCCTCGTAGGTGGCGGCCAAGTAGCTGTCAAACATCACACGTACCTAAGGCAGGGGGCGAAACTCAAGGTGTACTTGCGCCTTGGCCAGGCCAAATTGATGTAGTCGGAGTAGCCAGCCTGCAGCTGCACGCTGGCCCCTTCCATGAACCCACTGAGCACCGTCATCCGGTACGGCTTCTCTGCAGGTGCTGATAGGTCGGACGACAAGAAGATCCGGAACACCAGGGTGATCTTTTGCCGGGCCTCCAGCGCCTGATCGATCAGCTGCTGCGCTACGCCGGTGACGTTGTCGATGGCAAAGGTCAGCGTCTGGCTACCACTGTCGTCGCGCTTGGGCAGCGCTGCATCGAAGGCCGCGGCAGTGAACTTCACCTTGGCCCCTGTCTCGAGAGTGGCCAACACATCGTCGAAACCTGCACAGAGGTAGATCGGCGCCGGCCAGGCTGGACAACGAAGCTCAAGAGTCGGAATGATCCACGCCTTGCCACCAGAGGCGTACAACGTTGCAATCGCGGTCATCGCCCTACCCTTTTTGCCCCATAGGTTTGTTCATAAGCCTTGGCCAGCACGCCGCCTTGCCGGATGTTTGCCACGCAGATATCAAGGATCTGACGACCATCCGGACCCGTTGACATCTGAACTTGCCCTGCGCGACTGGCATCCTCATACAAGTTGACCTGGGGCGCAGGCTGAGCCGGCGCCGGACCGCCCGAGACCACTGAATCAGCAGTGGGGGCTGAAGAACTGCCTGGGCCACCTACGAAGGCGGCACGACCGTCGCTGATGGCTTCCAGCGTGCCCACGCCAATGCGCGCTGTAGCCTCAGCATCGAACACGTACTCGCCGCGGTGCACCGGACCGGCGACCTCATCCTTGCGGCCGTGTCCTGTGTAGCCGCCATCCATGAAGCCCACACCCGACATCGCGGTCATGCCCACAGCCGAAGCCAACGGGTTGGCTATGGTGAGCGCAGTTGCCATTGCACCTGGTGCCAGGGCCGGACCAACGATTGGAATTGCTGCAGTAGAAGCAAAGGCAGCCAGGCCGGCCTGCAGCGCTGTCGCCTGGGCGTTCGCTGCCATCATTCCCGCAGCGCTCGCCTGGGTAGTCTTGCCGACGAGCAGCTGGACCCCTTGGTAAATGAGCCACTGCGCGGCCATGTCGGCCAGCGCGTTGAGCACCGACTCAGCAAAGCCACCGATCATGTTGCCCAGTGCATCACCAGCACTTTCAGTCTCAGTGGCAACATCGGTCATGAAGGTGCTCAGTTCGCTTCGGGCACTTCCCAAGATGTTGGTGGTGGCATCGGCCGCCTGGGCCGAATAGTTCCTTGCCTCGTCGGCATAATTTGCCCAAGCCTCACGCACTCCGTTCATCCAGTTGGACTGCTGTTCGTCTACCGCTGCGTAGTAGTTCTTCTGGTTCTCGAGCTGTTTATCTAACTCCTGCTTCAGGATCTCGGTTTCGCCGGCGTACAGCTCTGGACTGATCTGCCCAGTGTTACGCTGCTCGTTCAGCGCTTTGAGATCCGCGACATACTTCTGCCGCAGGGCAAGCTCAGAGCGCATGCGATCACGCGCCTTGTCGCCCAAGCCGATACCAGCAAGCTCCTGATCGAAACCGTCAGCCTGAGTTCGGGTGCCACTCTGCTGAGCGGACCGGAAGGCGCTGAGCTTCAGGTCATCTTCATTGGCCTTCTTGATCTTGTTCAGCACGTCCAGCTCAGCAGCAAGCTCAAGCAGGCGCTTCTGCTGCGCTTTGGACAGGTTGCCTAGCTTCCCCTCTTGGAGCTCGAAGGAAAGCTTGGCGACCTCAGTCGCATCCTTGTGCTTGTCGCCAGTGGTGTTGATCAGCTCAATCTGGCGCTTGTAGCCTTCCTCAGCTGCGTCGAAGTCTTTCAGCTGCTGCTTGGCAGCCTGTTCAGACTTTGACTCCCCCTCACGCTTGGCCTTGTTAGCCTTGTCGTTGGCCTTCTTCTGCGCCTCGATAGCGTTGGCTGCCGACAGAATCGCCTGCCGATCGGTCTCGGTGAGGTCTGCATTCTCTGCGATGTAGCGGTTTGCGATCTTGATCGCGTCGTTGTTGTCTTGCAGGCCGCCAAGCTGCTTCTGCAGAGTTTCCAGGTAGGTCTGGCCAGCGCTGCTCATACCGGTCTTCGCGGCATTGTTCGCTTCGGTCGCGACCGTGTTTTCCTTGGTAACCCCGGTGAGGACGCGCAAGGTTTCCGCAATCAGGCCTGAACGCTGGTCAGCATCACTGACGGCGCCCGCCTGGGTGATCCAACCCTGCAACGTAGCCGCTGGCAGTTGGAAGCGCGCCCCGACCTCCTTGAGGATTGGGGCAAGGTCTGCACCTGAAGACCGAGCCTCATTCAGCCGGTCGATGATTCCTTGGTAGTCGGCCAGCTGCTTGTTGTACTGACCACCCGAGTCCCGAACAGGTGCTGTTACTGTCGCAGAGCGTATGGACTGGGCAAGATCGCCATAGGCATCCTTGACCTTGTCCGCGGCGTTGATCTGCTCCTGTTGCCATTTCACCAGAGCGGCTTCGCGCTGGTCCCGGTTGAGCTTCTGGAACTCCTCCCGCAGTTGGGATACGGGCTTTTGCATGTCCTCCAGGCTGACCCCGGCCTTGTCCGCATTGTCGCGAAGCAGGAGGAAACTTGCCGCGGCGGTGCCGGCGAGAATCGCCAACCCCATGGGTCCGCCCAGGCCAGCAAGGAGACCGGCCGAAGCTGCCTTCAACCCAGACTGAGCTGTTGCTACTGCGGCAGTTGCAGCGGCCTCCTTTGTCCGCGCCGTTGCGAGCTGAAGGGACATTTGGGTCTGAACTGCGGTACCGCGCGCCGCAATAGCCTCCCGCTCAGCAAGAATGGTGGCAGTCTGAGCTTTCCGTTGATCCGCAATCGCCGCCTGCAGTGTTGCCTCAGCCTGGGCAATGCGCGCAGCACGGTCAGCCCGCGCGGCCTGCACGGCAAGTCCGGTCTTCGCAACGTAGTTGGTCAGCGCAGCAACTCCAACGCCGCCCATGGCCACGGCCACCAGGTCCACGTTGTCCGCCAGCGCAATCAGCACGTTCGCGAAGCCTGCGACTATGCCGGTTTGCTCTTCCATACCACCCAGGAATGCCTGAATGGAGTTGCTGATGTTCACCATCGCGTCCTGCACGCTGGTGGACATGTCGGCCGCAGCCTTGCGGTTGACCTCCACGGTGCGCAGCAGGCCAGTGTTGATGTCATCGAGCGACAGCTTGCCCTGGACACCGAGCTTCCTGATCTCCTCAGCGCTCTTTCCGGTTGCGGAGGCAATCGCAGTGACGATGGTCGGCATGGCGTCCTGAATGGACACCCAGCCATCCGCCTCGACCTTGCCGGTCTGCAGCGCTTTCGAGTACGCATCAAGCGCGGAGCCGGCTTTGTCGGCAGCGGCGGCGTTGGTCACCAGCAGGAAGCTGAAGCTGTCGGTGATGTCGAGCGTCTGCTGAGTGTTGAATCCCAGGCTGCGCATTACGTCCGCAGTGCGGATGTAAAGCTCTTGGGCTTCAGCCAAAGGCCGATAGGTCTCTTGGGCAGTTTGCAGCAGGTGTTCCTGGACCAGCTGGTACTCGCCAGCACTACCGGCTGCAGCCTTCATCCGGTCAGACATCTGACCGTAGGCGTCGACTTGTTGAATGATTCCGCCGATCAGGCCGGCTCCGGCCACGGCCGCGAAAGCACCACGAACGAGAGTACCGGCTTGCTGCGCTGCGGCGCCTGCCCGATCAAAAGCAGAGTCGACCTTCGCCAAACTCTGATCGATCGCCTGGGATGACCGAGCGACCAACTGATCGGCATTGGCCAACTCTCGACGCAGCTGAGCCGTGGTCGCCTCAATCTGGACCAGCATCCCCTGGACCTGTTGGTCGGCCATGTAATTCTCCAGAACGAAAAAACCCGCCGGAGCGGGTGTTGAGCTATGCGTTTCGGCCCGTCAGCGCCTGGCGCAGCTTGTCGGCCACGGCCGAGGCGCTGGGTTTCGGCTTGGCCCCTTGCGCCTTTCCTTTGCCGAAGGGGTTGGTCATATGCGACCACTCCAGCCTGGCATCCAACGCCATGAACAACTCGGGTAGCGGCGTTCGCCAAGCCACATCGGGTTGCCAGCCAAGCCAGCCCGTTGCGATCGAGTACAGCCGGTCAACGTAACTTCCGTCTTCGATGACGCTTACGCCGTCCCGGCTTGGTCGTTTCCCGGGTCTTTTCCGCGCGGGTTGTACAGCGCGACCAAGTAGGCGTTCAGCTGCGTCGACACATCGAGAACGCCGTGCTGCCAGACTTGCTCTGGCACTGCCTTGGCAGTCTTCTCGTCGAGGCCGGCACCGGCCACAAGGATGGCAGCGCAACCGTCGACGCTGAGCGAGTTGATCGCCTGGGAAGCACCGCGCAGGCCGCCAAAGCGGCTCTCGATCGCCCGCACAGCCTTCAGGGTTGGGGTAAGGGTGAACACTTCGTCACCCAGGTGGACGGTAACGGTACCGTGCAGCGTGTTGTTCATGGATCAGGTCCTATGAGGCCGGGGCCGAAGCCCCGGGCGCTTATGGGGTGACAGGGGCCGGCAACAGCTCGAGGATTTCCGAGTTGATGCCAAAGGTGATGTTGCGGCGCACCACGTTGTCAGCGGCGCCGGCCGCAACGGTGTTGTTCATCACCTTCGCGCGGTAGTAGAAGGTGGTCGGGCTGATTGCCGGGGATGCATCAGGGTCGCCGTCGTTGAGGGTGACCTTGATGTTGTAATCGCCCTTGCTGCGATCCTTGTGGGCGGTCTTGACGGCGTTCTGGCCGGCATCGCCGTTATCCAGGCCCACGGTCATGGTCATGTCGCCGGCATCAGCCGTGCCCTTGTACTTGCGCACCCGGCCATCCTCGAGCGACGTGAAGGTCACGCTGCTGTAGGTGTCGCCGAACTCGCCGAGGTCTTCGATTTCACCAACACGCACATAGGTGTCGGCCTCGTACTCGGTTTTGGTGGTCGCCCCCGTCTTGCTGCCAATGAAGAGGCGGCAGCCGGCGGCTGTATTGAGGTTGTCTTCTGCGGGCATGGGTGATCCTCCAAAGCCACGTTGGATAGAAGCCGCAGCGCGGCCAGTGGGTGATTCAGTGGGTGGTGATCACACGGACGGTGATCGATCCCTGGTAAGTGATGCCGTCGGCATCGCGCTGGGCGTCGGCCTGCTCGACCCGAACGGATACGGCACGCCCTACTTCCATCGGCAGGCGGCGCTCGTCCAGGGCGGCGATAACCTCGCCGTTGATGCGCTTCACCTCAGCCTGGCCAACGGCATCAGACCAGACTGACAGGTAGATCAGGCGCGTCTCGCGCTTGCGCCCAGAGATCGGGCTGGCATTCACCGAGATTTCCCGGTCGATCGACACGTAGGGCATCGGGGTGTTGATGTCCGCCCCGTCGTAGATCGGGCAACTGACCTCAGCTTGTAGTCGGGCGAATATCGCTTCCTGCAGGGCCAGCGATGGGTCAGCCATTGCCTACCCCCTGGCTGGCCTTGCGCAGCGTGCGGCGCACAGCAGCCTCAATGTCGGCCATCACATACTCCCGATTGACCTGCATCGACGGGCGCAGCCATGGGTGCGCCGGCCTGGCCGGAATGTCCGGGTACTTGCCGAAAAAGTGGGTGCCGTCGCTCTTGTTGGTTACGCGCCGGTTGCGCTCCCCCGCCCGCTTCCCGCCGATGTAGCCCTTGGTCCCGTACTCGATGAAGCGCAGATAGAAAAACCTGCCATTGGCGCGCTTACCCCGGATACCGATCTGAGCATCCAGGCCGCTCGGTGAAACGTAGACAGTCAGCGCTGCAGCTGCCGCCCCGGTGTCTTTGGGCATCAGCTGTCGCTGTGTCTCCAGGATCCTGTTCGCGGCCTTTTCCATCTCCGGCTTGAGTTCGTTGTCCATGGTCTTGTGTATGTTGCGCAACGTCCGGCGCAGCCGGATGTCACCACGGATGCTGGACCGGCGAGCCATGGTTTACTCCTTGGCCTGGGCGGCCTTCTCGGGCTTCTCGGCCTTTTCGACAACCTCTTCGGCATAGCCGCGGGCAATCAGGCCATCGCCATAGGCCTTTTCGACCACGAACTCTTCGCCCTTTTCACGCTCACCAGATGCGCCCGTTAGCGGGCCCAGCGCTCGAATTTTCATACTTTCACCTCAGGGGTTAGGGACGCTGGAGCACAGCAGCCGCAGCATGTCCCGTTCGTTGTTGAGTAGCGGCGACTCGATCCTGTACGTCACACCGGTGTGCAATTCTGTGAACCGCCAGCCGGCGACAACATCAGATCGAGGCCTGATACGGATCTCAGCACTGATAACGGCCTCAAGCTGCTCCGCTACCGGTGAAACCCTCCCCGTGGGCATGGTGATCTCGGCCCATACCTTCCCGACATCAGCCCACACCTGGTCGAATCCACCGGTTTTGTTTTGCACGCGCTCTGGCTTTCTCAACATGCCGCGGTGACGCATGGGTCCGGCTTTCATCAGAAACGCTTCCTGTACCAAAGCAGCCGCTCGACCGCGAGGGGCATGGCGGTGGCGATGGTGCCAACGGCAACAGCCTCGCGGTTGGCGTACCAGTGGCCGACCAGTAGCAGGACCGCTTGCTCGACATCGCCGGTCAGCCCCATCTCTTCGGGCCCAACCGGGTCGGTATCCACCAGCTTACGGTCGCAGTGTTGCTCGACATGGGCCTTGGCCGCCGCGACGTAGCCGCCGATCAAGGCGTCTTCCTCCGTGCCGTCGACCCGCAGATGCAGCTTAACGGTGGCCAGATCGAGCATTTACTTGGCCTCGGCAGCGGCTTTCTCGGCAGCAGCCTTATCAGCAGCTGCTTTCTCGGCGGCGGCCTTTTCGGCAGCCTCCTTCTCAGCTGCCGCTTTTTCCGCTGCAGCCTTCTCGGCGGCGGCCTTTTCGGCAGCCTCCTTCTCAGCTGCCGCTTTTTCCGCTGCAGCCTTCTCGGCGGCGGCTTTCTCGGCAGCAGCCTTATCTTCCTTGGGCCCGGCAGGCTTGGTTTCCTTCGGCTTAGCCACGCGGGGCTTACCATTGGCGTCGACCTCGACGGCCAGGCCCTTACCGATGAGAGTGTGGGCGTACTCGTCATCCACCTCATCGAAGGTTGCGCCCGCCTTGACCTTGTTGGAATCCGCGCCCAGCAGCGAGCCGTTGCCGACAAAACCCCACAGGATCTTGATTTTCATGTTGCCTCCAGAAACGACAGGGCCGGCGTTAAGCCGGCCCTTTTTCAGGGTTGTGTATTAGGCAGCTGCCGGGAACCGGCCTTTGACCAGAGCCTCGCGGCGGCGAACACCGAGACCCAGGCGCTCCTCGACCAGCAGGGCGCGTTCGTTCTTGATGAACTGGTCGTTGATCAGCCCCATTTTGAACAGGAACGACATGCGGTCGAACAGCGTGGTGGAGCGCGCGAAGTTCGCAGTCAGGAACTCGCCGCCGGTATCCTCGTCGCCCTCGTCCATGCTGTCCGAAGTGATCACCGGGCGGCCCCACAGGATCGGAGTGACCAGGCCCTGCAAGTTGGCGAACAGGTAGCGGTTCTCGCCGTCCTTCTGCAGTTCGATGTTCATCCAGTCCAGCTCGGTCATCACCACGCCATCGGCCGACATCTTCGACTGCTTGCGCACCTGGTAGATAGAGCGGCGGACCAGGTCGATGGCGGTGTCGCCCGCCTTGCTCAGCGCAGTGTTGTAGCTGGTGGCCTGGGTCATCAGCCCGTTCAGGTTCTCACCCGTGCCGTCGCCCTTGAGGATCTGCGCCTCTTCCTCCAGCTTCAGGTCGTAACGCAGCAGCTGCTGCAGGTAGGCGAACAGCTGAGGCACATCGTCCAGCGCTTCGTCGGTCACCGGCATCCAGACCGCGATTTTCTTCACGCGGTCGGTTTCGGTGGTGAAGGTGACATTGCTGGTCGGTTTCAGGCCGCCTTCAGCGACAGGCGCCGCACCACGGGTGTGCAGGTTCTCGCGGAAGTAGGTGTAGTTCTGGCCAGACACAGGCACAGCAGTCAGAAGGTCACGGATGCGCAGCTCTTGGCGAATGCCAGGCTGGATCACTGGATCGTACTGCGGAACTACGATGCCAGCGCTAGTGACCTTCATTTCCTTCATGCTGGCCATATCGGATTTCGTCACATCGAGCTCAGCGAGGCCCCCGCCTTTCTTCAGCGACTTGTAGCCTTCATCGCCTTGGATGAGGTCGATGAAGCTCTTGCCTTCGCCTGGCTGACCGCGCAGCTTGACGCCTTTCTGCTCCAGATCGACGACCTGGTCGATGACCTTTTGCAGCTCGCCCTTCTGGTCTTCGATCTGCCTCTTCAGATCGCCGGTGATCTGATTGCCTTTCTCGACCTCAGCCATGGCTGCGTCGTACTTCTTCTGCAGATCGCCGAAGCCGGTCTTCAATTGCAGTTCCAGGGATTCTTTGATGTCTTTAACTTCGCTCATGGCGATACTCCGAAATGGTGGGTGAACAGGGTGGAAATTTCTTTCAGCTCATCCACGATCGCCGTGGCCTCGCTGCCGCCATCACGGCGCAGCGCGGTATAGCCGAGCGAAGCGACTGCCGCCGCTTCCTTCTGCGAGAGGCCCATGCGTTCGCGCAGGGCCTTCTCGAAAAGCCTGATGTCCGATTTGACGCTGAGGACTTGCGCCTCGGGATTCATGCCGAACGGTACGAAGGATGCCTCCCAGAGTTCGGCCTCCTTGATGAGGCGCACACGCCGGCCGGCGCGGTCCTCGAAATCTGCCTTGATGGTGTTGAAGCCGATCGACATGCTGTCGAGCACTTCGGCCTTCATCAGCTCATACGCGTCACGGGCGTAACTGACGTTGAGGTTTACCTGCCCCTTGAGCAGCAGGCCGTGGTCGTCCTGCCTGTAATCTGCAGCTCCCACCAGGCGCGTCAGGTCGTGATAAAGGGCCAGCTTCAGTTTTCCGCTGCGAGTAGCCTTCACCCGGGTGAAGGCGCCAGGCAGGATTACGTCGTCGCCCAGGTCGACGTTGTTGAACACCGCGGCGTAGCCTTCGAAGTTGCCGGCATCGTCCACGGCCTTGAGCTCGAACGGGACTTCAAGGTTCGCCATTTTTTTGCATCTCCCACCGGGTAACCCGGGCGTAGTCGCCGCCCAGCGGCGCATAGTTTTCTTTTTCGCGAACCTCATCGATCGACAGCCAGCCCGAGCCGCCCGAGCCACCCAAGGCGGCCTGGAAGTAGGCGGCTCGCCCGGCGCTGTCAGCGCGCAGCAGTCCCTCGACCACGAACTCAGCGAAGCGTGGGCCTGAGCCGAACAGCTTGTCGTTCAGCTCGTCCTCGACGGTATCGATGTAGGGCTTTAGGCCGAAGGTGATGAACCCTGTGAGCTGCTGCTCAAGGTTCGAACCCATGATTGAGGTCTTGCCAGCGCGGTTGGCCAGCCATAGCGGCACGCCGTAGATGCCGGCCAGCGCTTCCTCTTGGAACTGCTGTGACTCGATAAACTGCGCATCCTTCTGGCTGATGCCAGCGGGGACGATTTTTGGGTTGCCCTGCAAGACCGCCATCTTGCCGATGTCATCGGCGTCAGCTTTCCGAACATCCGGAAACTTCGCCATGATCTGGGCTTGCTGCGCTTCGGTCAGGAATTGCTCGTAAATGACGTAGCCGCCAGTAAATCCGCCCTTGCGCATGAATCGCGCCGACCACTGCTGCCCAGCCTTCGCCAGCCCCATGGTTTCCGCCTGGTGCTCTATCGGCGATAGCCCTACAACACCGTCCAAGCTGAACAGCTTGAAGTGAAGCATGTTCTCGGGGGACACCGGATATGGATCGCCCTCGCTGGGTGTCACCACGTAGACAAGGTCGTCATCGGTGTCGATCTTTACAGTCCGCCAATCCAAGGGCACTAGGCCGATGGGATCGCCGTGGACGTTCCGCTCGATCAAAGCGAACGCATTGCCCCGCAACGCCATGTTCACCACCACGAACTTGAGAAAGTTCAGCATGGTCATGTAAGGGTTTGGCTTGCGGAGCAGCTTGAGCATTCGGTCATTGCCGGTGACCAGCGCTCGACTCCCCTCCTTGTCCTCGTACAGCTTGAGCGGTAGCCCACTCAGGGACTCGGAAAGGATCTTGACGCAGGACCAAACCATGCTGATCGACAGGGCTGTTTTAGCGGATACCCGCACCCCCGCCTTGGTGCGCTTGCCGCCAACCTCCAAGTCAACCTCGACATAATCGCCCGTTTTCGGATCGGTGTAGCCGAAGAGTCCCCAGGTCGCGGGGTTGTACCATTTGAATGCCATGGTCAGCCTATGAGGTCAAAGAACCCGTTTTCTAGGTAGTCGGCCATTCCCCCCTGCGCCTCTGGGTTCAGGGCGATGAGCGTCACGGCATTGAACAGCGCCATTAACGGGTCGATCTTTGCCGAGCCGCTGGCCTGTTTGGTGATGAGGATTGCATTACCTCTGGGCTCGACGCGGGCGTTCCCGCAGCACCAGGCCATCATGGGTTGACCGCCATGCCACAGTCCGCCTTCGGCCAGCTTGCGTTCGGCAGTCTTGATTGCGCCGCCGAGGGTGTAGCCCTGCTTCACGCCGCCAATCTTTTCGCGAGGAATGCCCTTTGCTTCCAAGGCGTCAAGGATCGCCCCGATGCCTACTGGGTCGAGCCCCACCTGGTCGAGCAGGCCGGCTTCTTCCACCTGAGCCACCAGCTCCGCAATCTGGTCCACGTCGTCGCCGATGCGCTCGACCAGAGTGAGGTGGCCATCATTGGCGAAGTCCCGTATACGCGGCGCCTCCGCCTTGCGGCGCTCCAGCACGGATGGGTGTGCCCACGCATGGGTCCAGACCAGCCAGCGGCGGCTCGCACGCTCGCGACCTACCGCAGCGAAACCGAGCAAGTCATCTAGTCCACCACCATCGATGCCGATGTCGATAACCTCGCATCGCTCAATCAGGTCTTCCAGCGTCCGGCAGCTCTTGGAAACCTGCTTCTCCCAGAATTCAGCCCCGGCCCAGCGGTCAGAGAGCAGCGCCAGGCCAATCTCGACGTTCAAGTGCTTGGCGAGAAACCCTCGGAACGACTCTTCGCCGTCCATCTGCGCCTGGGCGTAGCCACGCTCAATGAATGGTTCATCGACCGATAGCCCAAGATTTGGATTAGTGATGTAGGCGTTGGAGAAATCCCGGTGCGCGCCTGCATCAAGCATCGCCTTCGGGAACTCGTACAGCACCGGCAAGAACGACTTGTCGACGATCTCGCCGTCGCGCACCTTGCGGGCGTACATCAGTTTCTGCCGGAACACACCGGCAGGCGGCGCATCGGACTGGGTCGTGGCCCAAATGATGAAGCCTTCAGGCCGAGACGCCAGGCCGCCGGTCGCCTCCCGAAGCATCGCCTCGGCGTTGGCGCGCTTGCCGAACACCCACAGCTCATCAACGAACACACCGATAGCTTTTTTGCCCGAGACGGTCTCACTGTCGGCGGCTACCACCTTCAGGGTGGCATTGGTCTGCCGATGGGTAACGGTGCGCAGGTGATCCTGCACCTTGAGCAGAGCGTCAAGCTCTTCATCGGCCCGCACCATGTCACGGATTGGGATGTAGGAGTTGTCAGCAATTTCCTTGGTCGGCGCCAGGATGATGAACTCGCCCGATGGCCGCCAGTTCAAGATCAATGCCGTGAGCATGATGCCGGCGGCGATCGTGGACTTACCGTTCTTCTTGCTGATCAGCAGCATGAATTCGCTGACAAGGCGCCGGCCTTCATCCGGGTCATACGCCCCGAAGATGGCGGCCACGAACTGGTTGACCCAGTCGCGCACAGTCTCGGACATCAGCGGGCTGCCAGTCGCGTCGACCATGCGCAGCGCACCGAACACCTCCAGGGCTTCCTCGGCCTCGGTCGGGAACAATGGCTTGAAGGGGATGAGGCTCTGCCGGCTGACGATGCGCTGCTCCCAGTCGGGGCACGCAGTGCTCCACGCCATCATTTGACCGACCTCAGCGGGCCGCGGCGTGCGCCGAACTTGCCGGTGGATGCCTGCTCAGCCTTGGCCTGAGCCTGGTCCTTCTTACCGCTCTCGCCCTTACGCGGATGCACGAAGGGCATTAGGGCCTTGGCTGCATCGACGCGAAGCTTCGGCTCGGACTCAAGGTCGTTCATCACCGACAGCAGGAAGTCCTTCGGATCGCGGTGCAGCAGAGCCTGCATAAGATCGAACCCGGCTGGCTCAGGATCGACGTGCTCGTCCTTCGCGGCGTCAGGTTCGGGCGCCGGCTCACTGTTGGCGGACGGCTCCGGCGCATGCCTGGTTTTAACATTCGCTTTAACATCGGCTTTAACATCTGGCGGCATCAGCCCCAGGGCGCGCAGTTTGGCCAACTCGGCCGCCACGTCCTTGTCCTTCACCAGCCGAGAGCCTGCCGCAGACGCGGTCTTCTCCGAATAACCAGCCGCCACAGCTGCGTTC
Organism: Pseudomonas sp. 3HC3; assembly: GCF_044904505.1. Lineage (NCBI taxonomy): Bacteria > Pseudomonadati > Pseudomonadota > Gammaproteobacteria > Pseudomonadales > Pseudomonadaceae > Pseudomonas > Pseudomonas sp. 3HC3. Next base: position 45,195 of record NZ_JADDRH010000026.1, read on the forward strand.
CGATTGGACGCACCTTCCCTCAGCGCTGCGATGAATGCACGCTTGCGGGATGTTAAAGCCATTTAACAAAAATCCTGTGGGGGAAAAAAATCTGTACGTGGGGTCGGAGGCGGTCTAGCTAGATGAGAATCGCTATATTTTGACCTCCCCCCACCCTCGCAGCACGTCACTGGCGTGCCGCGATGATGCCTCAGCCGACCTCGCGCCATTGCGTTGGCGGTCAGCCGATCAGGCCTGAAGCCTCCTCGGCCTGCTTGACCGAGTCGTGGCAGGGCTTGCAGAGCGACTGCCAGTTGGCCTGATTCCAGAAGAGATCCTTGTCGCCTCGGTGCGCCACGATGTGGTCAACGACGCTAGCTGCCGCCGTTCGCCCTTGTCGGGCGCAATAGACACACAGCGGGTTGTCACGCAGGTACTGCTCTCGCGCCTTCTGCCATCGGTAGTCGTAGCCACGCTGTGAGCTGGTCATGCCGCTCCGCCAGCTGCCAGGTGTGACCACCTTGACCCGCGACCCTGCGCTCTCCTTGATGCGGGAGCCGAGCGTCTTGAGCCTGGCCATCAGCCTTGAGCCTTGCGGGACAGGAACAGATCGGAATAGCCGCGCAGCTTCTCCACACCCATGAAGCCGACAGCACCACCGGCGAAGGTGGCCATGCCCTGCGGCAGTCCCATCCATTCGAGTAGCGGCACCAGAGCCAGGGTAATGAGGCCGCAAAGCGCGCCTTCCAAGATCATCTGCCGGCGAGTGCCACCGCCGTACACCACACGAAGGGCAGCGATCGCGACCGACAGGCCAGCCGCATACAACTGAGGCTGGTGAGCCAGCACCCAGGCGAGCACAGCGGCCCACAGGCCAGGATCCTTCTCGGGCATGTTTGGCATCTCGATTCCTCCCTTTTGGGGAGCGGAATAGATTCGGCCCCAACAGCACTCCCAGCTCGGGGCGATGGGTGTGGCGGGCCGAAAACGAAAAAGCCCCGGCAAAATGCCGAGGCTCTATGGAGGCTGCTGGTGATGGCGAGTTTGCTCTCGCGCACCTACCGCAAAGTAACACGAAAGATACGGGTGAGGACCGGGGCTGTCAAGCGGCGTCACGTCGAATGTCGATCGCGCCGTCGATCCAGGCCACGCCAGCCTTCCACAGCTGTCTGGTCTTCTCTTCGCCAAAGCCTAGCTTCTTGCCCACGTCCCTGAGGGATGTGTCGCGTGAGGTGTAGTACTTGATGATGACCTGGCCACACTCGGGATAGCGCTTGCTAAGCCGACCAACCAGGCGATCGATGAATAGAGCATCATCGTCCGTGATCATCGGGTCGAGGATGGTGTTTTCTCGCGATGCGCAGCAGGAAACGCCAGACCCCAGCACCACCCAGCGGCCCCAGTGCTCCAGCAGATATTCGGCCGACTTCTCTACGTTGCTCATGTCCTTCCCCCTTAATCCCCGGTGTAGTTGGTGCCGCCGGCGCCGCGCCGGTTGCTTCCCTGATATGTAGCCTCAGGCCCGGATGCCTGAGGGTTCTTCAACTGCTCGATCTTCTGGAGCGCGGCCCGAAGCCTCATGCTGAGCTGGGTCACCAGCTCATCCAGGGCTAGGGCCTCGCCGGTTGCAGCCGCCACAAAGCCCGAGGCGTTGCAGTGGTCGCATGGCAGTTCGTGAAACACACCCTGAGTGACCGCTCTCCCGCGGCACAAAGGGCACTTGTCCAGCTCGATCACAGCCTTCTTGAAGTCTGGGCCGTGACTCTTCAGCATCGTGCGAATGCCCGCACAACGAGCACTTCATCCGCGCGCTGGTCGGCCCGAGACTCTACCGATACAGCTCGCGACCAGGATTGGTACGCCTCAGCCGGCGACCCACCAATGCCAACCCACACGCAGTCGGCTGCCCTGCACCACCAAGCACCGTCACGGAACCCTACAGACGCCTTCGGCAAGCGCCCCATGAATCCGAGGTTGTTAGCGGCCAGCCAGCCCTCCACCGCCGGCCAAACAATGCCCTGCTCCAGCTCGCTGAACCTGTTGGTGACCCCATGCACCCGCTCACCCAGTGCCCAAGCCTCATTGGCAACCCACAAGACATAGCCGCTGGGACGATGAAGAAGCGTGTGCCCCTTTTGTTTCCAGACCCAATCGCCCGGGAAATCGCGAATGGATGCAGCGATTCGCTCTGCTTGCGCTGTGCTCCCGATCATTTCGAATCCTCGCTAATTACAAATGCGGTAAGGTCGTTCGGCGCCACGGCTGCTGTGGCCTCTGGCGAATTCTGCGAAATTTCAAATAAGGCCTGGGTAAGGCCGTGGATGGCTGCAAAGCCGATCCGATCAAGCCAGGCATGCCACTTCTCCAGCGCGGCGCGGCGCTGCTGCATGGCCTGGGTGTGGATATAGGTGCTGGCGATCTTCCCCAGCTTATGGTTCAGCAGCATCTCGCCGATGTGGCCGTCAATGCCGAGATCGGTCCAGGTGCTGCGGGATACCTTGCGCAAGTCGTGACTGGTCCACTCGCCCTGCCCCAGGCGCTTGAACACGTTGCTGGCTTGCGTCTCGCTCAGGCACAGGCCCCGGCGATTCGGGAACAGGTACACACCCTCGTAGCCGTCGGCCTGCTGGATGTCCCGGTACCGGGTCAGCAACGCTTGCACTTGGGCGGTCAGCGGCAGGCGGTGTTCGGTGCGGGTCTTGGCGTTGGCAGCGGGGATGAACCACTCGGCCGCAGCCAGCGAGATTTCGTTCCAGCGCGCCATGCGGGTCTCACCGATCCGGGTGCCGTGGGCCAGCATCATCAGGGCCAGCATGGCGTCACCCGGCTCCTGCTGGAATGCCTGGGCCAGCTGCCGCATCAGCTCCGGCAACTGCACGTCACGCAGGCGCGCTGCCTTGGGCAGGATCTTGGCCTTGGTGAAGTCGTTGAAGCGCATCCCCGCCATCGGGTTGCGGTCAATCAGGCCCAGTTGCAGGGCCTGGCGGAAGGCGGTCAGCAGGAGCGCGAACATCTGCCGCAGGTAGGACAGCGAAACCTCGGCCTGGCACGGCCACATCAGATGCTTGTCCAACGCATCGGCAGTCACGTCAGCCAGGGCCAGGTCATCCAGGCGCGGCTTGAGGTGCTGGGCAATGGCGGACCGGGCGCCGGCCTTGCGCTTTGCCGACAGCGAGCGGTCACGGGCCATGCGGTCACCATACCAGTCAAGCAACTGGCCCACGGTGGCCATGCCGGAAACCACCGGCGCCGTGGCCGGGTCGCGCAGCAGGCGTTGACGCAGCGTGGGCAGTTCGGCAATCACCGCCGAAACGCTCAGTTCTGGCCAGCGGGCGACCGGCACCCACTTCTTGCCGCGCACCAGGTGCCAAGTCCCGCGCTCGCGGTTGCTCCAGAAACGCAGGTACAGGCCGGGATGACGCGGGTCGCGCAGGTCACGCACCGACTTGTCAGAGGCCTGCCGACGCACCTCGGCCTCGCTCAGCTTCACTTCTCGGGTCGCGCTCATGCAGCCACCGTGGCAGGCAGCAGCAAATAGGCGCGGATGGCCTCAACGGCGTCGATATTGCCCCGACACACGATGGCTAGGTAGCCCTGATCGGCGAGCGCCTGCAGGTAGGCGTCCTGGCTCGGGGATACTGGCGCGTCATAGGGAGGCATGGCCTTGAACTCGACGTACAGGCCGAAATAGCCGCCGCGCGCCATCGGCAGCACCAGGTCAGGCACGCCAGCCTTGACGCCCTGCCCCTTCAGCTTGGCGGCCACGGCCTTGATCCGGTGCCCGCCGTTCGGGACGTGGTAGATCAGCTTGTAGGCCTGCGGGTATCGCAGCTGCAATTCTTTCATCAGCGCGGCCTGCTCCTGCCCCTCCCTGTCGACGGGCTTGGCGCGAGCCGCTTTGGCCTTGAACGGGCGAAGGGCGGGTGCTGTCATGCGAGTTCCTTCCGTGCGTAGCGGGCCGACAATGGCCGCTCGGATTGGCTTGGGGCCTTGACTGGCGGCTGCCAGCTGGCCGAGAGAGTTTCGAAACGGTTGTATTGGCCAAGGAAGGCAGCTCGGACGGTGCCGGTCTCGATGTCGCGGCCCTTGCCGACAATGATCTCGGCAACGCCCTTGAACTCGCTGTTTTCGTGGTAGACCTCGTCCCGGTACACGAACAGGATCACATCGGCGTCCTGCTCGATGGCGCCCGATTCGCGAAGGTCGGACTGCATAGGGCGCTTGTTCGGGCGCTCTTCGCACTTGCGGGAAAGCTGGCTCAGCAGAATGACCGGAATGCCCAGCTCGCGAGCCAGCAACTTGCAGCCGCGGCTGATGCTGCTTACCGCTTCGGTGCGGTTTCCGCCCTCGCCGTCCATCAGCTGCAGGTAGTCGATCATCAGGATGTCCAGGCCGTAGCGCATCTTGTGTCGGCGAGCCAGCGAACGGATGCGGCCCACGGTTGCGGCGGCGCGGTCGGCGATGAACAGGTTGGCGTGCTTCAGCTTGCCCGCTGCAGCGCACAACTCGGCGCCATGCGACTCACAGGCTGAGCCGTTCTTGATCAGGTTGAGTGGAATCCGGCCTTCGGCGGCAACGGCGCGGTCGATCAGCTGGCCTTTGCTCATCTCCAGGCTGATGACCAGACCGGACTTCTTCTGGCGCACCACGGCGTCCAGCACGAATCCCATGGCCAAGGTGGTCTTTCCCATGGCCGGGCGGCCGGCCACGATGATCAGCTGCTCGGGCTGCAGGCCACCCAGCTTCTCGTCCAGATCCGCTAACCCGGTCGACAGGCCGATCAGCGTCTCACCGCGTGACAGCCGGTCGTGACGCTCCTGCCAAACTTCCAGCTGGTCAGCCATCAGGTCGGCAGCCTTAACCACCTCTTCACCGTCACTGCCGGCGTCGATGCCCATGGCCGCCGCCTGCACGGCCGCGATCTTGTCCTGGATGTCGCCGCTGCCCTGCACGATCTCCAGGGTTCGGTCGCTCAGTTCGTACAGGGCGCGCTCAATAGCACGCTCCCGAACGATGCCGGCGTAGGTGCCAGCGCTTGCCACGCTCGGGGTGTTGGCCACCAGAGATGCGCAGTGGCCCAAGGCGCGGTCGCCGTTGTCCAGCATGCCGATGTGGTCGGCAACAGTCAGCAGATCCACAGCTTTGCCGGCGGCACGCACAGCCAGAATCCCGCGGAACACCTCGGCGTTCTCGGCGAAGTAGAACGACTCGGGCGACAGGTCATCGGAGAGGGTGTCGATCAGCTCCGGGCGCTGCAGCATGGCGCCCAGCAGGCCGTGCTCGGCCTCAGCGTTGTAGGGCTCATGCATGGTAATTGCCCTCCACCACCTTCACGAAGTTGGACGGGGCAATCAGCCAGTCGAACGTGGCGCGGAATGGTTTCGAGCCGTTGCGGCCATCGACCTTGCCCATCAGGAACTGCGAACTACTCACCTGGGCGAAGTAATCAGCCCAGAAGCCCAGGTCGCGATGGACATCACTTTCGCGCCAACGAGCTTGCAGGGTGCGCTTGCGGCCTTCGTTCAGGATCGCCACAGCCGGCAGCTCAGGCAGAGCCAGGTGATACAGGTCGACAATGGCCTGATATGGGCATGCTTCAAGTCTTGTCTTCTGCCGGGCGGGTTTGACCTTCGCTGGTTGACCCTCGGCATCACCGACTACTCCGTCAGGAGTAGTATTTGTATTTCTGTCTTTATTGTGTGGCAAGAACGCCACATTGGACGTGTGGGAAACGCCACACTGTGGCACTTCTTTTGGCTTGTTCGGATGGGTGTTTTTCTTGTCGATTTTCCATTCGCCCAGAGGCGCGAAACCGATCGGGCTGCGGCTACCGCCTTCACGGTAAATCACGCCCTGACGGAGCAGCTCGCTGATGGCTCGGGACACGTCTTCACGACGGATGCCCGACATCTGGGCGATGTATGACGCCGCGATGGTCGCACTCTCCAGGTTGTATCCGGCGGTCTGGCGGTGGATTGCCAGGGCGACACGAAGCTCGCGGCCTGAAAGCTCAGCCCCGATCAGGGCCTCGTACAGGTCGTTATCCATTCGGGTGAACCCGCTCTTGGGTTGGATTGTGGTGACGGTGGTCACAGCCCACCTCCGCACAACGATGCCCGCAGATGCTCGACACACTCACGGCGGAGTGCGGCTTTCGAAGCTGCTGCGTACTGGTGGCGAATCATTCGCGCGGCATTGAGTGCGGCAGACTGGTGAAAGGATTTCACGTGTGAAGTGAACAATGGTGCGGTGTTGCTAGCATCCGTTGCTGAGTGCATAATCAACCTCGTTACTTGCTGTAGAGAAAGCCGCCCTGCCAGGCGGTTTTTTTTCGTCTGTGATTCCTGTACTGGATGGATTCACAGTTACTTCGGTTATCTACTGGCCCTGTGCCAGATCGCTGATAATTTCCTCAGGCGGTGCAGAGTTAGGCGGCAACGTTCGGCGAACCGGCCTCTCGCTCGCGCTGTTCAAGCAGCAGCTCGATTGACTTGCCCAGCTCGTAACGAACTGCGGCGCCATTCGAGGCACGCGAAATGGTTGGCTGCGTGGTGTTGCAACGCTTAGCCACGTCCGCCTGCGACAGCCCAAGCTGAAACAAACGGCTCAACATTTCTTGAACTGTCATGGGGCATTCCTATGAGTTTTTGCATGGCTGATCATACGAACAAGCATAGATCTATGCAATAGAATTGCTCGGATACGTCTACGCATATGGGAATGGTTATGAGTGTTGCAGACCGGCTTAGGACGAAGATGAAGGAGCTGGGGCTCAGCGAAAGCGAGCTCAGTCGGCAGTCCAAGGTCCCTCAGCCAACCATCAATCGAATCCTTTCGGGAGAAAGCTCAAGCCCTAGGCGAGGAACAATTGAAGGCCTCGGGAAGGCGCTGAGCGTGTCTCCCGATTGGCTGATGTTTGGAAGTAGCGGCCCAGACGAATCCAACATCACCGCTGCCCTGCAGCCAAACAGATCGTTTGCCTATCCGGAAATCAGCTGGGTACAGGCCGGAAATGCTAGAGAGGCCTTTGAAGTGGGGAATATTTCCTCGTTCCCGAGTCACACCTCGGACGTTTGGGCGGGTGAAGACGCCTTTTGGCTCAAGGTTGTTGGAAGCTCAATGACCAGCCCGAACGGACATTCCTTTCCAGAGGGCTTCCTGATACTGGTCGCCCCCGATATCGAGCCGCGGCCAGGCCAGTTTGTTGTTGCAAGGATGAGCGACACCAACGAAGCCACCTTCAAACAGCTGGTGCGTGACGCGGGCGAGCTCTACTTGAAGCCCCTAAATCCTGCTTACCCCATCAAGGCGATTGACGATACCTGGGAGATTGTCGGGACCGTAGTGGACGGCAAGATGCCGAAATCCATCTTCATGCTTTAATCCAAACCCCTTCCGAGCAGCCCGCCTCCGCGCGGGCTTTTTTGTGGACCGCATAAATTTATGCGGAATCGTATTGACTGGAATTATGAGGATTCGTATAGTTCAGCCATCGAAACGCATAGCCTTCGATGAATCACCGCTCTTTACACAACTAGACGTGACCACCTCGACGCACCCAGGCCATAACCTGGGTCGGGAAAAGCTAAGTCGTCGACCACGCAGCCTCTGGATAGCTGCCGGACTCCCCCATGGGAGGACGCCAAACCATGCGAGCCACCTGATGCGTAGCCAGTAGCTGCAGCAGGCAGTGGTGGGGAAACCCGGCGACGAGCATGGCGCGGATCAAACAACCATAGGAGGAACGCCATCATGAAGTAGTAAGCGAAACGCCCAACCCAGCCATGGGGAATGGCAGCCTAACCGGACGCTATAGAGCCGGTCGCTGGCAGGCCGAGAGAATAGCCGCCCGGAGCGCGCTGGTTGCCACCAGCCCCGATAGCCAGCCGTAAGTGCTGCACAGCGACGGTCGATGGCCACGACGCCGGACACGTAACCGGCCCGATCTACCTGGTTTCCCATCACCAGGCTGCATCGGTGTGTGATCTGGATGCGCAGGCTTGCGCACACCTGGAAGTGTTCAGCCCGTCTGACGTATGTCGGGGTAGCACCAGCGGCGGCCAGGTAATGCTGAGTCGAAAAAATGATCCCGGCGCCGAGCCGGCCAGATCGCACACCGATGCATCCCTTAAGGTTCACACTCGTGCGCCTTACAGATCATAGCGCTCACCACCATCAACCTTAAATCGACTGCATTGGTCGTGACGTTCGCCCTCCTCTGGTCCGGGAGGTACACGGCAGCGAGCGTCACGACCAATGCAGCCCACCGAGGACCCTTCATGGAAACGATCACTTGCGGATCATGGATTGGCCAGCTCGGAAAGGCACTGGCTCCCCGTGAGCTGGAAGCCCTGCTGTGGGTTGCCGAAGGACTCACGACGAAGGAGGTCGCCCGAAAGATGGCGGTCAGCCCCGGAACCGCAGCGAACCGCATCAAGATTGTGCTGTTCAAGCTCGAAGCCGGTCGCCGGATCGAGGCGGTGAACAAAGCATGGAGGGCCAACATCATCAGCCCCCTCTGCATCTTACTGGTTGGCCTCATGGCCATGCACGCAGCCCTAAACGACAGCGACCCGATGCGCCGCGACCGCCGCGCGCCGGAGCGCCGCACCGCCCAAGTTCGAATCGTTCGTAAGGCCGAGGCCTTCGAATACCACGTCTGACCCACCCGAGGATCACCCCATGCAGACAGCAATGCACCCTGCTTTCGAGCAGAAGCTTGCCGTGCTCGCGGCACTGCTCGAGCGCAGCAAGTCAGTGAGAGCCGAGGCGCACGCCAAGGTCAGCCAGCAAGCGCCGCGCTACCAGGCATCTGGCAACGGCACGACGTGGGATGTGGTGGAGATCGCCACCGGCGCGAAGCAGGGCTTCGCCTACAGCTACCGGACGGCCATGCGGTTTGTGGATGCGATGGAGGCAGGCGCAGCGACAAAGCGGGGTGACCTGCAGTGATCGGCGCAATTCCTGAACAGCGTGAAGCAGTGCTGGCCCAGCTCAATGCGAGCATCGACAGCTTCTTCAGTGCCGGCGGTTCCGCTCAAGTCCTGCCAGCCGCTGGGTATGTACCACGCCGGCCGCGACGTGAGCCGGAGCCAGGACCTGGACCAGTTACAGCGCCGATCGGCAAAAGAGAGGCAGCGCGTCAGCAGCGCCTGGACGCAATCCGAGAACTGGCGAAGACCATGACCTACAAGCAGGCCATGGCCCACACAGGCCTTTCCCAGTCTGCCCTTGTGCGAGCTGCATCGCAGGGCGGTTTCAAGTTCCAGCGCGACCCGAATTACGGAATGACCAACCTGGGCAAGAAGCTCAGCGACCCCGCTGAAGACAGATCGAAAGCCGAGAAGATCATCGCTTATCGCAACGTAGGGATGTCCAGGGCCGATGTTGTTCGAGAGCTGCAGATTTCCTTCAAACAGCTAGGCCGGCTACTGCGGGAGTTCGATATCGATTTCCCGACCATCGCCGAGAAGCGAGCCACAAAGAAAGCATGAAACGCATCACCGCGCGCGTCCGGCACGGCCGGCGCCAGCAGCACATCAGCCTGCCACCCAGTGGGCTAGCAGAAGATCGAGGAGTCGCGCCGCATGAGAATCGACCTTCCCGGGCAGTTCGACCTGCCGATTCAGGTTGCCCACCAGTCGCCCTCAACACCTGAGGGAAGCAAGGTGGAACTGGCTGAGCGCATAGCCAAGGCATTGATCAAGTACGAAGTGCGACCATCTTCGGCACTCTGGATCGAAATCCAGTCCTGCGCCAAGGCAATCCTGAAGTAACAACCTCCCCGAGTTATCACTACCCGCCACCAGCCATGGAGGGCGGCCTACACCCTGGAGAAAGTCATGACCCAATCTGTACTGCAATCCATCGCCGCCGCCGATCTGCCGGAGCGCGGCCAACCGCTGGCCGGCGGCATCTTCGTTACCCGCTACTGGCTGAACGGCCAAGAGCGCGCCCTGGTGCTGATGCCTGACGAGTTCGAAGGCGCCTGGGGCGAGTACGGCGCCAAGATCGAGGGTGCTGGGAGCTACAGCGACGGCGAGGCCAATACCCGTGCCATGGCCGAGGCCGGCAGCCAGATCGCCATCAAGGCCCTGGAGCTGGGCGCATTCATCCCGTCTTGCCTGGAAGGCCAGCTGCTGATGGCGGCCAAAGCTGATGGCCTGGTTACCCTGCGCGAAGATGGCTGGCACTGGCTGAGCTCGCAGCGCTCCGCCAACCTCGCCTACTTCATGGACTTTGAGGGTGGCTGGCTCTACAACAACCACAAGAGCATCGAGTTTCTCGTCCGCCCCGTCCGCAGCCTCATGATTCAGTAATTCACCCCTTCATTCCTTTCTCTGCAGGCGATTCCGGGTTCGCCAGGAAAGCGTTCAGACCAGAAGCACGCCGGGAAGCGCCGGCCGCCTGCCCCAATTTCCATCAGGAGCACCCCATGGAGCAAGTCAGCATCAGCATTGACGCCAATGTGGCGTCCCGAATTATCCAGCGCGAGTTCGATCGCCTCCTGAACTACGCGGCCATCGACGCCGTGCCCGCCGGTATCCCGGCCCTGGGCTCTTACTGGCCAGGCCAAGGCGGCTACAACGCCGGCCTGGTGCGGGGTGAGGACGGCGCGCCGGATTACTACCTGATTGTGCCGCTGCTGACCGAGCAACTGAGCGCGGCCTGGGGCGGCTATGGCGAGGAAGTCGAGGGGGCGAGCAGCGCCAGCGATGGCTTGGCCAACACCCGAGCGCTACTGGCCGAAAGCAACGAGTACCCAGCCGCCAAGCTGGCCAGCGAGTTCACCGCTGACGGGCACAACGACTTCTACCTGCCTGCCCGTCGCGAATTGCAGTTGGCCGAGGCGAACGTACCCGAACTGTTCGAAAAGGCCTATCACTGGTCGTCCTCGCAGCGCTCCGCCGACTACGCCTACTACATGGTCTTTGAGGATGGCTGGCTCGTCAACTTCCGCAAGGGCAACGAGTTTCTCGTCCGCCCCGTCCGCAGATTTATTCCGTAATCCAATTCTTCATTCATGGGCGCCTCGGCGCCCTCGCTTTTAGGAGGCCAGGATGGCCCTGCACACAGAGCTTGAAATCCACAAGGTGGCCGAGGAACTTCTTGGCCTTTCGCTCGACTTGGTTCGAAACATCCCGCGCGACCTCAAGCAGGTCGTAGGGTCAAAGATCCGTGACGAGTGCCTTCAAGCCCTGGTGCTGATTGGTCGCGCCAACATGGCCCGGGACAAGCTCCCACACCTGAATCTACTGCTCGAAAGCGTCTGGATGCTGAATTACCTGCTGCGCGCCCTCACCAACAAGGGCTTGATCAGCAAGGGTCAGCACGCCAAGGCAATGAAGCTAACGGCCTCCGTAGGTCGCCAGGCCAACGCCTGGAAGAAATCCGCAACCGCGTCCGCTGCTTGAGGGTTACGGCCCTCATGCCTGCACGCTGAATCTGGTCGTGCCGCTGATCTGTGATCACCGCCATGCGCAGCACGGATACCGCCAGCATGTGTTGGTAGGTCCGGCGCAGTTTCCAGGCTGAGCAATCGTCCTGGCGACGTAGATAGCACGATAGGTCGCAGCGCTCCGCCAACAACGCCTACAACATGGACTTTGAGGATGGCTGGCTCAACAACAACCACAAGAACAACGAGTTTCTCGTCCGCCCCGTCCGCAGATTCGCCCGTTGCGAGTTTTACCTTCGAGGAATTGGCCCAGGCTTACTACGACTGCCGCCGGCACAAGCGGAACACCGCGAGCGCCCGACGCTTCGAAGTCGATATGGAAGCCAATCTCCTCGACCTATTCGACGAGCTACAGGAAGGCACCTACCAGCCTGGCCGCTCAATCTGCTTTGTGGTCACCCGGCCAAAGGCCCGCGAAGTATGGGCCGCCGACTTCCGCGACCGCATCGTGCATCACCTGCTGTACAACCGCATCGGCCCCGCCATCGAGCGCAGCTTCATAGCGGACAGCTGCGCCTGCATCCCAGGTCGCGGCACGCTGTACGCCGGTAAGCGCATGGAGGCGAAGATACGCAGCCAGACGCAGAACTGGTCGAAGCATGGCGTCTACCTCAAGTGCGACCTGGCCAACTTCTTCGTGTCTATCGACAAACGCGTGCTTGGTCGCCAGCTGGCCAGCCGCATCGACGACCCATGGTTCAGGCAGTTGGCCCTGCAGGTGCTCATGCACGACCCGCGTGAGCACTACGTCGAGCGCAGTCCTGCGCACCTGTTCAACCGGGTGCCGCAGCACAAGCGCCTGACCGCGCAGCCGGCCTACTTGGGTCTGCCCATCGGCAACCTGTCGTCGCAGTTCTTCGCCAACGTCTACCTCGACGCCCTGGACCAGTACTGCAAGCACACGCTAAAGGCCAAGCATTACATCCGCTACGTCGATGACTTCGTGTTGCTGCATGAGTCGCCGCAGCAGCTAAACGAATGGCTCCGCCAAATTGAAGACTTTCTGCCCAGCCTGGGCGTCAGGCTCAACCCGTCGAAGACCATCTTGCAGCCGATTGATCGCGGCGTGGACTTCGTCGGGCATGTGATCAAGCCATGGCGGCGCACCACCAGGAAGAAGTCAGTGGCCCAGGCCATGAAGCGCACCGCTGCAGCGCCGACCGAGGACTTGCGAGAAACAGCGAATAGCTACTTCGGCCTGTTGAGTCAGGCCAGCCATAGCCAGAAGGACCGCGCAGCACTGGCAAACCTAATCCTCCGCCGCGGCCATGCGGTCAACGGCGATTTGACTAAGACCTTCCCGAGAAAACTATGACAACAGCTATCGACCTGTTCGCCGGCCTCGGCGGATGGAGCACAGGCGCGCGCGCAGCAGGCGTCCAGGTTCTCTGGGCGGCAAACCACTGGCCCGAAGCCGTGAAGTGGCATGCAGCCAATCACCAAGATACCGACCACGTATGCCAGGACTTGCATCAGGCCAACTGGGCGGCAGTGCCGCGCACCGATATCGGAATCGCCTCTCCTTGCTGCCAAGGCCACGCAAAGGCCCGCGGCAAGAAGAACGGCAATCCTGAGCACGACGCGTCGAGATCCACCGCGTGGGCTGTGCCATCAGCGGCCGAAGTGCTGCAGCAGGATGCCTGGGTGGTCGAGAACGTACCGGAGTTCGTGAACTGGTTGCTGTACCCCAGCTGGGTGGATGCCATGAACCGGCTGGGCTACCAGGTCGCGCCGCACATCGTGGACTGCGCCGACCTTGGCGTGCCTCAGCACCGGGTTCGCCTGTTCCTGATCTGTACCAAGAGCAAGGCTCCGATCCAGCTGCAGCTGCAGCAGTGCGAGCACGTGCCCGCCAGCAGCTTCCTCGACTTCGACGGCGGGCGGTGGTCGCAGATCGAGAAGCCTGGCCGGGCCCAGGCCACGCTTGACCGGGTACGCAACGGCCGCCAGCGCTTCGGCGACCGCTTCATCATGCCCTACTACGGCAAGGGCTCCGGCACCACAGGCCGAGACATCAACCGGCCGATCGGCACTATCACCACTCTGGACCGCTGGGCACTGGTCGACGGTGATCGGATGCGGATGCTGAGCGCCAGCGAGGCCTTGGCCGCGATGTCGTTCCCGGCTGACACCCTACGCCCAGACAATCATCGGCTGACCATGCACATGGCCGGCAATGCGGTACCGCCACTGGCCGGCCAGCGGGTTATCGAGGCGTTGCTAAAAGCCGCCTAGTCAGAAGTCAGCTGGCCCAGATAGCGGTATCCATATTGATCTCTGGGTAAGGGTTGGCATCCCAGTCATACACCGATGCGATCCACTTTTTCATCATGGGCCCATGCAGGCGCCGTCCTTTGTCCATAAGGCGAAGCACCTGCTTTTCGATCCTGTACGGGCCGCAATCAGCGCACACCGCTTTGAAGGAATCGGTGCTCGGATCTAGTACCTGGAAGATGTCGACCCTGCATACCAAGCAAGTCATATGGTCCATCGCGCACGCTCCTCAGAGCCAAATTTCAAATGTAGCCCAAGCCTGGAGTTACCCATGCCCACAGAAAACCGATCCAGCACCATCGAGCAGCATGACCATATCGAGGGGATCATCGATATGGTCAGCCCGCCAGCCGCTCATGACCTGGCCAGAAAGGTCAGAGAGTACATGGACCGCCAAGCATGCCCGAATGCTTGGATGGTCATCGCCTACGAGGCGGTCGTGAAGAATTTTCCAGCGCCAGCCCCGCAGCCCCACCCCGAGCCAATAGCCTGGATGGTTGGTACTGCCATCTGGTGGACCAAAGAAGAGGCAGAGAGGGATGCGGCGGCGACTGGACTGCCGATTGTTGGCCTGGGCCCGATGACCGGTGCCACTGAGGTTGAGCGGCTGCGGGTAGAGCTTGGCTACCTGCGGGAGGAGCGCGACGACCTGAGCGCCAGGCTCGATCGGTTCTACTCGCGAAGCCACGGGATCAAGAACCTCTCGGCGATTGAGCAGCTGAACGACAAGCTGGCCGAGCGGGATGCGCTGCTGCGCGAACTGCTGGCCGATGATGTTCCGCTGCGGTTGGCTGCCAAGATCGAGACAGCCCTATCTGCCAGCGCAGAGCCGAGGGCGCCGATAGCCTGGCACGTCGGCGGGAACGGCTACGACCGGATTTGCTTCGAGATACCAGCCGAGCTACCTGGACATCCCTGCATCCAGCCCATTCACGACCAGCGCCAGCTGATCGACCTCCTCAAGCGCTACGACCTTCGCGACGAAGACATGCCGCCAGATGAGCGAGTCCACGGCATTTCGGGCACGTCCTTCCAGCGCCTGAATGCTCTCGCCAACCAGGGCGAATGACTACAGGAGCACATTTGTACTCCACCCAGCTGTAACCCCTCTCCCCTCTATCCACTGCCGCGATATGGCGGCCAAGGACGAAGTAATGCCTGAAGAAAGCCAACTGCACCCAGACCTCGCGCGCATCTACGACATTTTTGGGCTGCATCACTCGCATCCGGTCAGCGTTCTGGAGGTTAACGTCCGCAACACAAAGCGCTTCTCCGACCTTCTTCAGGCGGTGGAAAGTGAGTTCCTGATGGTACCTGGTACCCCTTCGGACGAGCCCGAAGATGAAGGCTGTCCTGTGGATGATGAATGCCTGGTGAACCGGTGGGGCTCAACCCAAGAAGAGTACATCGAGCAGTTCCGGGCGGCGCTCCAGCATTTGAACGGGAAGAGCCGCACCATCACGCTTTCCGGCTGCGAGTTGACTGAAGACGATTTGCTCCGCACTGCGGTGCGCATGGTGAGAGGCACCACCAGGATGAAGCAGCCGCGCTGGGTGCTGATGAAGGATGCCTTCTGCTGCGGCTCAGGCGTGGCACACGCGCTGTGCCGGCGATACGGTTTTGACCCGGACGAGGGCCTGCGCAAATGACCCGCCTCGCCCTCTGCCTCCTGCTGCTGGCCACCGGCGCAAGCGCAACCGAGAACGTCATCGACGTGCAGCACGACAGCCAGCGCGGCGTCACCTGCTACCTGCTCAACGGTGTCGGCATCAGCTGCATCCCCGACAGCCAGCTGCAGGCCGGCAACCAGCGCCAGCTCTCCCCGCACGAAACACAACCCGAACCTACACCCGCACTGGCGCCTGGGCGCTGGATTGATGAGAGGTATCAGCTGTGACTGAGCTTGAAGAACTGCTGCTCGCCGCTAAGGCCGCTGGAATTGAAGTGGAGCCGTGCACCTGCAGCGATCCGAAATGGCCGCTGCGCATCAAGGGCCAGTCGGGCACCCGGGCACATTGGAACCCTCACATCAACGACGGCGACGCATTCAAGCTGGCCATTGACCTGGGCATGCAAGTCAACGTCGAAGGCTCTGGTGAGGATGAAGCCGTATGGGCTGACGACACCATGATCTGGGTGAACAGCGAATACGCCCAGGGCGATCGCCGGAAGGCTGCACGCACTGCCATCGTCAGCGTTGCCGCCCAGCGCGGGGAGCAGATGCCATGACCGACCCGATCGAAGTGAGGGTATCCAACCTGATCGGCGCAGCGCTGGACTGGGCGGTGGCCATGGCAACTGATGCCGCTGAAATTGGAATCGGTGAGCATGGCGTCATCTGCATCTACGACACCCCAGAAGGCGGCTGCTGGACGAACCTCTATCAGCCGTCCAAGGACTGGAGCCAGGGCGGCCTGCTGATTGACAGTTACCGGGGCAGCGCACATCACAACCAGCACCTGCAGGACAGCAGCTGCCAATACAGCGCCGGCCCAGCGGGCGCCGGCATCTGGCTATACGGCCCGACAGCATTGGTTGCCTTCTGCCGAACCCTAGTACTCACCAAGCTCGGCGATACCGTCCAGGTGCCTAAGGAGCTGATGCCATGAGCGTTTCTGAAGAGCACTTCCAGCGCGCTTGCGAGTTCGCAGATCAGCTGATCACGGAGAAGTCCGAATGGCTGCGCAGGGCCTTGAAGGCTGAGCGTGACCTAATCGTTTACCGAGCCCTTGCCATCTCCGGATGGTTTGGGGTGATCACGATGGCAATCACCTGGAGCATCCAGCCATGATCCTGCCCCTGATGTACATGGCCTACCTGGTATGGAAGGCGCCGCGATGAGCAAGAACTGCAACACCTGCAAATGGCTGGAGTGGGTTGACGGCGAAAGCGAGTCGGACACCGGCTTCACGTGCAACAAGCGTCATCAGCAGATGTGGGCCGACGGCCGCGAGCAAGAGCTGCTCGACAACCTGGAGCGCGACGATTACCGCGCGCGCTACAAGCGCTGCTTCGAACCAGAAGCCTAACCCCTCCCCCCAACTACTCAAGCCCGCCGACATGCGCGGGCATGGAGAGCTATTGCCATGAAAAAGGAAGAATTGATGGCCCTTGGACCGAAGATCGCCGCCGCGCTGGAGGCCGGCAAAGCCGCTGCTGCGGCATGCACGAACGACGGCGGCAGCGCAAACCTGGATCGAGTGGTAATCCCAGTGCCCGGCATGCGTCTCGACACAGATCACGGGCTGCCTGGCTACATCCAGAAGAAGCACGGCTATCACCGACAAGGCCTGCATCTGGACACCCCTTGGCCAGGTCAGGGCAACCAGCACAGCGCCGGAGTGCAGGCTATGCACAAGTCACTTATCGCTCAGGGCGTCGACTGCTACGTCTACTACCAGGTCGACTGACCACCAACCTGCCGCCACCGGCGGCGTGGAGACCATCATGCAAGACGAAGAACGCCAGCCGGTGGCCTATGTATCCGACAAGGTTCCGGAGGAGAAAATGGCCGAGCTGGTCGGTACGACCAAACGGGCCTTGGAAGGCAAGCGAAGCCGCGGCGTGATCCCTGAGGGGGTCTGGAAGAAGATCGACGGCCGGATTTTTTACAGCATCAGGAGATACGAAGCGTGGCTGGAAGGAAACTGGGGCTACCCACTGGAGTCGAGTTCATCGGCAAGTCAATCCGGATCCGTTTTACTTGGAACGGTGAGCGTCGGTCCGAAACTCTCGCGTACCCCCAAACCGCCAAGGGGATCAAAGCGGCAGCCGATCTACGCGCTCAAGTAGTCAGCCTGGCCAAGCACGGCGTACTCGACGAAAAACGGTATGCCGAGCTGTTCCCGGCTTCGAGCTATTCGGCGCCGGCCAACGAACTTATGTTTGGCGAGTACGCCCAGAGCTGGCTGAACAGCCTAGAGGTGGTGCACGACACGCGGGTCAACTACAAAGGCTTGATGAACAACTACTGGATGCCCCATTTGGCGACGCTGCCTATCAAGGCCGTCACGCCGATGGTGCTAAGGGAGGTAGTCGCGAGGACCGAGTGGAAAAGCTCGACAGTCAAGCGCGCTGCAATCGCCCGGGTCAAGGCGATGTTCCGCGCAGCGGTGTATGACGAGGTTGTGGACAGGAACCCGGCAGCATCAATCCAGCTGCCGCAGAAGAACAAGAAGCAGGTCGACCCCTTCACACTGGAAGAGGCTGAATCCCTTATCGAGTGGATGTACGAGAACTTTTCTCGGTGCAACCAGGTGTTCGCAGCATTCTACGAGTTCGCCTTCTACACCGGCATGCGTACAGGCGAAATCATGGCGCTGCGCTGGGACGAGATTGATTTCGAGAAGAAGACGGCCCACGTCTGCCGGATCGTGGTCGAGAAGCAGGTCATGGAGCGGACCAAGACCAAGTACACCCGCACCGTGATGTTGAACAGTCGTGCGCTGGGCGCGCTGGCTAGGGCGAAGGAAATCGCGCACTACCGCTCCAGGCAGAAGCGTCGAGTCTCGACCGAGTCGCCATTCATCTTCCAGCCATCCGGCTCGTCGCCACACATCACCGTGCCAGAGACCGCCGGCAAACACTTCAACCAGGCGGTCGAAGCAAAGGGCCTCAGGCACCGCCCTCAGTACAATTGCCGGCACACTTATGCCACGATGTGCCTCATGTCAGGGATGAACCCGGCCTTCATTGCGGGGCAGCTTGGGCACTCGGTGCAAGTGCTCCTTTCCACCTACGCGAAATGGCTGAATTCGGCCAACGATTGGGGTGAATTGGCGAAGCTAGAAATGCAGCTAATTGGTACAGAATTGGTACAGGATTAAATATCGTTCACCTTGCGCCCTTTAGTCATAAGGCATTCGACAGCAATTCAGCCATACTCCAGAATGCATCGGTTTTTAGGGGGAAAACCCTTGCACAGCCAACGACATACAAACTTTTAGTGAGCCTCAACGTGAAAACTTCCCTGTCTATCCTCAGCCTGCTGCTGTTGCTCACAGGTACCGCGACCCTTCCGTCGACTGCTGCTGCACAACCCCCGGCCCAGGTTCAACGTGACCCATCCAAACTGCATCTGGCTTCAGGCAGCGCCCTGCTGATCGACCTGAACAGCAACAAGGAGTTGTATTCAAGCCACGCGGACCGCGTGGTGCCAATCGCTTCGGTCACCAAACTGATGACGGCGATGGTGGTGCTGGATGCCAAGCTGCCCATGGATGAAATGCTCACCATGACCATCGCCAACAACCCGGAAATGAAAGGCGTGTACTCGCGCGTGCGCCTGGGCAGCCTGCTGGACCGTCGCGAAACCCTGCTGATTACCCTGATGTCGTCGGAAAACCGTGCGGCCAACAGCCTGGCCAACGCCTACCCCGGCGGTTACCCTGCGTTCATCAAGGCAATGAATGCCAAAGCCCGCAGCCTGGGAATGGCCCATACCCGCTATGTCGAGCCGACCGGCCTGTCGACGCAGAACGTCTCCACTGCCCGCGACCTGGCCAAGCTGCTGATGGCCTCGCGCAAATACCCGATGCTGAGCGAGCTGTCGACCACCCGCGAAAAGACCGTGGCCTTCCGCAAGCCTAACTACACCCTGGGCTTCCGTAACACCGACCACCTGGTGAACAAAAGCAACTGGGACATCAAGCTGACCAAGACCGGCTTCACCAACGAAGCCGGGCACTGCCTGGTACTGCTGACCCGCATGGACAACCGCCCGGTGGCCATGGTCATTCTCGATGCCTTTGGTAAGTACACCCACTTCGCCGATGCCAGCCGCATGCGTCAATGGCTGGAAACCGGTGCCGCCAAGCCGGCACCGGCAGTGGCCATGCAGTACAAGGCCGAGCGGCAGAACAAGGGGCGGTTGGCGGTCGAATGACCGCCATATCCTGGAACGTGCGGGCTTGTTCACGAAACAGACAACGCGGCGGATAGCACGGGCTTAGCCCGTGTTCGCGGGTGAACCCGCTCCTACGACGGCCTGTGCATGTGTGTAGGAGCGGGTTTACCCGCGAATACGATCGCGCCGGCAACGGTGAACGGCGGGTGGAGATTGGCCAGCAGGCCTGCCCATTCGCGGGTAAACCCGCTCCTACGACGGCCTGTGCATGTGTGTAGGAGCGGGTTTACCCGCGAATACGGGCGCGCCGGCAACGGTGAACGGCGGGTGGAGATTGGCCAGCAGGGCCGGCCCATTCGCGGGTGAACCCGCTCCTACGACGGCCTGTGCATGTGTGTAGGAGCGGGTTTACCCGCGAATACGGGCGCGCCGGCAACGGTGAACGGCGGGTGGAGATTGGCCAGCAGGCCTGGCCCATTCGCGGGTAAACCCGCGCCTACGACGGCCTGTGCATGTGTGTAATCGATGGACTCGCCCCCGCCGAGGCATCACAGTGCCACGGTGGTGTTCGAAGAAGCCAACGGCAGCGAGGGCGAGACCATGAAAAAGCATAGTTCGAAACACGATTCCCTGTCTTCCACT
>NZ_JADDRH010000027.1:0-53086 GCF_044904505.1 Pseudomonas sp. 3HC3
GGAACGCCTGCCGCAGGCGTGCTCAGTGGAAGACTACGAAGCGCTACTACCATGGAATTGCACACCTCAAATACACAGCTAGGTGCGCTGCCCATCTTTGGTTAGGTGGGGTTTATGAAGCGCTTACGGGTAGGTCATCACGCCACCTCGGCACGGCTGGCTGCGATCTGCTCATCACACCAGGCGTAAATCTCTGCCTCGATCCACACGACGCACTTAGGGCCGAGCGTGACTTGTTTGGGGAAAGCGCCAGCGGCGATACGGCGGTAGATCTCAGTGCAGGACAGGCCGGTGATCGACTCAACGTCCTGTCGCTTGATGAAGCGGCGAGCGGGTGGGGTGGTGTTGGTAGGGGTAGCCATCGTCTGCGCCTCCGTGGGCGTGGTTGGATGGCTATGGATTTAATAGGTAATCAAACTAGCTTTCGATCCAAATACCTACCATCAAAATGTTCCGGAATTTATTGGGAGTGAATTTATTCCGGATCTTTTGGTTAGCCAAAATCTTCCGCAGCAAAAGGCTTCAAGCCATCTATCAAGGTGCTTAGGTCTGAGGCTAGTGGTTTCACGGTTTTCCGCAGACGGTCTTCGCCGAACGTATCGGCGGAGATTGCATTTGCCATTACCCGATATGGGATGTGGTTGTCAGTCTCCAAAGACCACAAATAAAGGTCTAGGTAAGGCAGCAAACCGTAATCACCCCACCAGTCAAATGCTGGTTTTTTCGGGGTGCCTGCACCTTCCGGGGAATTGGTTCTTTCTCTTTTCAGCCATTCTTTGAATGATTTAAGAATGGCAGCATCCGGTGCGTTAAGATCGACGGTGATTGCGGGGTTATGCCACTTCTCGTTAATTTTCCTATCGAGTTTTATCTCGATATGTGGTGTGCGTGAGAAAAGATCGTATTTGTCTTCCCTGGAAAGCAGCTCCGTCAATGTGAGGCTTTGGCCTTCCTCATCTAAATCTAAGTCAATCTCGGTTTCTGGATATGCAGATAGTTCCTCATTTTCAAGGTAGTCCCATAGGGTTAGGGTTGAACTATCCTCATCTCCGTCTTCAACGGAAAATTGATCAGATGTTTTTTGGCGCAGCATGTCGTAAAGCGTGAGCGGCTTTATGGACCGTTGATCGGCAAGGCCGTCATTGGAAATAGCAAAGCGTGCTGCATCCCAATAGAAGTTACCAGGCAGGTAGCAATCGATGGGGTTATCGCGAACTTGATTGAGGACGTCCACCATGTCGAGAATGTACATAGCTTCCGTAGAGCCGGATTTTCGAAGCTCTTGAAGCTTTGGTATGGCCGCCAAATAATCAAGCTTGAGCATGGGCAGCATTGGGAGCATGGTTGCTCGTAACTGAATGTGAAACAACCAATCTTTTGCCGAAAATTCAGATACCGCCTTGTAGTTGTTCAGATCGAACCAGGTCGGTAAATCTTTTACGGTGTCAATCTTAGCCATGTCTGATACCTCGTCCAAAGGTTAGGCTGATCGCCCTATGCTGATAATGTTGGCTCCCGCGCACAGTGCGTCGATCACGTCGGCCCATGCCTGCATCATCGCGCGGCGTTGATCCAGGTAGTGTGCATGGTTGTACGTGTCGCGGATCGAGTCTTGATCGCCATGGGCCAGCTGCCGCTCGATCCAGTCGCGGTTGTAGCCTCGGGTATTCAGGCTTGTGCTCAATAGATGACGGAAACCGTGGCCAGTCTGGCGCCCGTCGTATCCCATGGTGGAAAGCGCCTTGTTCACTGTGTTCTCGCTCATTGGCCTAGACCGATCATTGCGGCCAGGGAAGGCGAGGGGATAGGAGCCGGTCAGCTCATGCAGTGCACGCAGCAGAACTACGGCCTGACGTGGGAGCGGGACGATGTGAGGGCGCCGTGCCTTCATCCGTGCTGCAGGGATCGTCCAGGTAGCTGACTCCAGGTCGAACTCGTCCCAGGGTGCCAGCCGCAGCTCACCGGGTCGCACTGCTGTCAGCAGTAGCAGGCGAATGGCGATCTTGCTGGTGATATCGCACTGGGCCGCGTCCAGTTTCTCCAGCAGCTCGGGGAGTTCGCCTTCTGATACGTGCGGATGGTGGCGAGTGCGCGGGGCGTGCGCGGCTACCACGTCCAGATCGGTGGCGGGGTTGCCGGGTACCACGCCCTTGGCCAAGCCGAAACGAAATATCTGGCTCAGCCACTGGCGAACCTTACGGGCGACGTTAAATGCCTCGCGCCGCTCGATCTTGCGCACCAGGTCGACCAGCTCAGGGCGTTGCACCTCAGCAGCGGGCCGTTTGCCAATCACCGGGAATATGTCCGACTCCAGATACTGCAGCGCTTTCGATGCGGTGGCTGGCGCCCATCGTGGCTGGTTGTAGTCGTACCATTCCCGCGCCAGAACTTCGAACGTCAGCACCAGGGCAGCAGCAGCGGCCTTTTCCTGCTGTTTATGTGCGCTTGGGTCTATGTCCTGGGCCAGCAATTTTCGCGCGGCATCCCGGCGCTCGCGTGCCTGGGCAAGTGTCACAGCGGGATAGGCGCCCAGGCCCAGCATCTTGGCCTTGCCCTCGAATCGGTAGCGAAGGCGCCATAGCTTCCCGCCAGCGGTCGTCACCTCAAGGCAAAGGCCTTGGGCGTCAGCGAGGCGATAGAGCTTGTCGCGGGGTTTGGCGGTGCGGATGGCGGTATCTGTGAGCGCCACGGCTATTCCCTTGCAGTGCCGAACCGCGCTGGATTGCGGTCGGTGTGTGAGTAGGATTCTGGACCGAACTCGTCCTACTCACAAATCTACTCACATACTTGCGGGCTTTCAAGGGAACCACTGGGAACGATGGGCACAAAAAAACCGGCCAAGTGGCCGGTTTCTTTGGTGTTCCGGGTCTGGTAGGGACCGCTTGGAACTATGTGATGGTGCCCCGAGGGAGACTCGAACTCCCACTCCTTTCGAAAACGGATTTTGAATCCGCCGCGTCTACCAATTCCGCCATCAGGGCGTGGCGCGCAGTATAAAGAGGTGCCGCTGGTCGGTCAATCGGCTTTCATGGTCAATTTTCACACATTGGGCTAAACTTCCCGGCCCTGCCGAACCGAACATCATCATGCGCGTCGCCGATTTTTCCTTCGAACTCCCTGATTCCCTGATCGCCCGCCACCCGTTGGCAGAGCGCCATGGCAGCCGTCTGCTGGTGCTCGATGGGCCTACCGGCGCGCTGGCGCACCGGCAATTCCCCGACTTGCTCGACTATCTGCGCCCCGGCGACTTGATGGTGTTCAACAACACCCGGGTGATCCCGGCGCGGTTGTTTGGCCAGAAAGCCTCCGGCGGCAAGCTGGAGGTACTGGTCGAACGCGTGCTGGACAGCCACCGGGTGCTGGCCCATGTGCGCGCCAGCAAGGCGCCCAAGGTAGGCGCGGTCATCCTCATCGATGGCGGTGGCGAGGCCGAAATGGTCGCGCGTCATGACACGCTGTTCGAGCTTCGTTTCACCGAAGAGGTGCTGCCGTTGCTCGACCGTGTCGGTCATATGCCGTTGCCGCCCTATATCGACCGCCCGGACGAGGGCGCCGACCGTGAGCGCTACCAGACCGTGTACGCCCAGCGCGCCGGTGCGGTCGCCGCGCCTACTGCAGGCCTGCACTTTGACGAGGCGCTGCTGGAAAAGATCGCAGCCAAGGGCGTCGAACGCGCCTTCGTCACCCTGCATGTGGGCGCTGGCACCTTCCAGCCGGTGCGTGTCGACAAGATCGAAGACCACCACATGCATAAAGAGTGGCTCGAAGTGGGCCAGGATGTGGTCGATGCCATCGAGGCCTGCCGTGCCCGTGGTGGTCGGGTGATCGCCGTTGGCACCACCAGTGTGCGTTCGCTGGAGAGCGCCGCGCGTGATGGCGTGCTCAAGGCCTTCAGTGGCGACACCGACATCTTCATCTACCCGGGCCGCCCGTTCCATGTAGTCGATGCCCTGGTCACCAACTTCCATCTGCCGGAGTCCACGCTGCTGATGCTGGTCTCGGCTTTCGCCGGCTACCCCGAGACCATGGCTGCCTACGCAGCGGCGGTCGAGCACGGGTACCGCTTCTTCAGTTACGGTGATGCCATGTTCATCACCCGCAATCCGGCGCCACGCGGGCCCGAGGATCAAGCATGAGTCGCACCTGTCGAATGTCCTTCGAACTGCTGGCCACCGACGGCAAGGCCCGTCGTGGTCGCATCACCTTCCCACGTGGCACCGTGGAAACCCCGGCATTCATGCCGGTGGGTACCTATGGCACGGTCAAGGGCATGCTGCCACGCGATATCGAGGCCATCGGCGCCGAGATGATCCTTGGCAACACCTTCCACTTGTGGCTGCGTCCAGGCACCGAGGTGATCAAGAAGCACAACGGCCTGCACGATTTCATGCAGTGGAAAGGCCCGATCCTCACCGACTCCGGTGGTTTCCAGGTGTTCAGCCTGGGTGCCATGCGCAAGATCAAGGAAGAGGGCGTGACCTTCGCCTCGCCAGTCGATGGCTCGAAGGTGTTCATGGGCCCGGAAGAGTCGATGCAGGTGCAGCGTGACCTGGGCTCGGACGTGGTAATGATCTTCGACGAGTGCACCCCGTACCCGGCCGAGCACGATGTGGCACGCACTTCCATGGAGCTGTCGCTGCGCTGGGCCCAGCGTTCGAAAAACGCCCACGCCGACAACACCGCCGCGCTGTTCGGCATTGTCCAGGGCGGCATGTACCAGGACCTGCGCATGCGCTCGCTGGAAGGCCTGGAGAACATCGGTTTCGACGGCCTGGCCATTGGCGGCCTGTCGGTGGGCGAGCCCAAGCACGAAATGATCAAGGTGCTGGATTACCTGCCGGGCCAGATGCCTGCTGACAAACCTCGTTACCTTATGGGGGTAGGCAAACCGGAAGATCTCGTTGAGGGTGTGCGCCGCGGCGTCGACATGTTCGACTGCGTGATGCCGACGCGTAACGCGCGCAACGGTCATCTGTTCGTCGATACAGGGGTGATCAAGATCCGCAACGCGTTCCATCGTCACGATGAATCGCCGCTGGATCCGACCTGTGACTGCTATACCTGCACCAACTTCTCGCGCGCCTATCTCCATCATCTGGACAAATGCGGCGAAATGCTGAGCAGCATGCTGAATACCATCCACAACTTGCGCCATTATCAGCGCTTGATGGCCGGTTTACGCGAGGCTATTCAACAGGGTAAATTGGCCGCCTTTGTCGACGCCTTCTACGCCAAGCGCGGGCTTCCTGTACCGCCCTTGGACTGACTGTCCGCATCCATTATTAGAAAATTACATTAGGAGTGCCCAATGAGCTTCTTCATCCCCGCCGCATACGCGGACGCTGCAGCACCTGCCGCTGGCCCAGCCGGTACCGGCTTCGAGTGGATTTTCCTGGTCGGTTTCCTGGTCATCTTCTATCTGATGATCTGGCGCCCGCAGGCCAAGCGCGCGAAAGAGCAGAAGAACCTGCTGAGCAACTTGCAGAAAGGTGACGAAGTTGTCACCAACGGCGGCATCGCTGGCAAGATCGTCAAGGTTTCCGATGACTTCGTGGTGCTGGAAGTGTCCGACACTGTCGAGCTGAAGTTCCAGAAGGGTGCCATTGCTGCGACCCTGCCAAAAGGTACGCTCAAGGCTATCTGAGTTACCGGTTTTTTTTCCAGTCGGGGCGCGCAACGCGCCCCGCGTCTTGAACGGGCGGCGTGATGCTGAACAAATATCCTCTGTGGAAATATGCACTGATCGTGCTGGTACTGGTGGTCGGTTTCATTTATTCCGCTCCCAACCTCTACCCGGATGACCCGGCGGTACAGATCAGCGGTGCCAGCTCGGCGCTGCAGGTGAATCAGGCCGACCTCGATCGCGTCAGCAAGGCGCTGGTCGATGCCAAGATCGCGGTCAAGGGTGTAAGCCTGGGTGAGAAGGGCAGCGGGCTGATCCGTCTGACCAATCAGGAAGACCAGTTGCCAGCCAAGGATGTAGTGCGCAAGGCACTGGGCGATGACTACGTCGTGGCCCTGAACCTGGCCCAGACTACCCCGAAATGGCTGCGCAACCTGGGTGCAAGCCCGATGAAACTGGGCCTGGACCTGTCCGGTGGTGTGCACTTCCTGCTGGAAGTGGACATGGACAAGGCCATGACTGCCCGCATGAAAGTCTACGAAGGCGAGGTCAAGACCTTGCTGCGCAAAGAGCGCATCCGCTACCGCAGCCTGCCTCAGCAGGATGGCGGCATCATGCTGGGCTTCGCTGACGATGCTGCCCGCGAACAGGCACGTGCCCTGATCCGCAAGAATTTCAATGATTTCGACCTGACCACCACCGAGCGCAACGAGCTTGCGGTGCTGCGTCTGGCGCTGACCCAGGCGAAAGTCGCCGAGATCCGCGAATACTCGATCAAGCAGAACCTCACCACCGTGCGCAACCGCGTGAACGAGTTGGGTGTGGCCGAGCCGCTGGTACAGCGCCAGGGCGCCAACCGTATCGTGGTCGAGCTGCCTGGCGTGCAGGACACTGCCGAAGCCAAGCGTATCCTCGGTAAAACGGCCAACCTGGAGTTCCGCTTCGGTGCCGAACCGGGCGCGTCCAAGGCCACCACCGAGGTGTTCGAGTTCCGTGAAGGCGGCCGCTCCGCTGCCGTCGAGCGTGGCCTGATCATCACCGGTGACCAGGTTACCGACGCCCAGGCCAGCTTTGACGAGCATGGTCGCCCGCAGGTGAACATCCGCCTGGATGGTCACGGTGGCGAGCTGATGAGCCGTGCTACCCGTAGCAACGTCGGCCGTAGCATGGCGGTGATCTTTATCGAGCAGAAGCCAGTCACCCGCTACGTCAAGCAGACTGTCGGTGGCGTCGAGAAGGACGTCGCCGTACAAAGCTTCGTGGAAGAGAAGAAAATCATCAGCCTGGCGACCATCCAGTCGCCGCTGGGCAGCCAGTTCCGCATCACCGGCCTGAACGGCCAGGGCGAATCTTCGGAACTGGCACTGCTGCTGCGTGCCGGCGGCCTGGCCGCCCCGATGTACTTCGCTGAAGAACGTACCATTGGCCCAAGCCTGGGTGCCGACAACATCACCAAGGGTATCGACGCGTCGCTGTGGGGCATGTTGTTTGTCTCTCTGTTCATCATTGCCATCTACCGCGCCTTCGGTGTGCTGGCCACCATCGCCCTGGCGGGCAACATGGTGCTGCTGCTGGCGTTGATGTCACTGCTGGGGGCCACGCTGACCCTGCCGGGGATCGCCGGCATCGTGTTGACCATGGGTATGGCAGTGGACGCCAACGTGCTGATCTTCTCGCGTATTCGCGAAGAGATCGCTGCTGGCATGTCGGTGCAGCGCGCCATCCATGAAGGCTTCAATCGCGCCTACTCGGCAATCGTCGACGCCAACCTGACCACTCTGTTGGTCGGCGGCATCCTGTTTGCCATGGGTACCGGCCCGGTCAAAGGCTTTGCGGTCACCATGTCCCTCGGGATTTTCACCTCGATGTTCACTGCCATCATGGTGACCCGTGCATTGGTCAACCTGACCTGTGGCGGGCGTGACATCAAGAAGCTGTGGGTTTGAGGGAGCTGCGATGAAAACCATCAATTTCATGGGCGTGCGCAAAGTCGCGTTCGCCGTCACCGTGCTCCTCACCGTACTGGCACTGTTCAGCTGGTGGCAAAAGGGCCTGAACCTCGGGCTGGACTTCACCGGGGGCACGCTGATCGAGTTGACCTATGAACGCCCGGCCGACGTCAAGGCTGTGCGTGCCGAGCTGGTCAATTCCGGCTTCCACGAAGCTGTGGTTCAGAGCTTCGGTGCTACCACCGACCTGCTGGTGCGCATGCCTGGCGACGACCCGATGCTGGGTAACAAAGTGGCCGAAGCCCTGCAGAAGGTTGGCGGCGACAACCCGGCCAAGGTCAAGCGCGTCGAGTTCGTCGGCCCGCAAGTGGGTGAAGAACTGCGTGACCAGGGCGGCTTGGGCATGCTCCTGGCCCTGGGCGGCATCCTCATCTACCTGGCGTTCCGCTTCCAGTGGAAGTTCGCCGTGGGGGCGATCGTTTCGCTGATCCACGACGTGGTCGTAACGCTGGGTATCCTGTCTTTCTTCCAGATCACCTTCGACCTGACGGTGCTGGCGGCGGTGCTGGCGATCATCGGTTACTCGCTGAACGACACCATTGTTGTATTCGACCGGGTGCGCGAGAACTTCCGCGTGATGCGCAAAGCCTCACTGATCGAGAACATCAACATTTCCACCACCCAGACCCTGCTGCGTACCGTCGCCACTTCGGTTTCGACCCTGCTGGCCATCGCCTCGTTGCTGTTCTTCGGGGGTGACAACCTGTTCGGTTTCTCACTGGCACTGTTCATTGGTGTCATGGCCGGTACTTACTCGTCGATCTATATCGCCAACGTGGTACTGATCTGGCTGAACCTGAGCAGCGAAGATCTCATTCCGCCGGTCAAGGCCGAGGGTGTGGACGAACGTCCGTAAGTTCTTCCCTGCGCCGCCTGGCGGTGAAAAGGCGCGAGTGTTGAACTCGCGCCTTTTTTTTTGCTCCAAGGCTGGGAGAAGCGCGGGTTCATGCCCGCTGGTACGATCAGGAGGTTCACGTGAATAAATCAATGCTGGTGGGTGCGGTGCTGGGTGCTGTCGGTGTAACTGCCGGAGGTGCTGTGGCGACCTACAGCTTGGTGAACAAAGGCCCCGAAGTCGCCCAGGTGACTGACGTGCAGCCGATCAAGCAGCAGGTGAAAACCCCGCGTGAAGTTTGCAAGGACGTGACTGTGACGCGCCAAGCGCCGGTCAAGGATCAACACCAGATTGCCGGTACCGTAGTCGGTGCGTTGGCAGGTGGTCTGTTGGGTAACCAGATTGGTGGCGGTACCGGCAAGAAGATTGCCACGGTGGCCGGTGCGGTCGGTGGTGGTTATGCGGGGAACAAGGTGCAGGAAGGCATGCAGGAGCGTGATACCTACACAACCACGCAAACCCGCTGCAACACGGTCAACGACATCAGCGAGAAGGTAGTGGGCTACAACGTGACCTATTCCATCGGTGATCAGGTAGGCAAGGTGAAGATGGATCGCGAACCGGGGTCGACCATTCCGTTGGACAAGAATGGCAAGTTGATCCTGAGCGAGGCTGGTCAGTAATTTGCGTTGCCTGTGCCGGCCTCTTCGCGGGTAAACCCGCTCCTACAGGGGCATGCGATCCGTGTAGGAGCGGGTTTACCCGCGAAGAGGCCGGCACAGGCAACGCAAACCACCAAGCACAAAAAAGCACCTCGAGAGGTGCTTTTTGTTTGCCGGCAATCTGCGCTTAGCGCTTCATGCTTTCTGGCAGGTGTGGCTGGATGGCAGTCAGTACCGCCTTGAAGCACTTGATGTTGCCTGCAACGATGTGGCCTTTGTCGAGGAAGTCGTGGCCGCCGTTGAAGTCGCTCACCAGGCCACCGGCTTCCTGGATCAGCAGCACGCCAGCTGCCATGTCCCATTCGGACAGGCCCGACTCCCAGAAGGCGTCGAAGCGGCCAGCGGCCACGTAGGCCAGGTCCAGGCTGGCGGAGCCGGCGCGGCGGATGCCGGCGGTCTGGCCGGTCAAGGCGCGGAACATGCCCAGGTAGTTGTCCATGTCAGCCATCTGGCCGTCACGGAACGGGAAGCCGGTGCCCAGCAGGGCGCCTTCCAGGCTTGTACGCGAGCTGACGCGCAGGCGGCGGCCGTTGAGTTGGGCGCCACGGCCCCGGCTGGCGGTGAATTCTTCCTGGCGAACCGGGTCGACGATCACGGCGTGCTCAAGGCGGCCGCGGTATTTGCAGGCGATGCTGACTGCGAAGTGCGGGATGCCGCGCAGGAAGTTGGTGGTGCCGTCCAGCGGATCGATGATCCACAGGTAATCCTTGCCTTCTTCGCCGCTACCCGCGTGCAGACCGGTTTCCTCGCCCTGGATGGAGTGGTTAGGGTAGGCCTTGCGCAGGGCATTGACGATGCTTTGCTCGGCGGCGCGATCGACTTCGGAAACGTAGTCCTTGGCCTCTTTCTCATCGACCTTGATGCTATCCAGGCGTTCGATGGAGCGGAAAATCAGTTCACTGGCGCTGCGAGCGGCGCGCAGGGCGATATTCAGCATAGGCTGCATGGGCGGGTCACCTGGAGATGTTAAAGAAGAAAGCCGATCATTCTAGCAGAAAACTTTGGCGGCAGAAGTGTCACATTTGCTTTCGTGGCGTTACGTCTGTCGGTTCTGTAAGATCGAAGGCCCTGATTCCTGCATCTGTGAGCACAACACCTTGCTGCAAAATATTCGTGTTGTTCTGGTCAATACCAGCCACCCCGGCAACATCGGCGGCGCTGCACGTGCCATGAAAAACATGGGCTTGTCGCGTCTGGTGCTGGTGCAGCCGAAAGAATTCCCCGCCGTGGATGCCAGTGCCCGTGCTTCGGGCGCCGACGATGTGCTGGATAACGCTCAGGTGGTCGACAGCCTCGAACAGGCACTGGTCGGCTGCAACCTGGTGATGGGCACCAGCGCCCGCGAGCGCAGCATTCCCTGGCCGTTGATCGGCCCGCGTGAATGCGGTGCCAAGGCGGTGGAGCATGCCAATGGCGGCGAGGAAATCGCCTTGGTGTTCGGGCGTGAGCACGCCGGCCTGACCAACGAAGAACTGCAGCGATGTCACTTCCACGTGCACATTCCCTCCAACCCCGACTTCAGTTCGTTGAACCTGGCTGCTGCCGTGCAGGTGCTCTCCTACGAGGTGCGTATGGCCTGGCTGGCTGCTGGTGAGGCGCCGGGAAAAGTCGAAAAGGTTGACGCCGCTGAGCTGGCGACCATGGATGAAATGGAGCTGTTCTACGACCACTTGGAGAAAACCCTGGTGGGCATCGGCTTCCTCGACCCCGAAAAGCCCAAGCACCTGATGCCGCGCTTGCGCCGGTTGTATGGGCGGGTGGCGGTCGAGCGTTCGGAAATGAGCATTTTGCGCGGCATCCTCACCGAGACCCAGAAAGTGGTCCGGGGCGAGCCGCATAAACGGAAGGACTGACAGATGTTCGAACGCCTGCGTGAAGATATTCAAAGCGTATTCCACCGTGACCCGGCTGCGCGCAATGCCTTCGAGGTGCTCACCTGCTACCCCGGCATGCATGCCATCTGGCTGCATCGCCTAGGCAATGCGCTGTGGAGGCGTGATTTCAAATGGCTGGCCCGGCTGGTGTCGAATTTCGGTCGCTGGCTGACCGGTATCGAAATCCACCCTGGCGCCACCATTGGCCGGCGCTTTTTCATCGACCACGGTATGGGCATCGTCATTGGCGAAACCGCCGAGATCGGCGATGACGTCACCCTGTACCAGGGTGTGACGCTCGGTGGTACCAGCTGGAACAAAGGCAAACGCCACCCCACCTTGGAGAATGGCGTGGTGGTAGGGGCGGGTGCCAAGGTCCTGGGGCCTTTCACCGTCGGCGCCGGGGCCAAGATCGGTTCCAATGCGGTGGTCACCAAGGCAGTGCCGGCCGGGGCTACGGCGGTAGGCATTCCAGGGCGGATCATCGTCAAGAGCGAGGACACTGAAGTCGAAGCCAAGCGTAAGGCAATGGCCGAGAAGATCGGCTTTGATGCCTACGGTGTCAGCGGCGACATGCCCGACCCGGTCGCGCGGGCCATCGGCCAGATGCTCGATCATCTGCAGGCCGTCGACGAACGGTTGGAGGGTATGTGTGGCGCGCTGACCAAGATGGGCAGTGACTATTGTGCCAAAGAACTGCCGGCCTTGCCGGAGGACGAGTTCACCGAGGTTGCTCAGGTGGCCCAGCGCGACACTCAGTCGCATTGATCGCGCCGTACTGAAATCATGTAGACATGCGGGGCGTGTGCTCACGCCCCTCGTCTGCTACAATCGCGCCCGCCTCCCTGATGCAAACCCGACTAAAGCAGTAGGTCTAATAGTTGACTTAAATGCTCGGGAATCGCATACTCGCACACATCCCGAAACTCCCGTGGTACCCAATAGCCATGCGACTGACTACCAAAGGCCGATACGCTGTGACCGCCATGCTCGACCTGGCGTTGCACGCGAAGCATGGGCCGGTGTCTTTGGCCGATATTTCCGAGCGCCAGGGCATTTCCCTCTCTTATCTGGAGCAGCTGTTCGCCAAGCTGCGCCGCAGCAGCCTGGTTTCCAGCGTGCGCGGTCCAGGCGGTGGCTACCAGCTGTCGCGGGGCATGGAAACCATCCAGGTGGCCCAGGTCATCGACGCGGTCAACGAATCGGTCGATGCCACCCGTTGCCAGGGGCTCGGGGACTGCCATGCCGGTGATACCTGCCTGACCCACCACCTGTGGTGCGACCTCAGCCAGCAGATCCATGAATTCCTCAGCGGCATAAGCCTGGCCGACCTCGTCAAGCGCCGTGATGTGCAGGAAGTCGCCCAGCGCCAGGACCTGCGGCGTGTCGCAGGACGAACCGCCCAGCTGGACAAGATTGAGACGTCTGCCGTCGATTGACCCCTTGGGACGACGAGCGACGCCACCGCCTGATAGGAGAGACAAATGAAGTTGCCGATCTACCTCGATTACTCCGCGACCACTCCGGTCGACCCACGCGTGGCCCAGAAGATGGCCGACTGCTTGCTGGTCGACGGGAACTTCGGTAACCCGGCCTCGCGCTCCCACGTCTTTGGCTGGAAAGCCGAGGAGGCGGTGGAAAACGGTCGCCGCCAGGTTGCCGAGCTGATCAATGCCGATCCGCGCGAAATCGTCTGGACCAGCGGTGCAACCGAGTCCGACAACCTCGCACTCAAAGGTGTCGCGCACTTCTATCAGACCAAGGGCAAGCACATCATTACCTCCAAGATCGAGCACAAGGCGGTCCTGGATACCGCTCGCCAGCTGGAGCGCGAAGGTTTTGAAGTCACCTACCTGGAACCAGGCGAAGACGGCATCGTCACCCCGGCCATGGTAGAGGCGGCGCTGCGCGACGACACCATCCTGGTCTCGCTGATGCACGTGAACAACGAAGTCGGCTCGATCAACGACATTGCCGCCATCGGTGAACTGACCCGTTCGCGCGGCGTGCTGTTCCATGTCGACGCCGCCCAGTCGGCCGGCAAGGTCGAAATCGACCTGCAAAAGCTGAAGGTCGACCTGATGTCGTTCTCGGCGCACAAGGTCTATGGCCCGAAAGGCATCGGCGCACTGTACGTCAGCCGCAAGCCGCGTGTACGCCTGGAAGCCATCATTCACGGCGGCGGTCATGAGCGCGGCATGCGTTCGGGCACCTTGCCGACCCACCAGATCGTCGGCATGGGCGAAGCCTTCGCCATTGCCAAGCAGGAAATGGTTGCAGAAAACGCACGCATCAAGGCCCTGAGCGACCGCTTCTTCAAGCAGGTCTCAAACCTTGAAGAGCTGTACGTCAATGGCAGCCAGACTGCACGTGTACCGCACAACCTGAACCTGAGCTTCAACTACGTCGAAGGCGAATCGCTGCTGATGTCGCTGAAAGACATCGCCGTATCGTCCGGTTCGGCCTGTACCTCCGCGTCGCTCGAGCCGTCTTACGTACTGCGTGCTCTGGGCCGTAACGACGAGCTGGCGCACAGCTCGATCCGCTTCTCCTTTGGCCGATTCACCACCGAAGAAGAAGTCGACTACGCCGCGCAGAAAGTCTGCGAGGCTGTCAACAAACTGCGTGAACTGTCGCCGCTGTGGGATATGTACAAAGACGGCGTTGACATCTCCAAGATCGAGTGGGCCGCCCACTAAGCAGTCGCCGGCAAGAGCGGCTCCCTGATGAGGAAGGAATTGCACCATGGCATACAGTGAAAAGGTCATCGACCACTACGAAAACCCGCGCAACGTCGGCAAGATGAATGCCGAAGACCCGGATGTCGGCACCGGCATGGTCGGCGCCCCGGCCTGCGGTGACGTGATGCGCCTGCAGATCAAGGTCAACGAGCAGGGCGTTATCGAAGACGCCAAGTTCAAGACCTATGGCTGCGGCTCGGCCATCGCTTCCAGCTCCCTCGCCACCGAGTGGATGAAGGGCAAGACCCTGGACGAGGCCGAAACCATCAAGAACACCCAGCTGGCCGAAGAACTGGCGTTGCCGCCGGTCAAGATCCACTGCTCGGTACTCGCCGAGGATGCCATCAAGGCAGCCGTACGCGACTACAAGCAGAAGAAAGGCTTGATCTAAGTCGCCTGTTGCAAGGTAAGGAGTTCTGATGGCTATCAGCATGACAGAAGCCGCCGCCAACCACATTCGCCGTTCCCTCGACGGGCGCGGCAAAGGTGAGGGCATTCGCCTGGGCGTGCGCACCACCGGTTGCTCGGGTCTGGCCTACGTGCTGGAATTCGTCGACGAACTGGCGGACGAAGACCAGGTGTTCGAGAACCATGGCGTCAAGGTGATCATCGATCCCAAGAGCCTGGTCTACCTCGATGGCACCGAGCTGGATTTCGTCAAGGAAGGGTTGAACGAAGGCTTCAAGTTCAACAACCCCAACGTGCGCGGTGAGTGTGGCTGCGGCGAAAGCTTCAACGTTTGAGGCTGGCTGTGGGTACTCCTTGTCATTACGCATTGTTTGACCTCCAGCCAAGCTTCCGTCTGGATCTCGACAAGCTGGCCACTCGCTATCGCGAGCTGGCCCGCGAAGTCCATCCTGATCGCTTTGCCGACGCCTCCGAGCGTGAGCAGCGTATAGCGCTGGAAAAATCCGCGGCCCTCAACGACGCTTACCAGACGCTGCGCAGTGCGCCGCGGCGTGCGCGCTACCTGCTGGCCATCAGCGGCCACGAAGTGCCTCAGGAAGTCACGGTCCACGACCCTGACTTCCTGCTGCAGCAGATGCAGTGGCGTGAAGAGCTCGAAGAACTGCAGGATGAAGCCGACCTTGATGGTGTAGGCGTGTTCAAGAAGCGCCTGAAGGTTGCCCAGGACACGCTGAATGAGGACTTTGCCGGCTGCTGGGATGCCCCAGGCGAGCGCGACAAGGCTGAACGCCTGATGCGCCGCATGCAGTTCCTCGACAAGCTCGCCCAAGAAGTGCGCCAACTGGAAGAGCGCCTCGACGATTAACCCCGGTGCTGCCCGTGATGGCACCTAAGGTATTCAGATAAGCATGGCCCTACTGCAGATTGCCGAACCCGGTCAAAGCCCTCAGCCGCACCAGCGCCGCCTGGCGGTTGGGATCGACCTGGGCACCACCAACTCAATGGTTGCTGCTTTGCGCAGCGGCCGTAGCGAGCCCCTGCCCGATGCGCAGGGTAACGTCATTCTGCCGTCCGCGGTGCGCTACCTCGAAGGGCGCATCGAAGTGGGGCAGGCCGCGCGTGATGCTGCCTCCAGCGACCCGTTTAACACCGTGCTGTCGGTCAAGCGCCTGATGGGGCGCGGCCTGGCCGACGTCAAGCAGCTGGGCGAGCAACTGCCATACCGTTTTGTGGGTGGTGAATCGCACATGCCGTTCATCGACACTGTGCAGGGGCCGAAAAGCCCTGTGGAAGTGTCTGCCGACATCCTGAAGGTGTTGCGCGAGCGTGCCGAAGCCACCTTGGGTGGCGAGTTGGTGGGCGCGGTGATCACCGTGCCGGCCTATTTCGATGACGCCCAGCGTCAGGCTACCAAAGACGCTGCGCGTCTGGCCGGCCTGAACGTGCTGCGCCTGCTCAACGAACCGACTGCGGCCGCCGTAGCCTACGGCCTGGACCAGAACGCCGAAGGCGTGGTGGCCATCTATGATCTGGGCGGCGGCACTTTCGATATTTCAATTCTGCGGCTGACCGCTGGTGTATTCGAAGTACTGGCCACCGGCGGTGATACCGCTCTGGGTGGTGATGACTTCGACCATGCTATTGCTGGCTGGATCATCGAGCAGGCTGGCCTGTCGTCCGATCTGGACCCGGCTACCCAGCGCGCGCTGCTGCAAACCGCCTGCGCCGCCAAGGAAGCCCTGACCGATGCTGACGTGGTCAACGTCAGCCACGGTGCCTGGCACGGTGAGCTGACCCGTAGCGCCTTCGAAGCCATGATCGAACCACTGGTTGCCCGCAGCCTGAAGGCTTGCCGCCGCGCCGTGCGCGACAGTGGTGTTGAGCTGGAAGAAGTCAGCGCCGTGGTCATGGTCGGTGGTTCGACCCGCGTGCCGCGTGTGCGTGAGGCCGTGGGTGCGCTGTTCGGGCGTACCCCGCTGACCTCGATCGACCCAGACCAGGTGGTGGCCATCGGTGCCGCCATCCAGGCCGACACCCTGGCCGGCAACCGCCGCGAAGGTGGCGAGCTGCTGCTGCTCGATGTCATCCCGCTGTCGCTTGGTCTTGAGACC
Source organism: Pseudomonas sp. 3HC3 (assembly GCF_044904505.1). Classification (NCBI taxonomy): domain Bacteria; kingdom Pseudomonadati; phylum Pseudomonadota; class Gammaproteobacteria; order Pseudomonadales; family Pseudomonadaceae; genus Pseudomonas; species Pseudomonas sp. 3HC3. Next base: position 16,324 of record NZ_JADDRH010000027.1, read on the forward strand.
ATGGGCGGGCTGATGGAGAAGGTGATCCCGCGTAACACCACCATTCCAGTGGCCCGCGCTCAGGAGTTCACCACGTACAAAGATGGCCAGTCGGCCATGATGATCCACGTGCTGCAGGGCGAGCGCGAGCTGATCAGCGACTGCCGTTCGCTGGCCCGCTTCGAGCTGCGCGGCATTCCTGCCATGGTTGCCGGTGCTGCGAAAATCCGCGTCACCTTCCAGGTGGATGCCGATGGCCTGCTCAGCGTCGCTGCCCGCGAGCTGGGTTCGGGCGTGGAAGCCAGCATTCAGGTCAAGCCGTCCTACGGTCTGACCGACGGCGAAATCGCCCGCATGCTCAAAGACTCCTTCGAACACGCCGGTTCCGACAAGCACGCCCGCCAGCTGCGAGAGCATCAGGTAGATGGCGAGCGGCTGCTCGAAGCGGTACAGGGCGCCCTGGACGCCGACGGCGAGCGCCTGCTCAGCAGTGACGAGCGCGACGCCATCGAATTCCAGATGCAAGAACTACGTGATTTGCTGGCCGGCACCGATGGCGCAGCCATCGAGCAACAGACCAAGCGTCTGTCGCAAGTGACCGATGCATTTGCCGCCCGTCGCCTTGATTCGACGGTCAAAGCCGCACTGGCCGGGCGCAACCTGAATGAGATCGAGGAGTAATCGATGCCGCTGGTGACATTCCTGCCGCATGAGAAGTTCTGCCCCGAGGGGCTGACCGTGGAGGTCAAGCCCGGGACCAACATCCTGGAGCTGGCCCACGACCATCACATCGAGATGGAAAGTGCCTGCGGCGGCGTCAAGGCCTGTACTACTTGCCACTGCATCGTGCGCAAGGGCTTCGATTCGCTCGAAGAGGCTGACGAACTGGAAGAGGACATGCTGGACAAAGCCTGGGGCCTGGAGGCGCAGTCGCGCCTTGGCTGTCAGGTGGTCGTCGCTGACGAAGACCTGACCATCGAGATCCCCAAGTATTCGCTCAACCACGCTGCCGAAGCACCGCACTGAGGGCCTGTACATGAGTCTGAAATGGGTTGATGTACTTGAGATCGCAATCCAGCTTGCAGAAAGCAAGCCTGAGGTCGATCCTCGTTATGTGAATTTCGTGGACCTGCACCGCTGGGTGCTGGCATTGCCCGAGTTCAGCGACGATCCGTCACGCGGCGGTGAGAAAGTGCTCGAGGCAATCCAGGCCGCCTGGATCGACGAAGCCGACTAAGCGTCACTTGCAGGTTAGGCAATCCCCCGGAACCCGCGTATAATTCGCGGGTTTAATTTTTCGTAACACTCATATTCTGGAGTTTTCCATGGCTGTTCAACGTACTTTCTCCATCATCAAGCCTGACGCTGTTGCCAAAAACGTCATCGGCAAGATCACCACTCGCTTCGAAGAAGCCGGCCTGAAAATCGTTGCCTCGAAAATGAAGCAACTGTCCAAAGCCGAAGCCGAAGGCTTCTACGCTGAGCACAGCGAGCGCGGCTTCTTCGGTGACCTGGTTGCCTTCATGACTTCCGGTCCGGTCGTTGTCCAGGTTCTGGAAGGCGAGAACGCCATCGCCAAGAACCGTGAGCTGATGGGCGCTACCAACCCTAAAGAAGCTGCTGCCGGCACCATCCGTGCTGACTTCGCCGAGTCGATCGACGCCAACGCCGTTCACGGTTCGGACTCCGAAGCTGCTGCTGCTCGCGAAATCGCTTACTTCTTCGCTGCTACCGAGGTAACCACTCGCTAAGCGAAAGCTTACGGGTGAGGGTGAATCCATGACGACATCTACTGGCAAAATCAACCTGTTGGGTCTGACCCAGCCGGAAATGGAACAATTCTTCGACTCTATCGGGGAGAAGCGCTTCCGTGCCGGCCAGGTGATGAAATGGATTCACCATTTTGGCGTGTCCGACTTTGCGGCCATGACCAACGTAGGCAAGGTCTTGCGCGAAAAGCTCGAGGCCGTTGCCGAGATTCGCCCGCCGGAAGTGGTCAGTGAAGACATTTCCGCCGACGGCACCCGCAAATGGGTGATCCGCGTTGCCTCCGGCAGCTGCGTCGAGACCGTCTATATTCCAACCGACGACCGTGGCACCCTGTGCGTATCGTCGCAAGCCGGCTGTGCCCTGGACTGCAGCTTCTGCTCCACCGGCAAGCAAGGCTTCAACAGCAACCTCACTGCCGCCGAAGTGATCGGCCAGGTGTGGCTTGCCAACAAATCCTTCGGGACCGTTCCTGCCAAAGTCGACCGCGCGATTACCAACGTGGTCATGATGGGCATGGGCGAGCCTTTGCTGAATTTCGACAACGTCATTGCCGCCATGAAAATCATGATGGATGACCTTGGCTATGGCATTTCCAAGCGTCGTGTCACCTTGTCCACCTCGGGCGTGGTGCCGATGATCGACGAACTGGCCAAGCACATCGACGTGTCGCTGGCCCTGTCGCTGCACGCGCCGAACGACGAACTGCGCAACAAGCTGGTGCCGATCAACAAGAAGTACCCGCTGAAGATGCTGCTGGAATCGTGCATGGGCTACATGTCCACCTTGGGCGGCAAGCGCGTGCTCACCATCGAGTACACCCTGCTCAAGGACGTCAACGACCAACCCGAGCATGCCGCGCAGATGATCGAACTGTTGCGCGATGTACCCTGCAAGATCAACCTGATCCCGTTCAACCCGTTCCCGCATTCGGGTTACGAGCGACCGAGCAACAACGCCATTCGTCGCTTCCAGGATCTGCTGCACCACGGTGGCTTCAACGTCACCACCCGTACCACGCGCGGCGACGATATCGATGCTGCATGTGGCCAGCTGGTCGGTCAGGTCAATGACCGTACCCGCCGTAGTGAGCGCTACATTGCTGTTCGCCAGCTTTCTGCGGACGTCGAGCTGCCAGACAGCGCCGCCAGCCACTGACAGGGACCTTGCCCATGAGCCTGCGCGCCGCGTCGATCCTTGCGCTTTCGCTGCTGGCCGGCTGCGTGTCAGGCGGCGCGAGCGACCCCTTGGCCAGCCGCCAGGGCAGGGTGGAGGCGGGGCGGGCTTATGTACAGCTTGGCTTGGGTTATTTGCAACAAGGATTGACCGAACAGGCCAAGGCGCCGCTGGGCAAGGCCCTGGCACTGGATGACCAGGATGTCGACGCGCACGCGGCACTGGCGGTAGTGTTTCAAGCCGAAGGTGAGCCGGCGCTGGCCGAAGCACACTTTCGCAAGGCCTTGCTGATAAGTCGCGGTGACACGCGAATTCGCAACAATTACGGCAGTTTCCTTTATGCTCAGGGGCGATTTGCCGAGGCCAAGCAGATGTTTCGCCTGGCCAGTGCCGATACCCTGTATCCTGAGCGCTCACGCGTGTATGAAAATCTGGGCCTGACCGCCCTGAAGCTCGAACGACGCGATCAGGCGCACGCGTATCTGTTGAAAGCGTTACAACTCAACCAGCACCAACCAAAAGCGTTGCTGGAAATGGCTGAGTTGTCCTACGAAAACAGGCATTATGTGCCGGCCCGGGACTACTACGATCGTTTCAGCCAGTTGAGCGACCACGACGCCCGTAGCCTGCTGCTGGGCAGCCGCCTTGCCAGGGTGTTCGACGAGCAGGGCGCACTGGCCGAATTGGGCCAGCAATTACAACGACTTTATCCCGGTACGCCGGAATACCAGCAATACCTGTCGGAGCAACGATGAACGCCGCGCATCCCGAAGTAGCAGTAGCGCCTGGCCAGAACCCCGGTGAGCTTTTGCGCCTGGCCCGTGAGAAACGGGACTGGTCTCAAGCCGAGGTGGCCCGCAAGCTCAACCTCACTGTCAGTTCGTTGAACCACGTGGAAACCGGCGCCTTCGACAAGCTGCCCGGGCATACTTTCGCTCGTGGCTACATTCGCGCCTACGCCAAGCTGATGGACCTCGACCAGGCCGCCCTGGTAGATGCCTTCGACCGCTACACCGGTACCCACGCCAAAGGCAGCGACGTGCATTCGCTGGGCCGTATCGAAGAGCCTGTGCGGCTGTCGCACAACATCCTGCGCGGCGTCAGCCTGTTGTTGCTGGTGGCTGTTGTCGGTGGTGGCTTTTTCTGGTGGCAGGACCAGGGCAGCCTGCGGGGCAAGGAGCTGGCCAAGATTGCCCTGGAGCACGTTGAGGTCGAAAGCGCCGACGGCACTACACAGATTCACCCGCTCGATGAGCCTGAAGACCAGGCCGTTTCCGTTGGCCAGCAAGCTGAAAGTGCACCGCTGGCGCTGGAGCAAGGCGCTGCCGAGCAGCCTGCTGCCGCTGAACAGGCGCCGGTAAGCTCGGAACCAGCCATTGCCGCAGCGCCTGCTCCGGCACAGCAAGCGCCTGCGCAACCCGCACCTGCTGCTTCGCCTGCTCCGGTTACGCCCCCGGTACAGGCCGCTGCTGCACCGGCACCGTCCGCCGCTGAGCCTGCCGCGGTGCCGGCTGGCAGTGCCAAGGTCGCCATCCAGTTCACCGCCGATTGCTGGACCCAGGTCAGCGACGGCAACGGCAAGGTGCTGTTCAGCGCCATCAAGCGCAAGGGGGACAACCTCGAGCTGACCGGCAAGCCGCCATTCGCGGTACGCCTGGGCTTTGCCCGGGGCGCTCAGGTCAGCTACAACGGCCAGGCCGTCGATGTTGCTCCGTTCACCAGTGGCGAGACTGCTCGCCTGAAGTTGGGACAGTAAGTCATGCACGGCGAATCTCCGATCAAACGTCGCGAATCCCGCAAAATCTGGGTTGGCAATGTGCCGGTGGGCGGTGATGCGCCCATCGCGGTGCAGAGCATGACCAACACCGACACCAACGATGTCGCTGCTACCGTGGCGCAAATCCAGCGTCTGGTCGATGCTGGCGTGGATATCGTGCGGGTCTCGGTACCGGACATGGACGCCGCCGAAGCTTTTGGCAAGATCAAGCAACTGGTCAGCGTGCCGCTGGTCGCCGACATCCATTTCGACTACAAGATCGCCCTGCGCGTTGCCGAGCTGGGCGTTGATTGCCTGCGTATCAACCCGGGCAACATCGGCCGTGAAGACCGTGTGCGCGCCGTGGTCGATGCCGCTCGCGACCGCGGCATTCCGATTCGTATCGGGGTCAACGCCGGTTCGCTGGAAAAAGACCTGCAGAAGAAGTACGGCGAACCGACCCCGGCCGCGCTGGTCGAGTCGGCGCTGCGCCACGTCGAACATCTCGACCGCCTGGATTTCCAGGACTTCAAGGTCAGCGTCAAGGCCTCGGACGTGTTCATGGCTGTCGAAGCCTACCGTCTGCTGGCCAAGCAGATCGTACAACCGCTGCACCTGGGCATCACTGAAGCCGGTGGCCTGCGTTCGGGGACGGTGAAGTCCGCCGTCGGCCTCGGTATGCTGCTGGCCGAAGGTATTGGCGATACCATCCGTATCTCGCTGGCGGCCGACCCGGTCGAAGAAGTGAAAGTCGGCTACGACATCCTCAAGTCGCTGCATCTGCGCTCGCGTGGCATCAACTTCATTGCCTGCCCGAGCTGCTCGCGGCAGAACTTCGATGTGGTCAAGACCATGAACGAGCTGGAAGGGCGTCTGGAAGACCTGCTGGTGCCGCTGGATGTGGCGGTGATCGGTTGCGTGGTCAACGGCCCGGGTGAAGCCAAGGAAGCCCATGTAGGGTTGACCGGCGGCACGCCGAACCTGATCTACATCGACGGCAAGCCTGCGCAGAAACTGACCAATGACAACCTGGTCGATGAGCTGGAAAAGCTCATCCGCCAGAAAGCGGCCGAAAAGGCCGAAGCCGACGCGGCGCTGATCGTCCGTGGCTGACACACCGAATTTGTAAGGACTTTTCGTGAGCAAATCGCTGCAAGCCATCCGTGGCATGAACGACATCCTGCCAGAACAGTCGCCGCTGTGGCGCTACTTCGAAGGCACCGTGGCCGGCCTGCTGGACACCTACGGGTACAGCCAGATCCGCACGCCGATCGTCGAGTTCACCGAGCTGTTCAAACGCTCGATCGGTGAAGTGACCGACATCGTCGAAAAAGAGATGTACACCTTCGAGGACCGCAACGGCGACTCGCTGACCCTGCGCCCTGAAGGCACCGCTGCCTGCGTGCGAGCGGTGCTCGAGCACGGCATCACCGGCAACGGTCAGGTGCAGAAGCTGTGGTACATCGGCCAGATGTTCCGCCACGAGCGCCCGCAGAAGGGCCGTTACCGCCAGTTCCACCAGATTGGCGTGGAAGTGTTCAACCTGGACGGCCCGGACATCGATGCCGAGCTGATCATGTTGACTTGGCGCCTGTGGGGCCAGTTGGGCATCCAGGACGCGGTCAAGCTCGAGCTCAACAGCCTGGGCACCAGTGAAGCTCGCGCACGCTACCGAGATGCGCTGGTCGAGTTCCTTTCAGCGCGTCTGGAGCAGTTGGACGAAGACAGCCAGCGTCGCCTGAAGAGCAACCCGTTGCGCATTCTCGACAGCAAGGACCAGAACACCCAGGCGGTGCTGGTCGGCGCGCCGAAGCTGGAAGACTACCTGGACGAAGAATCGCGCGTGCACTTCGAGGGCCTCAAGGCCCGCCTGGACGCCGCCGGTATTCCGTTCGTGATCAACACCAAGCTGGTACGTGGCCTGGACTATTACAGCAAGACCGTGTTCGAGTGGGTAACCGACAAGCTCGGCGCCCAGGGCACCGTGTGCGCGGGTGGCCGTTACGACGGCTTGGTCGAACAGATGGGTGGTAAGCCGACCACTGGCGTTGGTTTCGCCATGGGCATCGAGCGCCTGATCCTGCTGTTGGAAACCCTGGGTAAGGTGCCTGAGTCCATCAGCCGCCAGATCGACGTGTACCTGTGCGCCTTTGGCGAGCAGGCGGAACTGGCCGGCCTGCGCCTGTCCGAAGGCCTGCGCGACCGCTTGCCGGGCCTGCGCCTGGCCGTCAACGCCGGTGGTGGCAGCTTCAAGAGCCAGTTCAAGAAAGCCGACAAGAGCGGTGCACTGTTCGCCCTGATCCTCGGCGACGACGAGCTGGCCAAGCAAGAAATCGGCTTGAAACCCCTGCGCGGCCAGGGCGAACAACAGAACATTGCCTGGGATGCTCTTGCAGAGCACCTGGAAACCGCGATCGCGCAGGCGTAACGCGGTTCAACAAGCGAATAGGCGAAAAGGAGTATTGGGGTGTCGAGTACCGATGATGATGACCTGGCAGGGATCAAGGACTGGTGGAGCCGCAACGGCAAGCCGCTGCTGACCGGGGCATTGCTGGCTGGCGTGGTGGTGTTGGGCTGGAATACCTGGCACAAGTACCAGAACAACCAGTCGCAAGGTGCCTCGCAGTTGTATCAGGCGTTGATTGAAACCAGCCTGACACCGACCGGTCAGCCGGACACCACCAAGGTCGCGGAGCTGGCCGGCAAGCTCAAAAGCGAGTTTGGCGGCACCGCTTACGCCCAGTACGGCAGCCTGTTCGTGGCCAAGGTCGCGGTCGACAGCGGCAAACTCGATGACGCCGCAGCCGAGCTGAAAAGCGTGCTGGACAATCCGGCCGACGTCACTCTGGGCGAGATTTCGCGTCAGCGTCTGGCGCGTGTACTGGCAGCCCAGAACAAGGCCGAGGATGCCCTGAAGCTGCTCGACGGCGACGCCGACAAGGCCTTTCTGGCCAGCCGTGAAGAGTTGAAAGGTGACCTGCTGGTTCAGCTGGGTCGCGCCGACGACGCACACAGCGCTTACGAAAAAGCCAAGGCCGCGCTGTCCGATGACGCAGCGGTCGGTGGCTTGCAATTGAAGCTGGATGACCTGGCTAAAGGGGACGCGTAAGTGATCGGTTGGAAACATGCAGCAGTGCTGACCCTGGCCGTATTGGCCGCAGGTTGCAGCAGCAACAGCAAGAAGGAACTGCCCCCGGCCGAGCTGACCAAGTTCACCGAGGAAGTGGTGCTGAAGAAGCAGTGGAGCCGTTCGATCGGTGACGGCCAGGGTGAAACCTACAACACCCTGGTCCCGGCCATCGAGAACGACCGCATCTACGCTTCCGACGTCAACGGCGAAGTCTATGCCCTCGATCGCATCACCGGTGACGTGGTGTGGAAGAAGGACCTGGAGCTGAAGGTTTCCGGCGCAGTGGGCGTGGGCTACGGCCTGGTCATGCTCGGTACCCTCAAGGGTGAAGTCATTGCCCTGGACTCCAGCACCGGTGAAGAGCGTTGGCGCTCGCGCGTGACCAGCGAAGTGCTGGCCCCGCCTGCCAACAACGGTGACGTGGTGGTGGTGCAGACCCAGGACGACCGCCTGATTGGCCTGGATGCCGCCACTGGCGACCGCCGTTGGATCTACGAGAACTCCCCGGCCGTGCTGACGCTGCGTGGCACCGGTGCACCGATCGCCACCAACCGCCTGGCTGTTGCCGGCCTGTCTACCGGCAAGGTTGTGGCGGTGGACATCAACAACGGTGTGCCGGTGTGGGAAAGCCGTGTGGCCATCCCGCAGGGCCGTTCCGAGCTGGACCGTGTGGTCGACATTGACGGCGGCCTGCTGCTGTCCGGTGGTATCTTGTACGTCAGCACTTACCAGGGGCGCGTTGCTGGCCTGGACCTGGAAAGCGGCCGCGAGCTGTGGCAGCGCGATGCCTCCAGCTACGTGGGTGTCGCCCAGGGCTTCGGTAACGTCTATGTGAGCGAGGCTTCTGGCTCGGTCGAGGGTATCGATGAGCGTTCTTCCAGTGCCCTGTGGACCAACGACTCGATGGCGCGTCGCCAACTGACCGCGCCTGAAGTGTTCTCCAGCTATGTAGCGGTAGGGGACTTCGAAGGTTACCTGCACTTGCTCAGCCAGGTCGATGGCCGTTTTGTTGGCCGTGAGCGCATTGACAGCGATGGTCTGCGCGCCCGCCCACTTGTGGTCGGCGACACCATCTATGTCTTCGGCAACAGCGGCAAGCTCGAGGCACTGACCATCCGCTGAAGCTATGCTTGGAGCCTTGACCGGCTTCAAGTCGCGGCGTAGGACACGCCGCCCGTACTCCGGCCGCTGCCTTGCAGCGGCCTTTGCATTTTCAAGAATTCTAGAGTGGAGAGCCGATGGTTCCCGTAATTGCCCTGGTGGGCCGCCCGAACGTCGGCAAATCCACCATGTTCAACCGCCTGACCAAGACCCGCGACGCCATCGTCGGTGACCTGTCGGGCCTGACCCGTGATCGCCAGTATGGTGATGCCAGCTGGCAGGGTCGCTCCTTCATCCTGATCGACACCGGTGGTATCACCGGTGACGAAGTGGGCATGGACGAGAAAATGGCCGAGCAATCGCTCATGGCCATCGAAGAAGCCGACTATGTGCTGTTCCTGGTTGATGCCCGTGCGGGCATGACCGCAGCAGACCAGATGATCGCCGAGCACCTGCGCAAGCGGAACAAGTCGGCGATCCTGGTTGCCAACAAGATCGATAACATCGACCCCGACGTTGCCCGCGCCGAATTCTCGCCAATGGGCATGGGTAACGCCATTCCGGTGGCGGGCTCCCAGGGCCGTGGTATCAGTGCCCTGATGGAAGCCGTGCTTGGCCACTTGCCGCGCGATGCCGAAGAGGAAGCCCTCGACCAAGACGTCGCTGAAGGTGAGGAAGCCGTGCGCATTCCTGGCCCAAGCGAGAAGGATGGCATCAAGATCGCCATTATCGGCCGCCCGAACGTTGGCAAGTCGACGCTGGTCAACCGCATGCTCGGCGAAGAGCGTGTGGTGGTCTACGACGAGCCAGGCACCACCCGTGACAGTATCTACATCCCGTTCGAGCGCGATGGCGAGAAGTACACCTTCATCGACACCGCCGGGGTGCGCAAGCGTGGCAAGATCCACGAGGAAGTCGAGAAATTCTCGGTGGTGAAGACGCTGCAGGCGATCAAGGACGCCAACGTCGTCATCTTTGTCATGGATGCCCGCGAGGGTGTGGTCGACCATGACCTGAACCTGCTGGGCTTCGCCCTTGAAGCCGGTCGCGCCATCGTCATTGCCCTGAACAAGTGGGATGGCATGGAGCCGGGTGAGCGCGCCTACGTGAAGACCGAGCTGGAGCGCCGGCTGTTCTTCGTCGACTTCGCCGACATCCACTTCATTTCCGCGCTGCATGGCACGGGCGTGGGCAACTTGTACAAATCGGTACAGGCTGCGTTCCAGTCCGCGGTCACGCGCTGGCCGACCAGCCGCCTGACGCAGATTCTCGAAGATGCCGTGAGCGAGCACCAGCCGCCGATGGTCAATGGTCGCCGCATCAAGCTGCGCTATGCCCACCTCGGCGGTGCCAACCCGCCGCTGATCGTGATCCACGGCAACCAGACCGACAGCATTCCCAAGTCGTACTCGCGTTACCTGGAAAACACCTATCGCCGGGTGCTCAAACTGGTCGGTACGCCGATCCGTATCGAGTACAAGGGCGGTGAGAACCCGTACGAGGGCAAGAAGAACACCCTTACCGATCGCCAGGTCAACAAGAAACGCCGCCTGATGTCGCACCACAAGAAGGCCGAGAAGAAGCGTCGCGACAAGCGCTAAGTCGCCCCATGTGGGGGCGGGCAAAGCCGCCCCCACAGACGCCCCTTGATCCAGAGCAATCCCCCTATTGTTTCAACCTTTTTCCTGACCGCTCGATCCGCTATGCTCGGACTCCACCCCGTGCCGGATATACCCCAGGAAAGAGGGCTCCATGATCCGCAGCAAACTGCCGAATGTCGGCACGACCATCTTCACCACCATGTCCCAGCTCGCCGTGCAGACTGGCGCGCTCAACCTGTCCCAGGGCTTTCCTGACTTCAATGGCCCGCAGGCCCTGCTTGATGGCGTGGGCCGGCACGTGGCCGCCGGGCATAACCAGTATTCGCCGATGACCGGCCTGCCGGCCTTGCGCCAGCAGGTAGCGGCCAAGGTCGAGCGGCTATATGGGGCCAGGGTGGATGCCGATCAGGAAGTGACTATCACCCCCGGCGCCACCGAGGCTATTTTCTGTGCCATCCAGGCGGTGGTACATGCCGGTGACGAAGTGATCGTCTTCGATCCCTGCTACGACAGTTACGAGCCGTCGGTGGAGCTGGCCGGTGGCCGCTGTGTTCATGTGCAGTTGAGCGACGGCACCTTCCGTATCGACTGGCAGAAATTCAGCGATGCCTTGAGCCCGCGCACGCGCATGGTCATCCTCAACTCGCCACACAACCCCAGCGGCGCGCTGATCACTCGCGAAGACCTCGACCAGTTGGCCGCACTTATTGCCGACCGCGATATCTACCTGGTCAGCGATGAAGTGTACGAGCACCTGGTCTACGACGGCGTACGCCACGCCAGCGTGCTGGCCCATGAGCAGTTGTACTCGCGTGCCTTCGTGGTCAGTTCGTTCGGCAAGACGTACCACGTTACCGGCTGGAAGACCGGGTACGTGATCGCACCGCCTGCCCTGAGCGCCGAGCTGCGCAAAGTGCACCAGTACGTCAACTTCTGTGGGGTGACGCCGCTGCAGTGTGCCTTGGCCGATTTCATGGCCGAGCACCCCGAGCATATTGATGAGTTGCCAGCCTTTTACCAGGCCAAGCGCGACGTGTTCTGCGGCTTGCTGGAAGGCTCGCGTTTCAACTTTACCCGCACGACGGGCACTTATTTCCAGCTGGTGGACTATTCGCAAATCCGCCCGGACCTGAACGACGTCGACATGTCGCTGTGGCTGACACGTGAGCACGGCGTGGCGACCATCCCGGTATCGGTGTTCTACCAGCAACCCATCCCCGAGCAACGCCTGGTGCGCCTGTGCTTTGCCAAACGAGAGGAGACGCTGCGTCAGGCAGCGGAAAGACTATGCGCGATCTGAGTACACTGCCGAACCTGAAAGTCGCCCTGGTGCAAACCACCCTGGCTTGGCACGACCGCGAGGCCAACTACGCGCACTTTGAGGTGCTGCTGGAACAGGTGGGCGAGGTGGACCTGGTGATCCTGCCGGAAATGTTCACCACCGGCTTTTCGATGCAGTCGGAAAGCCTGTGCGAGCAGGAGAACGGTCCGACCTACAAATGGTTGAAAGCCCAGGCGAAGAAGCACAATGCGGTGATTACCGGCAGTGTGATCATCCAGGCGGCCGATGGCAGCCACCGCAACCGCCTGTTGTGGGCGCGGCCGGACGGCGAGATTCTGCACTACGACAAGCGCCACCTGTTCCGCATGGCCGGTGAGCATAAATATTACACCCCAGGCGAGCGGCAGGTGCAGTTCGAGGTCAAGGGCTGGCGGATTCGCCCGCTGATCTGTTACGACCTGCGCTTCCCGGTGTGGAGCCGCGACGCCCAGGACACCGACCTGCTGCTGTACACCGCCAACTGGCCGGCCGCGCGCCGCCAGCACTGGAACCGCCTGCTACCGGCCCGGGGCATCGAGAACCTGTGCTATGTGGCGGCGGTGAACCGGGTGGGCACAGACGGTAAAGGCTTTGCTTATTCTGGTGACAGCCAGGTGCTGGATTTCCAGGGTGAGAGCCTGCTCAGTGCCGGGGAGGCGGACGGGGTGTTCACTGCAGTACTGAGCGCGTCGGAACTGGCGGCGTACCGGGCCAAGTTCCCGGCCAACCTGGATGCCGATACCTTCGAGCTGCACTGACAGCAGCGCCGGCTTCTTCGCGGGCTTGCCCGCGAAAGGGCCTGGTGGCCAATCTCCCTGGCCCTTCACCGTTGCCGCCGTCACCGTATTCGCGGGTAAACCCGCTCCTACACAGATTGGTGGTGGACACACATCTGGGGTTGGACACAGCCCGTCGTAGGAGCGGGTTCACCCGCGAAGAGGCCGGCCCTGCTGGCCAATACCACCCGCGGTTCACCGTTGCCGCCGCCACCGTATTCGCGGGTAACCCGCTCCTACACAGATTGGTGGTGGACACACATCTGGGGTTGGACACAGGCCGTCGTAGGAGCGGGTTCACCCGCGAAGAGGCCGGCCCTGCTGGCCAATATCCACCCGCCGTTCACCGTTGCCGCCGCCACCGTATTCGCGGGTAAACCCGCTCCTACACAGATCGGTGGTGGACACACATCTGGGGTTGGACACAGCCCGTCGTAGGAGCGGGTTCACCCGCGAAGAGGCCGGCCCTGCTGGCCAATACCACCCGCCGTTCACCGTTGCCGCCGCCACCGTATTCGCGGGTAAACCCGCTCCTACACAGATCGGTGGTGGACACACATCCGGGGCGCAGCTCAGGACGCTGTAGGAGCGGGTTCACCCGCGAAGAGGCCGGCGCTGGTTGAATCGATTTCCGGTCAATACACATCCCGCCGATACCGCCCATCCTCGATCAACTGCTGTACAGCTTCTTCACCCAGCATGCGATTGAGCGCCGCATCCACCCCAGCCGCCATGCCTCGCAGGCTGCCGCAGACATACACGCAAGCTCCATCGGCCACCCAGCGCTTGAAATCCTCGGCCTGCTGCAGCATCACGTCCTGCACATACACCTTCTCGGGCTGATCGCGTGAGAACGCCAGGTCCAGCCGTGCCAGGTCGCCGTTGTCCAGCCAAGCTTGCAGCTCATCGCCGCACAGCAAGTCATGCGCCCGATTACGCTCGCCGAACAACAGCCAGTTGCGCTGCTCACCGGCATTGACCCGCGCGCGCAACAGGCTGCGAAGGCCCGCCAGGCCAGTGCCGTTGCCGAGCAGGATCATCGGCGCGGCGGTCTCAGGCAGATGGAAACCACTGTTACGCCGCAGGCGCAGGCTCAGGGTGCCATTCATTGGCAGGTATTCGGTCAGCCAGCCAGAGCCCAAGCCAAGGTTGCCGTCGGGGTGGCGTTCCTGGCGCACGATCAGCTCCAGCACACCATCGCTGGCGATCGAGGCGATGGAGTATTCGCGGCTGCCGATCGGTACCAGTGCATCCACCAGTGCCTGCGGCTGCAAGCCGATCAGGTGGTCGCGACGCATCGGCAACTGGCGGCCAGCGAGTGCCTGGGCAAGGGTTTCGCTCAGGCCATTCACCTGCACCTGGCTGCTGGCGTCCAGTGCCATGCCCTTGAGGAACGCGTCGATCCGTGGCTGCCCATTCAGCGGCAGTATCTCTACCAGGTCGCCGGCTTCCCAGCTTGCAGGTTCTGCAGCCTGCAGGCCAAGCAGGTACACCGGTTGGCCTTGGCTGCCGGGGTTGAGCAGTTTGCGGCGCACCAGCGACCAGTTGGCAAAGGTTGGCGGCTGCCAGGCGGCCACCGGCTGGGCGCCGGTCAGTTGCGCCAGTTCCTGCTGCCATTGCTGCAGGGCGGCCTGGTCGGCGTTGTCCACTTCCACCGGGCTGAATGCACTGCTGGCGCCGCGCTCCCCCAGCCACGCCTGGAGGCGACGAGCGAAGCCGCAGAAGTGCGGGTACTGACGATCACCGAGGGCGAGCAGGGCATAGTTGAGGTTGTTCAGTGCCCAAGGCTGGCCGAGCACCTTGCGCTCGAAGGCGCGGGCGCTGTCGGGCGCTTCACCGTCGCCGAAGGTACTCACCACGAAGAGCGCGCGATGGGCCTGGCGCAGGTCGTTTTCACCCAGCTGGGCAAGGGCGCGCACTTGAACGGGCTGGCCGGCTGCCTGCAGCTGCCTGGCGCTCTGCCAGGCCAACTGTTCGGCAAAGCCACTCTGGCTGGCAAAGCCGATCAGCCAGCCGTCGCCATTGCCGTTGCTGTTGGCGACGTTGCCACGGGCTGCGCGCACCTGACGTTTCTTGCGGCGACGGTCGAGGTACAGCAGCCAGCCGGTGACGAAGAACAACGGCATGGTCAGGCTGGCGATGGTGACGATGATGCGTCCCGGCAAGCCGAAGTACTCGCCCACGTGCAAGGCGTAAACACTCTGCAGCAGTTGCGCCTTGAAGGACTTGTCGGTGTAGCGGTCGTGCTTTTTAACCTGGCCGGTGGCCGGGTCCAGGACCAGGGTATTGAAGGCACGTGGGTGCGCAGCGTTGTCGAGCAGGTAGAACAGGTTGGCCGGCTGGCCGCCAGCAGGCGGCAGGCGCAGGTTGTAGGTGGACAGGCCTGGGCCCGCGGCGTCCTTGAGGTTGGTCCAGATGGCGTCGTAGTCCACCACCAGCGGCGGTGCATTCCTGTCGACTCTCTGCGGCCCGTGCCGGCCACGGCCTTCACCACGTTTTTGCTGCTGGCCCGCAGCCGGCGCGTCGGCCAGCAGCTTGTTCAGGCCTTCGCGGTACCACTCATAGGACCAGAACAGGCCGGTCAGGGCGAACAGAAGGTAGAACAGCAGGCACCAGGTACCTGCCACGGCGTGCAGGTCCCAGTTGAAGGCGCGGCCTTTCTTGGCCCAGTCGAAGGTCAGCCAGGTGCGCCAGTCCAGCGCTTTGCGCGGCCAGCGCAGGTACAGGCCGGACAGGCAGAAGAACACCAGCATCAAGGTGCAGGCCCCGGTGATTTGCCGGCCAGTATCGCCCATGGCGAGGAAGCGGTGCAGCTTGAGCATGAGGTTGAAGAAGCCTTGCCCGGCCACTTCACCCTTGAGCTCGCCGGTGTACGGGTCGGCATAGCGCAGCTCGCCACGGCGTTCGCCCGGTGCCGGCATGAAGAAGATCCGTGCAGCGTTGCCTTCGCGCACGTCGACCCATAGCATCGACACCTTGTCGTGCTGCTGGGCTTCGACCCGTTTAACCAGCTCGGCCGGCGGCAGCACGCCTTCGGCGCGTACTTCTACCTTGAGTACATCGGCATTGAATGCGCGCAGCAGTTCTTCCTGGAACGAGTACAGTGCCCCGGTAATGCCCATCAAGGCCAGCACCAGGCCAGCGGTGATGCCAAAGAACCAGTGCAATTGGAACAGCGTCTTCTTCACCACGTTACTCACCTTGAGTTGCTGCCGCGACCTGCGCGGCGTGCATTATGCCTTGATACGCAAAAGCCCCGCTCACGGGAATGAACGGGGCTCGGGGTGACTTGATTAGAAGTGGAAGTTGGCACTCATGAGTGCAGTTCGACCAGGCGCTACGTGAGCGTAATGCGTAGCGAATACTTGATCGAAGTAACGCTTGTCGGTCAGGTTTTGCACATTCAGCTGCAAGTCGACATTCTTCGTCAGGCGATAGGTAGCCATGGCGTCATAGCGCCAGTAGGAAGGTACCTCGACCGAGTTGGCTTCGTCACCGAAGCGCGAGTCGACAAAAGTCGCTCCAGCACCAACGGTCAGTTGCGGAATGATGTCGTAGGTCGACCAGAACGTGAAGTTGTTACGCGGCGTGCTAGGCATGTGGTTGCCTTCGTTCGCTGCGGTAGAGGTTTTCACGATCTCGCTTTCCATATAGGTGTAGCCACCATAGACCTTCCACTTGCTGGTCAGGTTACCCGAGTAGGTCAGCTCCACACCCTGGACCCGTTGCTCGCCATCGAGCACCTGATAAGTGGCGTTGTCTGGATCGGTGACGCGTGCGTTGGTTTTGTCGGTACGGAACAAGGCTGCGGTCAACGATAAGTTGTCGTCGAAGAAGTCCCACTTCGTGCCGATTTCGTAGTTGCGGTTACGTTCTGGATCGAGGTTGCTGTTGTTGGCCGCCAGCTCCAGGTCGCCATTACCGCTGGTTTCGCCCGACGGGTTGCTGGAGGTCGACCACGCGGCGTAAATACTGCCGTTGGGCAACGGCTTGTAGACTACGCCAACCTGGTAGTTCCACAGATGCGCGTTGTTTTCGCGAGAGAAGTCCCCCGCAACCGAGCCACGCCCACCTGTGCTGTATCCGCTTGATTTGGTCTGGTAATCGTCGTAACGCAGGCCAAGGTTCAGCGACCACTGTTCGTTGAAGGTCAGTGTGTCGAATACGTAGGCAGCGCTGGTTTTCGTATCCGTATCGGTGAAGGCTTGGCTGTCGGTAATCGTGCCAGACCAGCCGTCATCCGGGGATGGGTCGTAGAGGCTGGTGCAGTCGCCCGAAGCCAGCAAGGCGGGGGTGCAGACAGTGCCTGTGCCAGCGGCCGAGGTGACGACATACCCGCGGTTATGCGTGTCGCTGTAGGTGAATTCCAGGCCTGTCACCAGGCTATGCTCGATGAAGCCGGTATTGAACTTGGCACTCAGGTCGGTCTGGTTCACCCAACCTTTGGACGTCGAATTGCGGTTCTTGGTGGCGCGATAGACCGTACCGTTGGCGACGTTACCTTTACTGTCATCCGGGTTGGTCACGATGTAGTCGAGGGTCGAGCGCGACATGCGGAAGCTGTTGGACAGTGTCAGGTTTTCGTTCAGGTCATGTTCGATACGGATCGTGCCGCTGTCGTTACTGGTCTTGCGGTAGTCGCGGCTGTTCAAACCGTAGAAATTGTCGCGGTCAACATGAGCCGGGCCATCTACATTGTATTTGCTGCGCGTGGCGCTGCGATTCAGCGGGATGCCGTAGTCAGGCATATCGTCGGTTTTCAGGTGGTAGTAACCCACTGTGACCCGTGTATCGGTGCCCAAGCCAAAAGCGAACGACGGCGCCACTCCCCAACGGCTCACATCCACATCGTCACGACCGGCGACGTTGGCTTCGTGCTTCATCAGGTTCAAGCGAAAGGCAGAGGTGTCGGTCAGCTGCTTGTTCAAGTCCAGTGTGGTGCGTTTGGTCTGGTCTGAACCCCAAGTGAACCCACCGTTGTAGCTATCGCCAAGTTTTGCGCTCTTGGTGACCAGGTTGAGGCTCCCGCCCGTCGAGCCAGCACCGGTAAAAGCGGAGCCAGGGCCTTTTGCGACCTCAATGGACTCCACGTTGAAGATCTCCCGGCTTTGGGATGCGACATCGCGCATGCCATCGACAAATACGTCACTTTCGGCGTTGAAGCCGCGGATGATAGGGCGGTCACCCGCTGGGTTGCCGCCTTCGCCTGCGCCAAAAGTGATGCCTGGGGTTGTACGCAAGGCGTCTACCAAGGACGTCGCACCCGTGTCACGAATGACTTGCTGAGGGATCACCGTGACACTCTTCGGTGTTTCACGCAGCGGGGCGGTGTACTTCTTCGAGCTGGCGGTGTCCGTCTTGTAGCTGGTGACATCCTGTGCCGCGTTGACGCTGGTTGCGTCGAGTGAAATGACAGAATCAGCAGCCTGATCATCTGCATATGCAAGCTGAGCAGTCGATGCAGCAGAGATGGCAACGCCAATGGCGGACGCAAGCAGGCGTTGTGAGCTCACAGCAGATGGCACGTAATGACGCATTGGTAAGGACCTTCCCCAAGGTTTCGAGGCGGTGGATCTTAATGTAAGCAATTTTGACTAACAATTGAGATTCGTTACCATTCGTGAAGAATTTACAATCTTTACAATTTGTCTTTACGGTTTCATGCAGCTGAAACGTCTTAACTGGCGAATGGGGCTTGTGTAGCGCAAAAGGGAATCAATATCATTGAGCCTTTACATTTCCCAACGGTGCTGTTGCCATGCTGCTTCACATCCCAGGTCTGTTCGACGCTGATGAACTGGCCCGTATTCGCGAGGCGCTGGAGCAGGCCGACTGGGCCGATGGCAAGCTTACGGCGGGTTATCAGTCGGCCAAGGCCAAGCACAACCTGCAGTTGCCGGAAGGCCATGCGCTGGCCAAGGAAATTGGCACTGCGTTGATCGACCGCCTGTGGAAAACCCCGCGCTTCATGTCGGCAGCGTTGCCGCACAAAGTGTTCCCGCCGCTGATCAATTGCTACCGCGAAGGTGGCAACTTCGGCTTCCACATCGACAACGCCCTGCGCCAGCCCAAGGGCAGCCCGGAGCGGGTGCGTACCGACCTGTCTTCCACGTTGTTCCTCAGCGACCCGGAAAGCTACGACGGCGGTGAGCTGGTGATCCAGGACACCTATGGCGTGCAGCAGGTCAAGCTGGCCGCCGGTGACATGGTGCTGTACCCCGGCACTAGCTTGCACAAGGTCAACCCGGTGACCCGTGGCCAACGCTATGCCGCATTCTTCTGGACCCAGAGCCTGGTGCGCGATGACAGCCAGCGGACGCTGCTGTTCGAGATGGACAACGCAATCCAGCAACTGACTGCCGATGTGCCGGACCATCCTTCGTTGTTGCAGCTGACGGGCACCTACCATAACTTGCTGCGCCGCTGGGCTGAGGTCTGAGCCGTGTCCTACCTGCTGCGGCGTGAGGAAGTGGTGGATTTGGCCGGCTTGCAGGCCATGCTCGAGGAATCCCCCGGCAAGGCCGCCCAGGCAATTCTGGCGGCAGCGGGGCAGGGTGCGGTCGAGGCGCAGTTGCTGCTGGGGCAGATCCTGCTGGATGGGCTTGGCATCCAGCAGGATGCCACCGTCGCCCGGCGCTGGTTCGGTATCGCTGCACAGGGGGGGAATGCCATGGCGCACAACATGCTCGGGCGTTGCCTGGAGCATGGTTGGGGTGGTGAGGTGAATTTGGCGCAGGCTGCCGTTCACTACGCCCGTGCGGCCGATTCCGGTTTGGACTGGGGCCTGTATAACCTGGGCAACCTTCTGGCGACCGGGCGTGGGGTGCCGGTCAATCAGGTGCAGGCGCTGATGTGCTACGAGAAGGCTGCACAGCTGGGGCATGCCAAATCGATGAACCTGTATGGGCGTTACCTGGAGCAGGGCATCGCCACGGCGCCCAGCCCGGCGCGGGCGGTGCGCTGGTATCGGCGTTCGGCCGAGGCGGGGGATTTTCGCGGGATGTTCAGCCTGGCGCTGGTGCTGGTCGAGCGTGGGCAGTTGGCCGAGGCAGGGCAGTGGCTGGAGCAGGCCCGGGTTGCGGGGAACATGAATTTCCTGCGTGCTGCGTTGGTAACCCTGCAGGACGCGGGGCCGGTGTTGATGGCCTTTGCGGCGCGGTATGCCGAGGAAATCGATCGGCGCGAAGAGGCCGGTACAGGAGAGCACACATGAAAACGGGGCCTTTCGGCCCCGTTGTGCATTACAGGTAGTAAGCCTTCAGCGGCGGGAAGCCGTTGAATTCCACTGCGCTGTAGCTGGTGGTGTAGGCGCCGGTCGACAGCCAGTACAGGCGGTCACCGATGGCCAGGTTCAGCGGCAGCCCGTACTTGTAGTTCTCGTACATGATGTCGGCACTGTCGCAGGTCGGGCCGGCGATGACCACTTCTTCGGCTTCGCCTTTCTTCTCGGTCCAGATCGGGAACTTGATGGCTTCGTCCATGGTTTCGATCAGGCCGGAGAACTTGCCTACGTCGGTGTAGATCCAGCGCTCGACGGCGGTACGCGACTTGCGTGCGACCAGCACCACTTCGCTGACCAGGATACCGGCGTTGGCGATCAGCGAACGGCCAGGCTCGAGGATGATTTCCGGCAGTTCGTCACCGAAGTCTTCCTTGAGGAAGCGGATGATTTCTTCGGCGTAGGTTTCCAGGCTGTTGGTACGGGTGATGTAGTTGGCCGGGAAGCCACCACCCATGTTGATCAGCTTCAGTTCGATGCCGTCTTCTTCTTTCAGGCGCTCGAAGATCACCTTGACCTTGGCGATGGCGGCGTCCCACACGCTGATGTCGCGTTGCTGCGAACCCACGTGGAAGGAGATGCCGTAAGGCACCAGGCCCAGGTCGCGGGCGAGGATCAGCAGGTCCATGGCCATGTCTGTCTGGCAGCCGAACTTGCGGGACAGTGGCCAGTCGGCAGTGGTGGAGCCTTCAGTCAGAATGCGCACATACACTTTCGAGCCCGGTGCGGCCTTGGCGATGTTGCGCAGGTCGGCTTCCGAGTCGGTGGCGTACAGGCGCACGCCCTTCTCGTAGAAGTAGCGGATGTCCTTGGACTTCTTGATGGTGTTGCCGTAGCTGATACGGTCAGCGCTGACACCGCGGCCCAGTACTTTGTCCAGTTCGTAGATCGAGGCGATGTCGAAGCTCGAACCTTTCTCTTTGAGCAGGTCGATGATTTCCACGGCCGGGTTGGCCTTGACCGCGTAGTAGACCTTGGCAAATTCGAAACCGGCGCGCAGGTCGTCATACGCCTGGCTGATCATCTGGGTGTCGATGAGTACGAACGGGGTTTCCTGCTTGTCAGCGAACGCCTTCATTTTCTGGAAGGTTTCACGCGCGAAATAGTCTTCGACCTGGATCGACATGCTCAGGGACTCCATGGGCAAACTGAAAGATTAAGTGGCTGCAAACTGAACGTCCTCCGTATCCCCACTTTGGTTCGCCTACTCAGTACTTGAGCCGGATGGATCGTTTCCAGCATGGACGTTCGGCGCGCACTTTAGGGCGTGAAGAATGCAGAATCAACAGGCAATCCGGGCGTGGTCGACGTGGATCGACGACCAGCCATTTGAATAACCGACTCGTGTGACCGGCTGATGTTCCCTGCGATCTTTCAAGCGTAAAAAATTGTGGAATGGAGCGTGTTGGGCCCTTCGCGGGCAAGCCCGCTCCCACAGGGGATACGTGTTCAATGTGGGAGCGGGCTTGCCCGCGAAAGGGCCGGAGGTGTTCATATTTATGGCCACATTTTCCTGGTACCTCCGTACAGGAAATCGCCCATAAATTTTTTGTTACCGACTGGCGGATTTGCTGCTTTTGATGCGAAACATTACTATTCGCACCCTTATCTGCCTCCCTGATGACCCCGACCGTGTCCGGACACAAAGGCTTCCTCGACCACTACCATGAGCTGATCGGCACCTGGACGCGCAAATTGCGCAGTCGGCAGCAGGCCGAGGACCTCACCCACGATGCCTTTGTACGGGTACTGGAAACCCCGCGCGAGCAGGTTGAGCAGCCA
Organism: Pseudomonas sp. 3HC3; assembly: GCF_044904505.1. Classification (NCBI taxonomy): domain Bacteria; kingdom Pseudomonadati; phylum Pseudomonadota; class Gammaproteobacteria; order Pseudomonadales; family Pseudomonadaceae; genus Pseudomonas; species Pseudomonas sp. 3HC3. The sequence goes on from NZ_JADDRH010000027.1 coordinate 37,992, forward strand.
CGCGCCTACCTGCATCAGGCTGCGCGCAACATCGCTGTGGATGGCTTCCGTCGCGAGGACCGCCGCCAGGCGCTGGAGCGGGAAGCCTTCGAAGAAGGCGCAACCGGCAGTGGCGACCCGGAAGCCTACGTGCATGCCCTGGAGCTGGCCGACAGCGTTGAGCGGGCCCTGGCCGAGCTGCCACTCAACTGCCGGCAGGTGTTCATCTGGCAGAAGCTCGAAGGCCTGACCCAGGCCGAGATTGCCGAGCGCATGGGGTTGAGCAAGAACATGGTCGAAAAGTATATGATCCGCACGCTCCGGCACTTGCGTGAGCACCTGGATGTGTCGGCATGAAGAGTCAGGAGATCTTTTCGATGGAACAGCACGGTACCGATGCCGTCCGCGAGCAGGCGGCCGCATGGTTCGCCCGCGTGCAGGACGCACCTCGGGATGCCGGGCTGCACAAGCAGTTGCGTGCCTGGCTGGCGAGCGACGAGCACCACCGGGACGAATACGAGCATCTGTGCCGCGTGTGGCAGGCCGCCGACTTCATTCCACGTCAGCACCTGGAGGCGCTGTGCCAGCCAGACCCGGTACAGCAGCTGCCACGACGACGTTTCATGCGCCAGGCGTTGGCCGCCAGTGTCGCGGTAGTGGCGCTGGGCCTGGGCTGGGGCGGCTGGCACCACCTGCAACTGAACCATCAGGGCAGCCTGCAGACGGCCTTCAATGAGCGCCGTCAGGTCGAACTGCCGGATGGCTCGCATCTGGAGCTCAATGGCAACACGCAGTTGCAGGTCGAGTTCAGCGCCGGCCGGCGGCACGTGCGCCTGAACGCCGGTGAAGTGATATTCAGCGTCGCCCATGACAGTAACCGGCCGTTTGTGGTCGACACTGCCCAGGGCAGTGTGGTCGTCACAGGTACCCGCTTTGACGTCCGCCTGGACCCAGCCAGCACCCGTGTGGCGGTGGAGCAGGGGTCGGTGCGGGTGCAGGGCAAGGGTGACTCGCCGGCGCAACTGTCGGCCGGGCAGGGGTCGCATATAGATGCACAGGGCCTGGTCGCCGCACCCTATGCGGTCAACACCGGCGCCATGACCGCATGGCGACAGGGCAAGCTGGTGTTCGACAACGCAACCCTCGCCGAAGTAGTGGCCGAAGCTTCTCGCTACCGTAGCCAGCCATTGCGGGTCGCCCCTGGGAAAGTCGCCCGGCTGCGCCTGTCCGGTACCTTCAGTACCAACGATACAGATGCTCTGCTGCGGGCCTTGCCGAGCATTCTACCGGTGGCCATCAAAGCCCATGAAGACGGCTCCAGCGAAATAATCGCCAAATAGATTCAGGTTTTTTTTCACTCGTTCGTCTTCCTCGCCAGCTGCAACTGCCAAGCATTTCCATTTGCACGCGGTTGGCGTTTATTCCGCATTCCAGGATGTTTCGACGACGTGAACAACAACAAACCTCTCCCACGCTTTCGCGCCCTGGCGCTGGCCCTGGCGGTCAGCACTGTGGCCGTTGGCAGCCAGGCCGCAGAGGCCGCTAATGCCCTCCACATCCAGGCCCAGCCATTGGGTTCGGCGCTGAACCAGCTCGGCCAGCAGACCAGCCTGCAGCTGTTTTTCAGCCCCGAGCTGGTCGCCGGCAAACAGGCCCCGGCGGTATCGGGCAACCTGACGCCGGTGCAGGCGCTGCAACAGCTGTTGCAAGGCAGCGGGCTCACCTTCGAGATGTCCCGCGACACCGTTGTGGTGAAGCCTCTGCCGACTACCCTTGACCTGGGCAGCGGCAGCCTGGAGCTGGCACCCACCGATATCAAGGTGGTCGGTGACTGGCTGGGGGATGCCCAGCAGAGCGTGGTACAGAACCATCCCGGGGCACGCACCGTGGTACGCCGCGAGGCAATGGTGGAGAAGGGCGCAATGAACGTGCGCGACGTGCTGCGCGGCATCCCTGGCGTGCAAGTGCAGGACTCCAACGGAACCGGTGGCAGCGACCTGTCGCTGAACGTGGGCGTGCGTGGCCTTACTTCGCGCCTGTCGCCGCGCTCCACGGTACTGATCGATGGTATCCCGGCCGCCTTCGCGCCGTATGGCCAGCCACAGTTGTCGATGGCACCGATTTCCTCTGGCAACCTCGACAGCATCGACGTCGTGCGCGGTGCCGGTTCGGTGCGCTACGGCCCGCAGAACGTGGGCGGGGTGATCAACTTCGTAACCCGGGCGATTCCGCAAAAGGCCTCGGCAGAGCTGTCCACCACGCTGGAAACCTCCCGGCACGGTGGCTGGAAACACACCGAGTCAGCCTTCGTCGGCGGCACGGCCGACAATGGCATGGGCGTGGCGCTGCTGTACACCGGGGTGAATGGCAACGGTTACCGTGAAAGCAACAACGGCAACGACATCGACGACGTTATCCTCAAGACGCATTGGGCGCCAACCGATGTCGATGAGTTCTGGCTCAACTTCCATTATTACGATGGCCGTGCCGACATGCCGGGTGGCCTGACCCAGGCCCAATACGACAGCAACCCGTACCAGTCGCTGCGCGATTACGACTACTTCGCGGGCCGGCGCAAGGATGTGTCGTTCAAATGGCAGCGGCAGCTCGACGATGCCACCCAGTTCGAAGTGCTGACCTACTACACCGACAGCTTCCGGGGCAGCACCATTGCCTCGCGGGACATGAAGACGTTGTCGTCGTACCCGCGCAACTACCACACCTTTGCCATCGAACCCCGTGTGTCGCGCATCTTCTTTGCCGGCCCAACCACCCAGGAAGTCAGTGTCGGTTACCGTTACCTGAAGGAAGCGATGCGCGAACAGACGACTCGGCTGGCGCTGATCGACAACGTGCCGACGGAGACCCCGACTTCCGACGGCCACGTGTTCCAGGACCGCAGCGGCGGCACCGAGGCCAGCGCCTACTACATCGACGACAAGATCGACGTGGGCAACTGGACCATCACCCCTGGCGTGCGTTTCGAGCATATCAATACCGACTGGCGCGACCGCCCGGTGCTGGGCGCCAACAACCTTCCGGTAGCCGAGAAGAAGCGCAGCATCACCAGCAACGAGCCTTTGCCGGCGCTGAGCGTGATGTATCACGTTTCCGATGCCTGGAAGGTGTTCGCCAACTACGAAACCTCGTTCGGTAGCCTGCAGTACTTCCAGCTGGGCCAGGGCGGTTCTGGCAACAGTACGGCCAATGGCCTGGAGCCGGAAAAAGCCAAGACCTACGAAATCGGTACCCGTTATGACAATGGCAGCTTTGCCGGTGAGCTGACGGCGTTCTACATCGACTTCGATGATGAGCTGCAGTACATCAGCAACGACGTGGGCTGGACCAACCTCGGTGCGACCAAGCACCAGGGCATCGAGGCTTCGGTGCGTTATGACCTGGCCGGGCTGGACCCGCGGCTGGACGGGCTGTCGGTGAGCGGTGGCTACACCTATACCCGCGCGACCTATGAAGGGGATATCCCAGGGTTCAAGGGCCGAGACCTGCCGTTCTATTCACGCCAGGTGGCCACTGCCGGAGTGCGTTACGCGGTCAACCGCTGGACCTGGAACCTGGATGCCTACGCCCAATCCAGGCAGCGCGCACCCGGCACCGGAATCAATGCCGATGGCAGTTTCAATGGCGACTACATCACCGAGCCGAGTGCCGACGGGCGGTATGGCGATATACCGGGCTACGTGACCTGGCATGCCCGTGGCGGTTATGAATTCGGGCCGCAGTGGTCCAACCTGAAGCTGGCGGCGGGGGTGAAGAACCTGTTCGACAAGCAGTACTTCACCCGCTCCAGTGACAACAATGCCGGCCTCTATGTGGGTGAACCACGGACCTTCTATGTGCAGGCCAGTGTAGGGTTTTGATCCGAGGCTGCCGGGGCCGTTTTGCAGCCCTTCGCGGGTACCGAAAGCCTCCAGGCCTTCTAGGTTTGGGGGTAGGAGCGGGTTCACCCGCGAAAGGGCCGGGCCTGCTGGCCAATTTCACCAGCCGTTCACCGTTGCCGACGCTACCGTATTCGCGGGTAAACCCGCTCCTACACATTGATCGGTGGTGGACACACATCGGTGATTGGGTGCAGGCCGTCGTAGGAGCGGGTTCACCCGCGAAAGGGCCGGGCCTGCTGGCCAATTTCACCAGTCGTTCACCGTTGCCGCCGCTGCCGTATTCGCGGGTAAACCCGCTCCTACACATTGATCGGTGGTGGACACACATCGGTGGTTGGACACAGGCCGTCGTAGGAGCGGGTTCACCCGCGAAAGGGTCGGACCTGCTGGCCAATATCCCCGGTCATTCAACGTCGCAGCCGCCACCGTATTCGCGGGTGAACCCGCTCCTACACCTGATCGGTGGTGGACACACATCGGTGGTTGGACACAGGCCGTCGTAGGAGCGGGTTCACCCGCGAAAGGGCCGGGCCTGCTGGCCAATTTCACCAGCCGCTCACCGTTGCCGCCGCTACCGTATTCGCGGGTGAACCCGCTCCTACACATTGATCGGTGGTGGACACACATCGGTGATTGGGTGCAGGCCGTCGTAGGAGCGGGTTCACCCGCGAAAGGGCCGGGCCTGCTGGCCAATTTCACCAGCCGCTCACCGTTGCCGCCGCTGCCGTATTCGCGGGTGAACCCGCTCCTATTTATCGGTGGTGGACATACATCGGGGATTGGACACAGGCCGTCGTAGGTTTTACCCGCGAAGGGGCGCAAAGCGCCCCCGACGTTTACGAAGCAACCGCCTCAGCCGGCGAAACGATACTGGTCTTCGCCCCCCGCGATCTCCCCGAGCTCAGGTACGCCGCAATCGACTCCTGCGTCACCTCGCCCAAGAACACCTGCTTGGCATCCAGCACCGGCAACCATGCCCGGTTGAACTCGTACATGCGCGACAACAGGATGCGCAAATGCTCATCGTGCGAAGCCGTGGCATTGAACGGCCGCAGGAAATCGCCACACGTCCCTTGCTGACGGTGCATGTCGCGTCGGCGCACATAGCCCAGCGCCTTGTTCTGCGCATCGGTCACCACCACGTAGCGGCGGTCGTGCTCGTCGAGCAGCTCCAGCGCATCGCTCACAGGCGTTTGCGGGCTCACCGATGGCGCGTTGTCTGCGGCATCCTCGGCTCGCACCAGTAACAGGCGTTTGAGGGTGCTGTCCTGGCCCACGAAGTTGCTGACGAAATCATCCGCCGGGTGAGCCAGCAGGGTATCCGGGTGATCCAGCTGCAACAGCTTGCCGGCACGGAAGATGGCAATCTTGTCGCCCAGTTTGATCGCTTCGTCGATGTCGTGGCTGACCATGATCACCGTCTTGTTCAGCGCCCGCTGCATTTCGAAGAACTCGTTCTGGATCATCTCGCGGTTGATCGGGTCGACCGCGCCGAACGGTTCGTCCATCAACAGCACGGGTGCATCTGCTGCCAGGGCACGAATCACGCCGATACGCTGTTGCTGGCCGCCGGACAGCTCGCGCGGGTAGCGTTGCAGGTACTGCTTGGGTTCGAGCTTGATCATGTGCATCAGCTCGCGAGCACGCTCGTGGCATTTCTGCTTGTCCCAGCCAAGCAGGCGTGGCACCACGGTGATGTTCTCTTCGATGGTCATGTTGGGAAACAAACCGATCTGCTGGATCACATAGCCGATGTGCCGGCGCAGGGTGACTTCGTCCAGCCCGGTGGTGTCTTCGCCATTGATGAACACCTGGCCCGAGGTGGGCGTGATCAGGCGGTTGATCATTTTCAGCGTGGTGCTCTTGCCACAGCCCGAGGGGCCGAGGAACACGCAGATTTCCCCTTCGTTGACGGTGAGGCTTACCGAGTCGACGGCTTTGACGTCCTTGCCGTTGACGTTGAAGGTTTTGCTGAGGTTCTTCAGTTCGATCATGAGCGCAGTCCTTCTGGAGTCAGGGCACGTTGCAGGGTTTGCAGCAGCAGGTCGGCGATGATTGCCAGCAGGCTCACCAGCAAGGCGCCGATCAGCAGCATCGACATGTCGCTGCGGCTGATGGAGGTGAGGATGAGCACACCCAGGCCGCCGGCGCCGATGGTGGCAGCAATGGTCATGACACCGATGTTCATGACCACGGCGGTGCGTACACCGGCAAGGATGACCGGCACGGCAATGGGCAGTTCGACCATGCGCAGGCGCTGGCCGAAGGTCATGCCTATACCGCGTGCGGCTTCGCGGATGCCGGGCTCGACATTGGTCAGGGCCAGGTAGGTGTTGCGCAGGATCGGCAGCAGCGAGTACAGGAACACCGCAGTGATCGCTGGCAATGGCCCCAGGCCCTGGCCGAACTTGGAGTAGAACGGCAACAGCAGGCCGAACAGGGCAATCGAGGGGATGGTCAGCAGCACCGTGGCGCTGGCCTGCAGCGGGCCTGCGAGGGCCGGAAAACGGGTCATCAGGATGCCCAGCGGCACCCCGACCAGAATCGCCAGGCCCACGGCAACGCCTACCAGCATGATGTGCTGCCAGGTCAGGTGCAGCACCTGGGCCCAGTCCAGGTGGCTGAAGGTATCGATCAGGTTCATGGCTGGCCCTCGCTGTTCAGTGGGTGTTTGCGCAGGAAGTCTGCGGCCACGGCAGTGGGGTTCTGGTGCTCGACATCGACCTTGGCGTTGAGCTGGCGCATGGTTTGGTCATCCAGTTGCTCGGCCAGCGGCTTGAGCAGGCCAGCCAGCTGCGGGTTGGCGTCGAGCGTGGCTTTGCGCACCACCGGCGCGGCGGTGTAGTCGGGGAAGTAGTGTTTGTCGTCTTCCAGCAGCTTGAGGTCGAAAGCGTCCAGGCGGCCGTCGGTGGTATACACCAGGCCGGCGAACACCTGATTGTTGCGCATGGCGGTGTACACCAGCCCGGCGTCCATCTGGCGGATGTTGCGCCGGCCCAGCGGCAGGTCATACATTTCGCGCAGGCCTACCAGGCCGTCGGGGCGGTTGGCGAACTCGGTGTCCAGGGCCACCAGGTGATTACGCTTGCTCTCGTCGCGCAGCACCTGGTTGAGGTCGCTGATCGAGTTGATCTGCGGGTAGGCCTCGGCGACCTGCTTCGGCAAGCCGAGGGCATAGGTGTTGCTGAATTTCGACGGGGTCAGCCAGATCAGGTCTTTTTTGGCATCCAGCTCCTTGACCTTGGCGTAGGTGGCTTCGGCGCTGGGCATGCGCTCTTCGATGTGGTTGTACGACACCAGCGACACACCGGTGTATTCCCACATCAGGTCGAGCTGGCCAGTTTCCTGGGCCTGGCGTGCGAGGTTGCTGCCAAGCCCGCCGATGACGCGCACATCGAAGCCGTTGGCGCGCAGGTATTGCGCGGTGATTTCGGCGAGCACGGTCTGTTCGGTGAACACCCGCGCGCCGATGCGGATCAGCGGTTTTTCCGCTGCCTGGGCAAATCCTGCGTACAGCAAGGCCGCGCCCAGTAGCAAGGCGATTCTCTTCTTCATACGTTTCCTATCCTTATTGGACCAGGCCGCGTTCCAGCCAGCGCTTGCTGGAGAAACTCACCACCGCATCCAGCACCAGTGCCAGCAGCGCGGTGCAGGCGGCACCCAGCAGCAGTTGTGGCTGGTTGTTCAGGGCGATGCCGGGGAAGATCAGGCTACCCAGGCTGTTGGCGCCGATCAGGAACGCCAGCGGTGCGGTACCCACATTCAGTGCCAGGGCCACGCGTACGCCGCCGACGATGATTGGCACGGCGTTGGGCAGCTCCACCTGCCAGAGTTGCTGGCGCGGAGTCATGCCAATGCCAGTGGCGGCTTCCTTGAGCGAAGCAGGGACGTTTTTCAGGCCTTCGTAGGTGTTGCGCACAATGGGCAGGAGGGAGGCGAGGAATAGCGCGAAGATCGCAGGCCCGGCTCCGATGCCCAGGATACTCAGGGCGATGGCCAGAACGGCCAGAGGGGGGATGGTGTTGCCAACGTTGAAGAACTGCATGAAGCGCTCGGCTTTGTCGACCCGGTGCGGTCGACTTAACGCAATGCCGGCGGGGATGCCCACGGCCAGCGCCGCCGCCATCGAAGCCAGCACCAATACCAGGTGCGCTTGCAGGTAGAACCCAAGATCGTCGCGATAACGCGCGATCGTGTCGATGCCGATCCAGTGGACCAGCAGGGCCAGGATGACGAGCACGGCGGCCCATCCCAACAGCCCCGAACCGTAGCGTTTTGCCACAGGTGGACTCCTTGTGTAGTCGGCGAGCACACTTCTTGGTTGCCGGCCAATTCTGGCGGCGGGTGGTGTGTTCGCGAGTAGCAGCGTGATGCAAGCCGAGGGCTGCGATCAGGCCATGAGCCGAACCCCGTCGGGCCCGAAAATGCTGATGAAACCAGTCCCCAACCGAAGCGGTTTGCAGGGGAGTGGACGTCTCCATGGGTGTCAAGGTTCCCATTTGAGGCAGCATTTGGCCAGCGTTAATCACTGGGTGGCAGGATTTTTGGCGAGAAAAAACAGCGACTTAATGTTCTGCAGGCGTTGAAATAACTGCGCTTTGGTCATTTGTCGTGATAAAGCGATTGCCTGTTGGATTTCTTTTGTCTGTGCCGGCCTCTTCGCGGGTAAACCCGCTCCTACACAGACTGCACCGCATTCGAATCCTGTGTCGTACCTGTGGGAGCGGGTTTACCCGCGAAGAGGCCGGCACGGGCGCCATTCATTCGGCAGATTTTGGTCCAGGCCCAACTTCAGGTATGATACTGCCCCTTTCAAATCCCCCAGTCAGGCGATTTCCCATGACCAACCAGGCCGCCGAAGTCGCGAAGCGCCGCACTTTCGCAATCATTTCCCACCCCGACGCCGGTAAGACCACCATCACCGAGAAGCTGCTGCTGATGGGCAAGGCCATTGCCGTCGCCGGTACCGTGAAGTCGCGCAAGTCCGACCGCCACGCCACCTCCGACTGGATGGAAATGGAGAAGCAGCGCGGCATCTCCATCACCACCTCGGTGATGCAGTTCCCGTATCGCGAGCACATGATCAACCTGCTCGACACCCCGGGCCACGAAGACTTCTCCGAAGACACCTACCGCACCCTGACTGCGGTGGACTCGGCGCTGATGGTGCTCGACGGCGGTAAAGGTGTAGAGCCGCGGACCATCGCCCTGATGGACGTGTGCCGGCTGCGCGACACGCCAATCGTCAGCTTCATCAACAAACTCGACCGTGACATCCGCGACCCGATCGAACTGCTCGACGAGATCGAAGCCGTTCTGAAGATCAAGGCCGCGCCAATCACCTGGCCAATCGGTTGCTACCGTGACTTCAAGGGTGTGTACCACCTCACTGGCGACTACATCATCGTCTACACCCCGGGCCACGGCCACGAGCGCACCGAAGCCAAGATCATCCAGAAACTGGACTCGGACGAAGCTCGTGCACACCTGGGCGACCAGTACGACGCGTTCGTCGAGCAACTGGAGCTGGTGCAGGGCGCCTGCCACGAGTTCAACCAGGAAGAGTTCATCAACGGTCAGTTGACCCCGGTGTTCTTCGGTACTGCGCTGGGCAACTTCGGTGTCGACCATGTGCTCGACGCCGTGGTCGACTGGGCGCCGCGTCCGCTTGGCCGGGTGGCCAACGAGCGTACCGTGGAGCCTGTGGAAGAGAAGTTCACCGGTTTCGTGTTCAAGATCCAGGCGAACATGGACCCGAAACACCGCGACCGTATCGCCTTCATGCGCATCTGCTCGGGCAAGTACGAGAAAGGCATGAAAATGCGCCATGTGCGCTTGAACAAAGACCTGCGTATCGGCGATGCGCTGACGTTCTTCTCCTCCGAGCGTGAGCAGCTGGAAGAGGCCTTTGCCGGTGACATCATCGGCCTGCACAACCACGGCACCATCCAGATCGGCGACACCTTCACCGAAGGCGAGGCGCTGGGCTTCACCGGTATTCCGCACTTCGCGCCGGAGCTGTTCCGCCGCGTACGCCTGAAAGACCCGCTGAAATCCAAGCAACTGCGTCAAGGCCTGCAGCAGCTGGCCGAAGAAGGTGCTACTCAGGTGTTCTTCCCTGAGCGCAGCAACGACATCATTCTGGGTGCGGTCGGTGTGCTGCAGTTCGACGTGGTCGCCAGCCGCCTGAAGGAAGAGTACAAGGTTGAGTGCGCCTACGAGCCTATCACCGTCTGGTCCGCGCGCTGGATCAGTTGCGATGACAAGAAGAAGCTCGAGGAATTCCAGACCAAGGCCATGGAAAACCTGGCCATCGACGGCGGCGGTCACCTGACCTACCTGGCGCCAACCCGGGTCAACCTGGCGCTGATGGAAGAGCGCTGGCCGGACATCAAGTTCCGCGCTACCCGCGAGCACCATTAAGGCCTGAAATCGGGGCTGCTTTGCAGCCCTTCGCGGGCACGCCCGCTCCCACAGGGAATCACCAAACCTGGAGGTCATGTGATACCTGTGGGAGCGGGCGTGCCCGCGAAGGGCCGCTAGGCGGCCCCATTTCAATTTCCGGCTTTGATACTGGTCCAGATTCGCGTACGAATACGGTCGATCTTCGCCGGCATCGCCTCCAGCGCATACAGCTTGCCCATCACCTCGTCGCTCGGGTAAATCATCGTATTACCCTTCATCGCCGGGTCCACCAGCCCGTCTGCCTTGAGGTTGCCGTTCGCGTATTGCACATGGTTGCTGATGTTGGCCATCACTTCCGGCTGCAGCAGGTAGTTCATGTAGGCATATCCGGCCTTTTCATCCGGCGCATCGACGGGCATGGCGACCATGTCGAACCACATCGGCGCACCCTCCTTGGGTATCGAATAGCCCACCTTCACGCCATTGTTCGCCTCATCGGCGCGGTTCTTCGCCTGCAGCACATCCCCTGAGAAACCCACCACCACGCAGATATCGCCGTTGGCCAGGTCGCCCGTGTACTTGGACGAGTGGAAATAGCTGATGTACGGCCGCACCTTCATCAGCAACTCCTTGGCCTTCTCGTAATCCTTGGGGTCTTGGCTGTGATGGGGCAAGCCCAGGTAGTGCAGGGCGATCGGCAGCAGTTCGGGGCCATTGTCCAGCACCGCGACCCCACAGCTTTTCAGCTTGCTCATGTACTCGGGCTTGAAGATCAGGTCCCAGGAATCCACGGGCGCATTGTCGCCGAGTACCGCCTTGACCTTGTCGATGTTGTAGCCAATGCCGGTACTGCCCCACAGGTACGGGAAACCGTACTGGTTGCCCGGGTCGTTCACCTCCAGCGCCTTGAGCAGCACCGGGTTGAGGTTGTGCCAGTTGGGTAACTGCGACTTGTCCAGGCGCTTCAAGGCCTTGCCCTGGATCTGCCGGGCCATGAAGTGGTTGGAGGGGAACACCACGTCGTAGCCGGAATTGCCGGTCATCAGCTTGCCATCGAGGGTTTCATTGCTGTCGTACACGTCGTAGGTGGGCACGATGCCGCTGGCTTGCTGGAAGTTCTTCAACGTATCGGGGGCCACGTAGCTGGACCAGTTGTAGATCTTCACCGTTTCAGCGGCGCTGGCCACGCTGGCGGCCAGCATCAGAGGGGCGAGGAGGAAGGTGCGCATGTCGGGTTTACCTTGCTTTGTCTGTTGTTATCGAAGGCAGGCGATCAGCGGATCAGAAAACAAGCACGTAGGTCTTGCGCACGGTCTCCTGGATGTCCCAGGTGCCGGTGCTGTTGGCCGGTAGCATCAATGCGTCTCCGGCTTCTATGACCAGGGGCTCGCCACCGTCGGGGGTGAACGTGCAGCGGCCCTTGATGAAATGGCAGAACTCCTGTTGCACGATCTGCCGCCGCCAGCGCCCTGGGGTGCATTCCCAGATGCCGGTTTCGACGCCATCGCTGCGCTCCACGCAGGTGACTGACGTGACTGCCACGGGTTCGCCGAGCGGTACCGCGACCGGGTTGGAGCTGTCGAGCACGGCAAATTCGGTGTTCTTGAACTGGGTGATGCTCATGACCGGTGGATCCTGTACGAGTGATAAGGGAAGTCAGTGCATGAAGCCTTCCATGAAGTCCGCAAGCGAGATGGCCAGGCGCCGCCTCCACGGCGCGCTGGCGGGGTTGGCGAGGGTCCGGTCCTCGTGGACGAAGCTCTGGATGATCGCGTTGTAGCCCAGCCAGCGGCAGGGCTCGGGGGGCCAGCTGGCCAGGCTCGATAGCGGGCGGTTGTCGAGCACCCAGGGTTGTGCTGTCAGTTCGTTGTGCTGGTTGAGGATCAGCGCCGCCAGGGTGCGTCCACCCAGGTTGGTAGCCCCCACGCCTTCGCCGCCGTAGCCGCCGGCAAGGGCGATGCCGCGCTGGCGGTCGCAGAGCATGTGTGGGCGGAAGCGTCGCGCCATGCCCAGGTTGCCGCCCCAGGTATGAGTGATGCGTACCTGTTTGAGCTGCGGGAACAGTTCGCCGAACAGGTAGCGGCGCAGTTCGACTTCGTGTTCGTCGAGGTTGAAGTTCTCGCGCAGGCGCCCACCGAAGCGGTAGCCACCGCGGGCACCGAAGACCAGGCGGTTGTCGGCGGTGCGCTGGCCATAGGTGACCTGGCGGCTGCTTTCACTGAAGGCTTGGCCCTGGCTCAGGCCAATCTGCTCCCAGGTAGCCTCCGGCAGCGGCTCGGTGGCCACCAGCAGGCTCTGTACCGGCAATTGGTGTTTGCCCAGTGGCGGCAGGCTGGCGGCGTAACCCTCCACGGCAGGCACCATCCACTGGCAGCGAATCTGTGCCAGCGGGGTACGCACCTCGCTCGGCTGCCAGTCGATGGCCGGGGTGTTTTCGTAGATCGGTACGCCCAGCGCCTCCACTGCCCGGGCAAGGCCGCGCACCAGCTTGGCTGGCTGGATGGTCGCCGTGTGCGGGCTGTAAATGGCTCCAAACGCATTGCTGACCCGCAGTTGGCTCCCCAACTGCTCGGGGCTCAGCCAGCGGTAGTCGTCCTCGGTCATGCCTTGGCGATACAAGTCGTCGAGGTAGGCGCGCAGGCTGCGTTCCTGCTCCGGGTAGCGCGCCGCGCAATACAGCACGCCGCCTTTGCGGTAGTCGCAGTCGATGCCTTCGCTTTGCAACACGCGATGCACTTCATCAGGGATGCCGTGCAGCAGGTCGATGCTGGCGCGGCGCTGTTGCGGCGAGAGGGTGCCGAGCAGGCGGTCTTCGCCTAGCAGGTTGCCCATCAGCCAGCCCCCATTTCGGCCGGAGGCGCCGAAGCCGGCGATTTGGGCTTCGATCACCGCGATGTTCAGCTGGGGTGCCTGGCGCTTGAGGTAGTACGCGGTCCAAAGGCCGGTATAGCCGGCACCGATGATGCACACGTCAACGTCGAGGTCATTGCGCAGTGCCGGGCGCGCACACAGCGGCTCGTCGAGCTGGTCCATCCACAGGCTGAGCGTGCGCAGGGGTTGCATCGGGTTCGGCTCCACATCCGTCAAGGTCTGTGGGCGATCGTAGTGGTGTCAGCGGGCAGCTGTCTTACGTGCGTGCACGCAGGGAAATTTGCTTCAGGTAGGCCTTGGGCGTGAGCCCGGTGTGCTCACGGAAGCACTTGTAGAACGCCGACAGCGAGTTGAAGCCGGCACTGAAGGCCAGCTCGTCGATCGTCGCCTCGACGCTGTCGTCGCCGAGGCTGGCCATCAGGTGCTGCAGGCGTGCCTGGTTGACGTAGCGGTAGAAGCTTTGCCCCAGCACCTGGTTGAGCAGGTAGGAAATCTGGTTGCGGCTGTAGCCGCTGGCGTCGGCGACCTGTTGCAGGTCGAGCTCCGGGTCGAGGTAGGGGCGTTGACGCTGGAAGTAGTGCTCCAGGTCCTGGGCCATGGTCGACAACTGCCGAGGCGACAGGCCCAGGCGGCTGGTGGCGGGGCGCGGGCCGCTGTTGGCGTGGCCTGTGCCGTTCTGGCGGACCAGTGTGGCGTATTCGTTGACCCGCCAGATCAGCCCGTCCCTGACGGTGATCGCCTCGCTGGACTGGAACGCAACCAGGCCGTCGCCGCCCTGGACCGTGACCTGATACTGGATGAATGCGGTGCAGCCATCGACGCGGATGCGGTCGCTGTGGACGATGTCCTCGCCGGCTTCATGGGGCAGGCAGGCGCTTACGTAGTCGCGCAGTTCCTGGTGGCCGAGCACGCGGTTCTGAAAAAAGTCGTGGTACTGGATATCGGGGTGGTAGAGCGCCATGACACCGTCGAGGTCGCGGTGCTTCCAGCAGAGGTGGTAGCGCAGCACGATTTCGGCGGTAAGCGGCGTTTGCTCGGGGCCGTCGGGGAGGGTGGTGGCGATCATGGGAGGATAGTGCATTGCAGAACACCCAGGTGCAAGGGCGTGGATCCTGCATATTGCAAGGTTTGCTCAGGCGGCTTGGAGGGTAAGCCTTTGATTCTTATGAATGTAGTTTTTTGATACAACTGGCATGGCGGCTGCACCTTTCTTGTCACCATCGAACAAGGAGAAAGGCCATGCGCTCGATACTGCTTTGGATGATTGGGGTGCCGATTCCGGTGATCATTCTGATCTGGTTCTTTATGCATTGAGATTTTGGGGGCCGCGCTTTGCGGCCCTTTTGCTACAACTCTTCGCTACAAAAGGCATGTGCAAGACAGGGCCCGGTTTCGGACTTGAGATCAGTAAATTCAATAGAGGTTGGTGTTCTGATGAACACCAAAGGTCTCGTTGAATTAGTGATATTTAGTGTGGGGAGTCCAGGTGGGGTGTTGTCTGAAAGTTCCTACAGTATTCTCTTGGCACTTGCCGTTGTCTGTACAGTACTAACTAAACCGTTAACTATGTTGCTAGGCTGGTGGACGTGCAGAAATATGTTGGTCTGTAGAGGTTAGTCAAAAATAGGTGTTTGATTTCTGCTGTTTTCCCGATTACTGTCTGGGGGGTCAGGAATAATTCATAATTAATGGTCATTACTATGGACGTATTCATGGGGTTGCTGGCTGCGGTGTTCTGGGGGTGCACCGACTTCTTGGTCGGCGTGAACGCAAGAGCGGTTGGAGTAAAGCGGGCGGTATTTTTCGGTCAGTTGCTAGTGTGGTGTTTCACAAATACCACTGAAAATCATTTGCCCAGCGCTCGCGCCGCGCGAGCGACTGAGGCAAGGATGTCCTCGGCCTTCTTGTGCCACCGAAATGGCTTCGGGTTCTGGTTGTAGG
>NZ_JADDRH010000028.1:0-41099 GCF_044904505.1 Pseudomonas sp. 3HC3
GTATCCAATTGTCCACCCCCGTGGTAGGAGCGGGTTTAGCCGCGAATACGGTGGCGGCAGCAACGGTGAACGGCGGGTGGGGATTGGCCAGCAGGGCCGGCCTCTTCGCGGGTGAACCCGCTCCTACAGCGGGCTGTATCCAATTGTCCACCCCCGTGGTAGGAGCGGGTTTAGCCGCGAATACGGTGGCGGCAGCAACGGTGAACGGCGGGTGGGGATTGGCCAGCAGGGCCGGCCTCTTCGCGGGTGAACCCGCTCCTACGACGGGCTGTATCCAACTGTCCACCCCCGGGGTAGAAGCGCCCTCGGTCAGAGGAACACGAACTTGGCAATGAAGATCGCGCACAGCACCCACAGGCTGGCCGAGATTTCCTTGTACTTGCCGGTACCCGCCTTCAAGGCCACATAGCTGATGAAGCCCAGGGCAATACCATCGGCGACCGAGAACGTCAGCGGCATCATGATCACCGTGACGATCGCCGGAATGCTGTCGGTGGCCTCATCCCAATGGATGTGCGCCATGCTACTCATCATCAGCATCGCAACGTAGATCAGTGCACCTGCTGTCGCGTAGGCAGGAATCATCCCGGCCAGCGGCGCGAAGAACATCGCGGCGATGAACAGCAGGCCTACCACCACAGCTGTCAGGCCGGTTCGGCCACCTGCGGCAACCCCCGCAGCACTCTCCACATAGCTGGTCACCGGCGGTACACCTACCACCGCGCCGAACACACTCGAGGCACTGTCAGCCTTCAACGCCTTCGACAGGTTCTCGATACGCCCGTCCGGTGCCACCAGGTTGGCCCGTTGCGCGACGCCCATCAGGGTGCCGGCGGTGTCGAACATGTGCACGAAGAGGAACGCCAGCACCACGCTGATCATGCTGACGTTGAACACGCCAGCCACGTCCATGGCCATCCAGGTGGGCGCCAGGCTCGGCGGCATCGACATCACCCCGCCAAACTTGACCAGGCCCAGGCCCCAGCCTGCGACGGTGACACCGATGATGCTGATCAGGATCGCGCCGAAGACCCGCTTGTAGCTGAGGATGGCGATCAGCAGGAAGCACACGGCTGCCAGCAGCGGCCCCGGTTCATGCAGCGAGCCCAGCTTGATCAGGGTGGCAGGGCTGTCGACGATGATGCCTGCGGTCTTCAGGCCGATCAGCCCGAGAAACAATCCGACGCCGGCCCCCATGGCATGGCGCAGGCTGACCGGGATGCTGTTGAGCAGCCATTCGCGCACTTTCGACAAGGTCAGGAACATGAACAACACGCCCGAGACGAATACCGCCCCCAGCGCCGTTTCCCAGTTGTAGCCCATGGTGCCGACCACGGTGTAGGTAAAGAAGGCATTGAGCCCCATGCCTGGCGCCAGGCCTACCGGCCAGTTGGCGTACAGGCCCATCAGCAGGCAGCCCAGCGCGGCGGCGATGCAGGTGGCGACGAAAGCGGCACCATGGTCGATGCCGGCGTCGGCCATGATGTTGGGGTTGACGAAGATGATGTAGGCCATGGTGATGAAGGTGGTCACCCCGGCGATCATTTCGGTTCTGACGGTGCTGCCGTGTTGCTTGAGTTTGAAAATCCGCTCCAGCCAGCTCGTTTCGAGCGGTGGGGCGAGATCCAGCGTAGGGGCTTCGGATTTGCGGCTTTCCACAGCGGGTACTCCTCAAGTCTTTCTTGTTGTTATGGAGCCAGTTTCCTGCGCAATGCACTTGGCGGCTCCGCGAGGGAAGGCAGACGTCTGACCGTTTGTTGACTCAAGGGTCAAGAAGTTGCTCGATGGATTATGCTTTTGTGTACAAATAATGCAAATAATGTTTTATGTTTTGTATGCGCAATGCGTCGTACAACGGCTATATAGGTAAAACGCCCCCTGCGGAATCGCCTCAGCCTGTGTACAATGGCGCCATACTTTCTCTTCGTGCCTCGAGAGCCCATGAACGAACAGCTGCAACCTCTGAAAAAACCTGCACGAGTCGGCAAGGCCGGCCGCAGCGGTACCCAGGACGACATCGTCTACGCGCATATTTTCGAGGCCATCCTCGAGCAGCGTCTGGCTCCGGGCACCAAGTTGAGCGAGGAAGCGCTGGGCGAGATCTTTGGCGTCAGCCGCACCATCATCCGCCGCGCCTTGTCGCGCCTGGCCCACGAAAGCGTGGTGTTGCTGCGGCCCAACCGCGGCGCGGTGGTGGCCAGCCCGACCGTGGAAGAGGCGCGCCAGGTGTTCTTCTCGCGGCGCATGGTCGAACGCGCCATCACCGAGCTGGCGGTGCAGCATGCTACCCTCGACCAGCTCAACGAGCTGCGGCAGATGGTGCGTGAGGAGCGCGACAGCTTCTCGCGCGGTGACCGGGGTGCCGGCATCCGCCTTTCCGGTGAGTTCCACCTCAAGCTGGCCGAAGCGGCGGGCAATGCACCGCTGGTAAGTTTCCAGCGCAGCCTGGTCTCGCAGACTTCGCTGATCATTGCCCAGTACGAAAGCGGCAACCGCTCGCACTGCTCTTACGATGAGCACATGCAGCTTATCGATGCCATCGAGGCGCGCGATGCCGAGCAGGCCGTGAGCCTGATGATGCATCACATGGACCACATCGACAGCAAGCTGAACCTGGACGAGGAGAGCGCCTCGGACGATTTGCATGCGGTGTTCTCGCATCTGTTGAAAAAGCCCAAGGTTTCCGTCAAGGGTTGATCGTTTGCCGGTGTGATCGAGGGGCTGCACGGCAGCCCCCAGCCACTACTGGCCATAACCCAAAGGTCTGCTAAATTCTTGTGAGCAAACCTTCATCAAGCAGTTGGGCTTGCGCATTCGTTGCGTTCAACTTCTTGAGGAACGGATTCATGAGCATGTCCCTGGGTAAACGCATGGGGGCCGAACTGATCGGCACCTTCTGGCTGGTCCTTGGTGGCTGTGGCAGTGCGGTACTCGCAGCCAGTTCCCCTCTCGGCATCGGTGTGCTCGGTGTCGCCTTCGCCTTCGGCCTCACCGTACTGACCATGGCCTTCGCCATCGGCCATATCTCGGGCTGCCATCTAAACCCTGCCGTGTCGTTCGGGCTGGTGGTAGGCGGGCGCTTCCCTGCCAAAGAGCTGCTGCCTTATGTGATCGCCCAGGTGATCGGTGCCATCCTGGCGGCCGGGGTGATCTACCTCATCGCCAGCGGCAAGGCCGGGTTCGAGTTGTCTTCGGGGTTGGCTTCAAACGGCTACGCCGACCACTCACCCGGTGGCTATACGCTGGGTGCGGGCTTTGTCAGTGAAGTGGTGATGACCGCCATGTTCCTGGTGGTGATCATGGGTGCGACCGACTCTCGCGCACCGGCAGGTTTTGCACCCATCGCCATCGGTCTGGCCCTTACCCTGATCCACCTGATCTCGATCCCGATCACCAATACTTCGGTCAACCCCGCGCGTAGCACGGGGCCGGCCTTGTTCGTCGGTGGCTGGGCCCTGCAGCAGCTGTGGCTGTTCTGGGTGGCGCCGCTGATCGGTGCTGCAATCGGCGGCGCGCTGTATCGGGGCCTGGCGAAAGAACCTTAGCGCTGGTGCACGCAGCGCCCGGCGGCGTAGGTTTCACGCACGGTACGGTCATCGCCCAGGGTGGTGAGCACGAACAAGGTTTCTTCGATGCTGTTGGACTGCTGGATGCGGTAGTCCAGCAGTGGCGTGGCCTTGTAGTCCAGCACCACGAAGTCGGCATCGTTGCCCGGGCGCAGGCTGCCGATACGGTCGTCCAGGCGTAGCGCGCGAGCGCCGCCGAGGGTGGCCAGGTACAGCGATTTGTACGGGTGCAGGCGCGCGCCTTGCAGCTGCATCACCTTGTATGCCTCGTTCAGGGTGTTAAGCAGAGAGAAGCTGGTGCCGGCGCCAACGTCGGTACCCAGGCCCACGTTGACCTTGAACCGCTCGGCCTGGGGCAGGTTGAACAGGCCGCTGCCGAGGAACAGGTTGGAGGTGGGGCAGAAAGCCACGGCCGAGCCGGTTTCGGCCAGGCGCTGGCACTCGTCGTCGCACAGGTGCACGCCGTGGGCAAACACCGAGCGCTCGCCCAGCAGCTCGAAGTGATCGTAGACGTCCAGATAACCCTTCTGCTCGGGGAATAGCGACTTGACCCAGTCGATTTCCTTGAGGTTTTCCGACAGGTGCGTGTGCATGTACACGCCCGGGTGCTCCTTGAGCAATTGGCCGGCCAGGGTCAATTGTTCCGGCGTGCTGGTTGGGGCGAAGCGTGGGGTCACTGCATAGTGCAGGCGGCCTTTGCCGTGCCAGCGCTCGATCAGTGCCTTGCTTTCGGCATAGCCGGACTCGGCGGTGTCGGTCAGGTAGTCCGGGGCATTGCGGTCCATCATCACTTTGCCGGCGATCAGGCGCAGGTCCAGGCGCTCGGCTTCTTCGAACAGGGCGTTGACCGACTCCGGGTGCACGCTGCCGAATACCAGCGCAGTGGTGGTGCCGTTGCGCAGCAGTTCCTTGAGGAAGATCTTCGCCACCTGGTCGGCGTGGCCTTTGTCGGCGAACTGCTTTTCGCAGGGGAAGGTGTAGGTGTTGAGCCAGTCCAGCAGCTGCTCGCCGTACGAGCCGATCATGCCGGTCTGCGGGAAGTGGATGTGGGTATCGATGAAGCCCGGGGTGATCAGCGCGTCCTGGTAGTGCTCGACCGGGATGCCGGCATCCAGCGTCGGCAGCAGTTCACTGGCGTGCCCAACGGCGCTGATGCGGCCATCGTCGACCACCAGCAGGCCGTCTTCGTAGTATTCATGGGAAGCCTCCAGGCCCACCTCGGCCGGGTCGGCAATGCTGTGCAGGATGGCGGCACGGTAGGCTTTGCGGGTAACGGTCATAACACACTCGTCAAATGGCTTGGCTGCGGCGGGAGGGCGGCAGCAATTGGGCAATGGG
Organism: Pseudomonas sp. 3HC3; assembly: GCF_044904505.1. NCBI lineage: Bacteria > Pseudomonadati > Pseudomonadota > Gammaproteobacteria > Pseudomonadales > Pseudomonadaceae > Pseudomonas > Pseudomonas sp. 3HC3. Next base: position 4,905 of record NZ_JADDRH010000028.1, read on the forward strand.
GCCGGCATTGGCGGCAGCGTCGTGCTGGCCGAAGCAGGCGTTGTAAGTGGCAATGATTTCACCGGCGATAGACACGGCGATCTCGATGGGCAGCTTGCCCTTGACCTCGGTCAGGCCCATAGGGCAGCGCATGCGTGCCATGACGGCCTCGTCGAAACCTCGCTCGCGCAGGCGGTGCTCGAACTTGACCCGTTTGGTCTTCGAGCCGATCAGGCCGAACCAGGTGAAATCGTTGCGCTTGAGAATGGCGGCGGTCAGTTCCAGGTCGAGCTGGTGGTTGTGGGTCATGACGATGCAGTAGCTGCCGGGCGGCAGGTCCGCGACTTCGTCGACCGGTTCCTCACTGACGACCTTGGTCACCCCCTTGGGGATGAGTTCGGGGAATTCCTGTTCACGCGAGTCAATCCAGCGCACCCGGCAGGGGAGCGCGGCGAGCAAGGGTACCAGAGCCCTGCCGACATGGCCCGCGCCGAACACGGCGATCTGCGCCTGCACAGCGGCCATCGGCTCGAACAGCAGCACGGTGGCGCCGCCGCAACACTGGCCCAGGCTGGCGCCGAGGCTGAAGCGCTCCAGGTGCGGGGTGGTGCGCTGCTCTTCGAGCATTTGTCGGGCGATGTGCAAGGCTTTGTATTCGAGGTGCCCGCCGCCGATGGTGTCGAACAGGCCGCTGGCGCTGACCACCATCTTTGAGCCGGCATTGCGCGGTGTCGAGCCGCGTTCCTCGATGATGGTCACCAGCACGCAGGCTTCGCCACGTGACTGGTGGTCGGCGAGGGCGTTGATCCATTTGTGCATGATGCAACCTCTCTAAGCCATGCTGCCGACCCGGGTAGGAGCGGGATTACCCGCGAATGTAGCGGTGAAGCTGATATCGCATTCGCGGGTAAACCCGCTCCTACCAGGGCCTTGCGTTGTCAGGGGGTGATGGTTTCCAGTTCCAGTTCGCGCGACTGTGTTTCAGCCACTGCCTTGCGCATCTGCTCGCAGCCCCACAGCACCCGCTCAGGTGTGGCTGGCGCATCCACCTGCGGCTGCACGCGGTAGTCGGCGAGGCTGGCCACGGCATCCTTGATTGCACACCAGGCAGCGATGCCGAGCATGAACGGTGGCTCGCCCACGGCCTTGGAGTGGAACACGGTGTCTTCCGGGTTTTTGCGGTTCTCCACCAGTTTTACCCGCAAGTCCAGTGGCATGTCGGCCACGGCCGGGATCTTGTAGCTGGCCGGGCCGTTGGTCATCAGCTTGCCTTTGGCGTTCCACACCAGCTCTTCGGTAGTCAGCCAGCCCATGCCCTGGATGAAGCCGCCCTCTACCTGGCCGATGTCGATCGCAGGGTTCAGCGAATCGCCCACGTCGTGCAGGATGTCGGCGCGCAACATCTTGTATTCGCCGGTCAGCGTATCGACGATCACTTCGACGCAGGCAGCGCCAAAGGCGAAGTAGTAGAACGGCCGGCCGCGGGCCTGGCTGCGGTCGTAGAAGATCTTCGGTGTGCGGTAGAACCCGGTGCTGGACAGCGACACCTGAGCGAAGTAAGCCTGCTGCACCAGTTGCTCGAAGCTGACGATCTGGTCGCGCACCCGCACATGGCCGTTGCGGAATTCGACGTCTTCCTCGGTCACCTTATAGTGCCGTGCGGCAAACTCGGTCAGGCGGCGCTTGAGGATTTCAGCCGCGTTCTGCGCCGCCTTGCCGTTCAGGTCGGCGCCGCTGGACGCAGCCGTAGGTGAGGTGTTAGGCACCTTGTCGGTGTTGGTGGCGGTGATCTGGATGCGGCTGAAGTCCACCTGGAAGATCTGCGCCACCACCTGGGCCACCTTGGTGTTCAGGCCCTGGCCCATTTCGGTACCGCCGTGGTTCAGGTGAATGCTGCCGTCGGTGTAGATATGGATCAGTGCACCGGCCTGATTGAGGAAGGTGGCGGTGAACGAAATGCCGAACTTGACCGGTGTCAGTGCCAGGCCTTTCTTCAGGATCGGGCTGTTGGCGTTGAAGCGGCGGATCGACTCGCGGCGTTCGGCGTAGTCGCTGCTGGCTTCCAGTTCGGCGGTCATCTCTTCGAGCATGTTGTGCTCGACGGTCTGGTAGTAGTGGGTGACGTTGCGTTCGGTCTTGCCGTAATAGTTGGCCTTGCGCACGGCCAGCGGGTCACGGCCCAGATGACGGGCGATATGGTCCATCACCTGCTCGATGGCGACCATGCCCTGTGGGCCGCCAAAGCCACGGTAGGCGGTGTTGGAGGCGGTGTTGGTCTTGCAGCGGTGGCCGTGGACGGTGGCATCGCCCAGGTAGTAAGCGTTGTCGGAGTGGAACATGGCGCGGTCGACGATCGAGCCGGACAGGTCGGGCGAGTAGCCGCAATTGCCGGCCAGGTCGAAATTGATACCGTGCAGCCGGCCGTTGTCGTCGAAGCCCACGTCATACTCGACGTAGAACGGGTGGCGCTTGCCGGTCATGGTCATGTCTTCGACCCGCGGCAGGCGCATCTTGGTTGGCTGGCCGGTCAGGCGCGCGACTACCGCGCACAGGCATGCCGGGCTGGCGGCCTGGGTTTCCTTGCCGCCAAAGCCGCCACCCATGCGGCGCATGTCCAGCACCACTTTGTTCATCGGCACGTCGAGCACTTCGGCGACCAGTTTCTGCACTTCGGTGGGGTTCTGCGTGGAGCAGTAGACGATCATGCCGCCGTCTTCGGTAGGCATGACCGAGGAAATCTGCGTTTCGAGGTAGAAGTGCTCCTGGCCGCCGATGTGCAGGGTGCCCTGAATGCGGTGCGGGGCGTTGGCCAGGGCAGCAGCCGAATCGCCGCGCTGATGGGTGTGGCTATCGAGCACGAAGTGCTTCTTGCGCAGCGCCTCGACCACGTCCAGCACCGGTTCCAGGTCTTCGTACTCGACGATGGCGGCCATGGCCGCTTTGCGTGCGGTTTCAAGATCGCGGGCAGCGACAGCGAGCACCGGCTGGCCGAAGAACTCGACCTTGTCGATGGCCAGCAGCGGGTCGCCGGCCACCACCGGGCCGATGTCCTTCAGGCCGGGGATGTCTTCGTGGGTGATGGCGATACGCACACCCTCGAAGGCATAGCACGGCGTGGTGTCGATGCGCAGGATGCGCGCATGGGCGCGGTCGGCGGTGCGGGCATAGACGTGCAACTGGTTGGGGAATTCCAGGCGATCGTCGATGTACAGCGCCTCCCCCGATACATGCTTGTCGGCGCTGTCGTGCTTGACGCTGCGGCCGACCCCGGTGGTCAGGTCCTGGCTGAACAGTTCGGCCATCTCGGCCTGGCTCTTGGCTACGTGATGGTTAGACATAAGCGGTCACCCGGGTTTCGATGTACGGTGTTTGCTGTTCGATGAAATACTTGCGCAGCAGGTTCTGCGCGGTCAGCAGGCGGTATTCCTTGCTGGCGCGGAAGTCGCTGAGCGGGGTGAAGTCCTCGGCCAGGGCCTGGCAGGCGCGCTCGATGGCAGCCTGGTCCCACGGCTTGCCGCGCAGCGCCGCCTCACAGGCGCGGGCGCGCTTGGGAATCGCCGCCATGCCGCCGAAGGCGATACGCACACCGCTGACCACACCGTCTTCGATGCTGAGGTTGAAGGCTGCGCACACGGCGGAGATGTCATCGTCCAGGCGCTTGGACACTTTATAGGCGCGGAACGCCCAGTCACTGGAGGCGCGCGGTACGATGATCTTCTCGATGAACTCGCTGTCCTGGCGAGCCGTGATGCGGTAGTCGATGAAGTAGTCTTCCAGCGGCATCACCCGTTGGCGTTCACCCTGGCGCAGCACCACCTGCGCGTCCAGGGCAATCAGCAGGGGTGGCGAGTCGCCGATTGGCGAGGCGTTGCCGATGTTGCCGCCGAGGGTGCCCTGGTTGCGTATCTGCAGCGAGGCAAAGCGGTGCAGCAGGGCGCCGAAGTCGGGATATTCCTCGTTAAGCGCGCCATAGCAGTCGGTGAGCGGGGTGGCGGCGCCGATTTCCAGGTGGCTGGCGGTTTTCTCGATGCGCTTGAGCTCGGCCACGTGGCCGACGTAGATCATCACGGGCAAGGTCTTGTGGAACTGGGTGACTTCCAGCGCCAGGTCGGTACCACCGGCCAGCAGCCGCGCTTCGGGGTGCGAGCTGTAAAGGTCGGCCAGATCCGCCACGGTCAGCGGCACCAGGCAGCGCTTGTCGCCGCTGTTCAGCTCGCCGGTCTGCGTCGGGGCAATGGCCTTGAGGCGGCTGATGGTTTGCGCCTGCTGGGCATCGAACTGGTCGCGGCAGGGCTGGCGGCAGCTCTGCTCGGCGGCGTCGAGGATCGGCCGGTAACCGGTGCAGCGGCACAGGTTGCCAGCCAGGGCTTCCTGGGCCTGGTGCAGGTCAGGGCCGCTGCTGTTCTTTTGCAGGGCGAACAGCGACATGACAAAGCCGGGGGTGCAGAAGCCGCACTGCGATCCATGGCAATCGGCCATGGCCTGTTGCACGCTGTGCAGCTGGCCTTGGTGCTTGAGCCCCTCGACGCTGATCAGTTGCTTGCCGTGCAGCGACGACACAAAGGTCAGGCACGAATTGAGGCTGCGGTAGCGCAGGCTGTCGTTGCCTTGGTCGTCCTGGCTCAGTTCACCGACCACCACGGTGCACGCACCGCAGTCACCACTGGCGCAGCCCTCCTTTGTGCCGGGTTTGCCCAGGTGCTCGCGCAGGTACTGCAGCACTGTCATGTTAGGGTCCAGGGCGTGCTCACTACGCAGCTCCTGGTTGACGAGAAACTGGATCACGGGGATGGCCTCGCAATGGTTTTATTGTTGTTGGGCGGACTCTAAGCAAGACCTGTCTGGCAGGTCAATATTTTTCTGACTCAAGGGTCAAGAAAATGCACGTATCCATGCCCAGCCGCACACACTGCCTCTATTCCAAGCATAGATCGCGCCGGGTGCGTGGCTGTCTGAAAGGTCAAATAAACCACCTGGCCCCTCTGCGCGATTACCGCCCAAGTACGCTACAATTCGCCCCCTGTGCCCAGTTCAATGATTTTGAAGGAAAACCATGACGTTCAAGGCCCCGGACAGCCTCTCCGAGCAGATTGCCGATTACCTGGCCGAACGCATCATCCGCGGCGAGCTGGCGCCGGGCGAACGTATCCAGGAGCAGAAGGTTACCCAGGCGCTCAACGTCAGCCGCGGCTCGGTGCGCGAAGCACTGCTGATCCTCGAACGCCGCCATCTGGTGGCGATCCTGCCGCGACGTGGTGCCCATGTCACCGAACTGGACGAACGCAGCGTTCGTAGCCTGTGCTCGCTGATGGGCGAGTTCTACATCCTGCTGGGCAATGCGGTTGCGCAAAAATGGCGCACCGAAGCCGACCTGCGCCCGTTTCTGGAGATCCAGCAGCGGCTGCAGCGTGCCCATGACCAGCTCGACATCAAGACCTTCGTCGCCGACAGTTTTGCGGTCATGCGTGCGGCCTATCCGTTCGCCGACAACCCGTTCCTGCAGGAAACCGTGGAAAACCTGCAACCGGCCATGAGCCGTGCCTATTACCTGTCGCTGGACCAGCGCCAGGCCAACATGATCGACTATCTCGACCTGTTCGCCCGCCTGCTCGAAGCCGTGGTCTCCCGCGACCTGCCGCGCATTCGCGAGGTGCTCACCGCCTATGGCCAGCGCAGCTGCGAACTGGTGCTGGCGGCACTGGCCAGAGGCTGACCGATGCGCCTGAAGTGCATTCGCCTGGCCGGGTTCAAGTCGTTCGTCGACCCGACCACGGTCAACTTCCCCAGCAACATGGCGGCCGTGGTTGGCCCAAACGGCTGCGGCAAGTCCAATATCATCGACGCGGTGCGTTGGGTGATGGGCGAAAGTTCGGCGAAAAACCTGCGCGGCGAGTCGATGACGGACGTCATCTTCAACGGCTCCAGTGGCCGCAAGCCGGTCAGCCAGGCCAGTATCGAACTGGTGTTCGACAACAGCGAAACCACCCTGGTCGGCGAGTATGCCGCCTACGCCGAGATTTCGATCCGCCGCAAGGTTACCCGCGACGGGCAGAACAGCTATTACCTCAACGGCACCAAGTGCCGCCGGCGTGACATCACCGATATCTTCCTCGGGACGGGTCTGGGGCCGCGCAGTTACTCGATCATCGAGCAGGGCATGATCTCCAAGCTGATCGAGGCCAAGCCCGAGGAGCTGCGAAACTTCATCGAGGAAGCGGCGGGCATTTCCAAATACAAGGAGCGCCGCCGTGAAACCGAGAACCGCATCCGCCGCACCCAGGAAAACCTAGCGCGTCTGACCGACCTGCGCGAAGAGCTCGAGCGCCAGCTGGAGCGTCTGCATCGCCAGGCCCAGGCCGCCGAGAAGTACCGTGAGTACAAGGCTCAGGAGCGCCAGATGAAAGCGCGCCTGTCTGCCTTGCGCTGGCGAGGCCTGGACGAACAAGTCCGCCAGCGCGAATCGGTGATCGGCGACCAGGGCGTTTCTCACGAGGCGCTGGTGGCCGAGCAGCGCAATGCCGATGCCAGTATCGAACGCCTGCGCGACGGTCATCACGAACTGTCCGAACGCTTCAACCAGGTGCAGGGCCGTTTCTACTCGGTGGCCGGTGACATCGCCCGGGTTGAGCAGAGCATTCAGCACGGCCAGCAGCGCCTGCGCCAGTTGCAGGACGACTTCAAGGAAGCCGAGCGCACGCGCCTGGAAACCGAATCGCACCTGGGGCACGACCGTACTTTGCTGGCAACCCTGGGCGAAGAGCTGGTCATGCTCGAACCCGAGCAGGAAATGACCCTGGCGGCTGCCGAGGAAGCCGCTGCCGCGCTTGAAGAGGCCGAGCTGGGCATGCACGGCTGGCAGGAGCAGTGGGACAGCTTCAACAGCCGCTCCGCCGAACCGCGCCGCCAGGCCGAAGTGCAGCAGGCGCGCCTGCAGCAGCTGGAAACCAGTCTTGAGCGCCAGGCCGAGCGCCAGCGCAAGTTGGTCGAGGAGCGCGAGCAACTGGGCAGCGACCCGCAGGATGCCGCCATGCTCGAACTGGCCGAGCAACTGGCCAGCAGCGAAATGCTGCTGGAGGAACTGCAGCTCTGCGAAGAGCAGGTGATCGAGCGCCTGGAAAACGCACGCGAGCAACTGCAGCAGGCCACCCAGGCGCAACAGCAGGCACAGGGCGACCTGCAGCGCCTGGGCGGGCGCCTGGCCTCGCTTGAAGCCTTGCAGCAGGCCGCCCTGGAGCCGGGCGCAGGTGCTGCGCAATGGCTGCACGGCCAAGGGCTGGAGCAACAGCCGCGGCTGGCTGAAGGCTTGCGGGTGGAGCCGGGTTGGGAGCTGGCGGTAGAGACCGTGCTTGGTGCCGATCTGCAGGCCGTGCTGGTGGACGATTTCAACGACCTCGATTTTGCGGGCCTGGAGCAGGGTGAACTGCGCTTGCTGCTGGCCGTCGGCGCGGGGGCGACGTTGCCCGGCAGCTTGCTGGAGAAGGTCGAGGGCCGTATCGACCTGGCGCCCTGGCTGGGCCAGGTCAGGCCTGTGGAAGACCTGGCCCAGGCACTGGAGCAGCGCGGGTCGCTCGGCGAAGGGCAGAGCCTGGTCAGTCGCGATGGCTATTGGGTCGGCCGGCACTTCCTGCGGGTGCGCCGGGGTGGCGAGGCCGAAGGCGGCGTGCTGGCGCGTGGCCAGGAAATCGAACGCCTGGGCCAGGAGCAACTGGTACAGGAAGCGGCGCTGGAACAGCTCGATCAACAGTTGCAGGCCCTGCGCGAGCAGCAACTGGACCTGGAGGAGCAGCGCGAACAGTTGCGCCGCCGTACACAGGATGAAAACCGCCTGCACGGCGAGCTGAAGGCCAGTCTTTCGGCCAGCCGCGCGCGCGCCGAGCAGGTCGAGTTGCGCCGCCGCCGCCTGCACGAAGAGCTGGGCGAGCTGGAAGAGCAGCGCGCCCTGGAACACGAGCAACTGGGCGAAGCACGCCTGCTGCTGCAAGAGGCTCTGGAGCTCATGGCCCAGGACACCGAGCAGCGCGAACAGTTGATGGCCCGCCGCGATACCCTGCGCGAAAGCCTTGACCGGGTGCGTCAGGAGGCCCGTCAGCACAAGGATCACGCTCACCAGTTGGCGGTACGCCTGGGTTCGCTGCGCGCCCAGTACGATTCTACCCGCCAGGCTCTGGAGCGCCTGGAGCTGCAAGCTGCGCGCCTGACCGAGCGCCAGGAACAACTGAGCCTGAACCTGGAGGAGGGGGAAGCCCCGCAGGAAGAACTGCGCCTGAAGCTGGAGGAACTGCTGGAGCGGCGCATGAGCGTCGACGAGGAAATGCGCCTGGCTCGCCTGCACATGGACGAAGCCGACCGCGAACTGCGCGATGCCGAAAAGCGCCGCACCCAGGCCGAGCAGCAGGCCCAGTTGCTGCGCGGTCAACTGGAGCAACTGCGCCTGGAGTGCCAGGGCCTGGATGTGCGGCGCAAGACCCTGCAAGAGCAGTTGCTGACCGACGGCTATGACCTGCAAGGCGTGCTCGCCACCCTGGAAGCCGAGGCCAGCGAGCAGGGTACCGAACAGGAACTGGAGCAGCTTGAGGTGCGCATCCAGCGCCTGGGGGCGATCAACCTGGCGGCCATCGAAGAATACGAGCAGCAGTCCGAGCGCAAACGTTACCTGGACGCTCAGGACGCCGACCTGGTCGAAGCGCTGGAGACCCTCGAAAACGTCATCCGCAAGATCGACAAGGAAACCCGCAACCGCTTCAAGGATACCTTTGATCAGATAAATGCCGGATTACAGGCACTTTTCCCAAAAGTTTTCGGTGGTGGCAGCGCTTATCTGGAACTGACGGGCGAAGATCTACTCGATACAGGGGTGACGATCATGGCGCGCCCCCCGGGCAAGAAGAACAGCACCATCCATTTGCTGTCCGGCGGCGAGAAGGCACTGACCGCTTTGGCGCTGGTGTTTGCCATCTTCAAGTTGAACCCCGCACCGTTCTGCATGCTCGACGAGGTCGATGCGCCGCTGGACGATGCCAACGTCGGGCGCTATGCGCGTCTGGTCAAGGAAATGAGTGAAAGCGTGCAGTTCATCTACATCACCCATAACAAGATTGCGATGGAGATGGCGGATCAATTGATGGGGGTGACCATGCATGAGCCGGGCTGTTCACGCCTTGTTGCGGTTGATGTGGAGGCGGCCATGGCCATGGTCGACGCTTGATGTACGACGATAGGGGCACATTCTGTAGCGAAATGCCCCCGCCGTGTGCGACAGACGGTGTAAAGTTGTCTTTGGTCGTGCTAGCTTAATGTCACTCGTTTTTTGCGTGGGTAAAACGCCTGTCAGAACATAGAGTTGGCGCCACGTGTTAAAGGGCTTTGAACCCTTTGTTTTCAAGCATATTTTTATAGAGGCACGGGATTACATGGAAATCGGTCTGCGCGAGTGGCTGATCGTTATCGGCATCATTGTTATTGCCGGGATTCTTTTCGACGGCTGGCGCCGCATGCGCGGCGGCAAAGGCAAGTTGAAATTCCGTCTGGATCGCAGTTATTCCAACCTGCCGGACGAAGAGGGTGGCAGTGCCGAGGTGCTCGGCCCGTCGCGAGTGCTCGATACCCACAAGGAGCCTGAGCTTGACGAAAGCGACCTGCCGTCGCTCAGCGCGTCTGCGCGTGATCGCGAGCGTGAGCCCAAGCCGGTCAAGGCCAGCAAGCGCGGCAAGCGTGCCAGTGCGGCTGCCGATGTGCAGCAGGGTGACCTGAACCTGAGCGCCGAGCAGCGCGAGCCCGACCTGTTTGCCGACAGCGATGACGACTTTGCCGCCGACAACAACCGTAGCAGCGGCGCAGCGCCTGCCAGCAGCAGCGTCAAGGAGTTGCCACCCGCCGAAGAGGTGCTGGTCATCAGCGTGATCTCCCGCGACGAGGGGGGCTTCAAGGGCCCGGCGTTGCTGCAGAACATCCTGGAAAGTGGCTTGCGCTTCGGCGAAATGGACATCTTCCACCGCCACGAGAGCATGGCCGGTCACGGCGAGGTGCTGTTCTCGATGGCCAACGCAGTCAAGCCTGGCGTGTTCGACCTGGACGACATCGATCATTTCAGCACCCGCGCTGTGAGCTTCTTCCTCGGCTTGCCGGGCCCGCGTCATCCGAAGCAGGCCTTCGATGTGATGGTTGCCGCGGCACGCAAGCTGGCCCACGAACTGAACGGTGAGCTCAAGGATGACCAGCGCAGCGTACTGACTGCCCAGACCATCGAGCACTACCGCCAGCGTATCGTCGAGTTCGAGCGCCGCGCGCTGACCCAGAAACGCTGACAGATCCAGACGAAAGAGCAGCCTGAGGGCGTGCTGGCCGGTTCGGGTATCGTCGTTGCCTGTGCCGGCCTCTTCGCGGGTAAACCCGCTCCTGCAGGTACATCACCGCCCTAGGGCATGTGACGCCCTTGTAGGAGCGGGTTTACCCGCGAAGAGGCCGGCACAGTCAACAGACACCTGGAACCCCACGCACCACCCCAAGCTGCTCTTTTGCTTTGCAAGAGAAGACAATCCCATGACCGCCGAATCCCGTATCCTCGAACTGCGTGCCGAGCTCGATCAGCATAACTATCGCTACTACGTGCTCGACGAGCCCAGCGTGCCCGATGCCGAATACGACCGCCTGTTCAACGAGCTCAAGGCGCTGGAAGCCGAACACCCGCACCTGGTAACCCCTGACTCGCCCACCCAACGTGTGGGTGGAGCTGCCCTGGCGGCGTTCAGCCAAGTGCGTCACGAAGTGCCCATGCTCAGCCTGGGCAACGCCTTCGAAGAAGCCGACCTGCGTGAGTTCGGCCGTCGCGTGGTAGAAGGCCTCGATCAGCCTGGCGCGGTCGACTACAGCTGCGAACCCAAGCTTGATGGCCTGGCCGTGAGCCTGTTGTACCGCGACGGCCAGCTGGTGCAGGGGGCCACCCGTGGCGATGGCACGACCGGAGAAGACATCAGTGCCAACGTGCGCACTGTGCGCAATATCCCGCTCAAGCTGCAGGGAGAGGGCTGGCCGGCGGTGCTGGAGGTGCGCGGCGAGGTGTACATGAGCAAGGCCGGTTTCGACCGGCTCAATGCCGCCCAGGCCGAGGTCGGAGGCAAGACCTTCGCCAACCCGCGCAATGCCGCCGCTGGCAGCTTGCGCCAGCTGGACTCGAAAATCACCGCCAGCCGTCCGCTGGAGTTCTGCTGCTATGGCGTTGGCCAGGTGTCCGAAAGTATCGGCGACAGCCACATCGGCATCCTCGAGCAACTCAAAGTATGGGGCCTGCCGATCAGTCGCGAGCTCAAGCATGCGGCCGGCATAGAGGAATGCCTGGCCTACTACCGCGACATTGGCGAGCGGCGTAACAGCCTGCCGTATGAGATCGACGGGGTAGTGTTCAAGGTCAACAGCCTGGCCGCCCAACGCGAGCTGGGCTTCCGCGCCCGTGAGCCACGCTGGGCGATTGCCCACAAGTTCCCGGCCATGGAAGAGCTGACCGAGGTGCTGGATGTCGAGTTCCAGGTTGGCCGTACGGGGGCAGTCACGCCTGTGGCGCGGCTGAAGCCGGTCAAGGTGGCTGGGGTTACCGTGTCCAACGCCACCCTGCACAACATGGACGAAATCGCGCGCCTTGGCCTGCGCATTGGCGATACGGTGATCATTCGCCGGGCCGGCGACGTGATCCCGCAGGTGATGCAGGTGGTGCTGGAGCGTCGTCCGCAAGACGCCCGCCCGGTAGACGTACCAAGCGAGTGCCCGGTGTGTGGTTCGCAGGTCGAGCGTACCCAGCTGGTAAAGCGCAGCAAAGGCAAGGCAACCACCAGCGAAGGCGCGGTGTACCGCTGTGTCGGCCGCCTGGCCTGCGGCGCCCAGCTCAAGCAAGCGATCATTCACTATGTATCGCGCCGCGCCATGGACATCGACGGCCTGGGCGAGAAGAGCGTCGAGCAGTTGGTGGATGAGGGCCTGATCGGCTCGCCGGCTGACCTGTACAAGCTGCAGTTCGAGCAGATCGTCGGCCTTGAAGGCTTCGCCGAGGTGTCCAGCAAGAAGTTGCTCGATGCCATTGAAGCCAGCAAGCGCCCGAGCCTGGCGCGTTTCATCTACGCCCTGGGCATTCCTGATGTAGGCGAAGAGACCGCCAAGGTGCTGGCCCGCTCGCTGGGTAGCCTGGCCCGCGTCCAGCAGGCGCTGCCGCAGGTGCTCACCTACCTGCCGGACATCGGCCTGGAGGTTGCCTACGAGATCCACAACTTCTTTGAAGACGAGCACAACCAGAAGGTTATCCAGCAACTGCTCGACAGCGGTATGCAGTTGCAGGACGAAGGCGAGCTGGCCGCCGAGTTCGCTGCCAGCACCACCTTGGCCGGGATGATCGCCAAGCTCGACATCGCCTCTGTCGGCCCTACCGGCGCCGAGAAGCTGGTGGCCAGGCTCGACAGCCTGGACAAGATCATCGCCGCCGACGGCATCGACCTGCGCCAGGCATTGGCGGCGAAGCAGGCAGACGCGGTGCGCGAGTTCTTCAAGGATGAAGCGAACCAGAAGCTGGCGCGGGACATCGAGGCACAGCTGCTGGCGTTCGGCATGCACTGGCGCAACGAGAAGAAAGTGGCTGAAGGCTTGCCACTGGCTGGTCAGACCTGGGTGCTGACCGGCACCCTGGAGCGCATGAGCCGGGACATTGCCAAGGACAAGCTGGAAAGCCTGGGGGCCAAGGTGGCGGGTTCGGTTTCCGGCAAGACCCACTGCGTGGTGGCAGGACCGGGGGCAGGCTCCAAGCTGGCCAAGGCTGCTGCGCTGGGTGTGAAGGTACTGGACGAAGATGCCTTCGTCACATTCCTGGCCGAGCAGGGCATAGCGGTCTAGGCATCCGCGCCCCCCTGTGGGGGGCAACTGTCTTGCTCAAAATTTGAAAAGCCTGCGCGGTCACCCGTAGGAGCGGGTTTACCCGCGAATGGGCCCGTCCAGGCCGCCTCGACCCTGACAAGTCATTGAGAAATGATGACTTTTTCTGCCGCAGTGGTTGTATCTGCCCCAAAGACCGGTACAATGGCGCCACTCGCTGCTCAGCGAGGCATGTAGTGGTGGCCCCATCGGTCCCCCCGCATTGATTACCCGTTAACCTGGTCAGGCCCGGAAGGGAGCAGCCATAGCGGGAACATCGAGTGCCGGGGTGTGGCTGGTGGGGCCGCCTCCATTTCTGGGGTCGGAAAACCTCAATCTGTAACGAACGCCTTCGTTCTTTCCTGCTTTTCGCCCAATGCTCCCGCCGCTGACAGCTTCATCAGCCGCTGAAATTTCGGGCATGCCAGATGATCTTTCTCAGGGCATTGAGCTGCATGGCGCAACCCCTTGCTCATGGCCTGCAAGCGCCTGATCCGCGCGTCAAGTTCGTCTGCCTTGGCATTCAGCATCTGCCGGTCGACCTGCAGGTCCACCAGCATCGCCCCCACTTCATCCAGCGAAAACCCCGCAGCCTGCCCCAGGGCGATCAGCGCCAGCCTGTCCGCCACATCGGCTGCAAACTGTCGTCGCTGGCCGCGCCCGGCCAGGGACTTGAGCAAGCCTTTCTTCTCGTAGTAGCGGAGTGTCGATGCAGGTACGCCTGTGCGTTTGGCGACGTCGGCAATGTCCATTTCGGGCCCTTGACTTGAAGTTGACTTCAACTTCTATGCTGCGCGGCATGGGTAAGGACCGTCAACTTTCGAGGGCTTGTTCAATGACGTTTACTGCTATGTTTTTAGCTGCGTTGCCGATTGGCATCGGTGCCACAGTAGTGATGGACCTGTGGGGGCTGCTGCTGAGGCGGTTGGGTGTGGCAACGCTGAACTTTGCCATGGTCGGGCGTTGGGCGGGGCACTTGCTAGGCGGGCGTGTTTCGCACCAAGCGATTGCCAAAGCGGAACCGGTGCGAAATGAGTTGGCGTGGGGATGGGTGATTCACTACGCCACCGGCGTGCTTTTCGCGATGCTGCTGCTTGTGATCGTAGGGGAGGGCTGGTTGCGATCGCCTACTCTTTTATCTGCAGTAGTTGTGGGTGTGGGTACAGTCGTGGCGCCGCTGTGCTTCATGCAGCCGGCCATGGGGGCAGGGTTCTTTGCGTCCAGAACGCCGACACCTGCGCGGAACTGTTTGAAGAGCCTGGTCACGCATTTTGTGTTTGGTGTGGGGTTGTTCTTGAGTGCGTATTTACGGGCTTTGGTGTGAAGACAGGGAACCCGATTACAGTAAGCACATGATCAGAGTGCCCGCTTTTAAGATAGGTCTGATAACGGTCTAGGAAAGCCCCTACACGTCAGGCAGGCATAGCGAATTATCCTACGTGTTCCGTCGACTCCCGTCTGATTGTCCCGGTCAACCTCGCCCACTAGGCTTTCGCGGTCGCTGTCAGTTCAGCGATCGGGTGTGGAAGCCTGGGTGGCACATGGGACAGTTGTCATTTATGGCGGCTGTGCGCGGGAGGTATTCGTACCTGCCGGGTCTACCGTGTGCCTGGTCTTCCACCCCGCGTACAGTTGCCACCCTAATGCGTGGAAGCAGAAGGGGACAACACAGCCAACACGGAGCTGTCATGAAAAAACTGGTCCCCGATCCACCCCACGTCTTCGATCTTCCCCAAGGTAAATCCCTTTCCCGCGCGATCAGCGAAGGCATCGTCCCGATGGAGTTCGCGTTGATGAATGTTTCCCACTACCTGATGTTCGCCTACAGTGATAGCCGGCGGGCGCTTGAGCGCATTCAGGACGAAGAAGCCAGGCAGTTATTGGAGCATGGGTTGCGGGCCATGCAGATTGCCTGGGGGCAGGCGGATGCTGTCAGCTTGGCGTTTGAGCGTAAAGGCTGGTGACGTTGAGTTTGTGATAGAGATTGTGAGTGTGCCGCACAACGCTGTGGGAGCGGGCATGCCCGCGAAGAATATAACGCGGTGGATGGCACCGGCTATGCCGGTGTTCGCGGGCAAGCCCGCTCCCACAGGGATCGCGCCAGCTTTTAGAAATTGAGAAAGACAGTTGCTCCCACAGTGTTTGCGCAAGCGTTCGCGAAATGAGCAGGGCCGTTAGTTGCGCTGGCTGTGTGCCGGCATTTTGCTGGGTATTTCGGGCCGGGCCACAGACATACTGTCCGGGTCACCCGTCCCTCCATACCGCCGCACAATTCGCTCGATCTGCCCCGACTGCTTCATTCTTACCAGCGCCCGCAACAGCCCTTGTGTCGGTATCGCCGGATCGTTGCGCACCATGCACCCCAAATCCTGTTCGTCCAGCACCGCCAGCGCTTGCAATTGCTGCTCCGCTGGCAACCCTTGGTTGAACCACTGTAGCGACAACTGGTTGCTCACCGCATGGCGATACCGGCCTGCCTGCAGCTTTTGCAGCACCAGCAACTGGCTGCGGCTGTCCTCACGGTGCAGCTGGCCGTGGTCCAGCAGCGGTTGCAGGGTTGAATAGGTGTAGCCCAGCACCGTGCCGATCGCCTGGGGTGGCAGTCGCTCCGGGGGTATCGGGGTGCTGTCGCCAGCGCGGCCAACCAGCACATCGCGCTGATGAATCAGCGGGATACTCCACACAAAATCCCTTGGACGGTCGTTGAGCCATTGGGTACTGACGTAGCAACGGACATCTATATCGCCGCTGCTCATCGCCTCCTCCAGACGCAGGCGGGCCATGACGTGAAACTCGGGGCGAACGCCCACCTCCCTGGCAACGGCTTGCATCAGGTCGTGAAGCAATCCCTCCACTGGCTGATCGTCTTCGATGCGTACCAGCGGCATGCTCCAGCTCTCGGCGACGGAAAAGCGCAGCACCGGCTGGTCAGCCATGCTGTTTGTAGACCACAGCAGTAACAGGGCCAGCAGTCTTCGCAAAGGCAATCCTCCCTGGACAATGCGCCATTCCAAGCTTAGACGAGTTGCGCAGGGTGCAATTTTGCCCCCGCTCCGCTAGCATTAGCGATCTTCCGCTCGATCAGGCTACGATGGTTTTTCGATGAGTTATCAGGTTCTTGCACGAAAATGGCGTCCGCGCTCGTTCCGCGAAATGGTCGGCCAGACCCATGTGCTCAAGGCCTTGATCAATGCCTTGGACAACCAGCGCCTGCACCATGCCTACCTGTTCACCGGTACCCGCGGCGTGGGCAAGACGACCATCGCCCGTATTATCGCCAAGTGCCTGAACTGTGAAACCGGCATCACCTCCACGCCCTGTGGCACCTGTTCGGTGTGCCGTGAAATCGACGAAGGCCGTTTCGTCGACCTGATCGAGATCGACGCCGCCAGCCGCACCAAGGTCGAGGACACCCGCGAACTGCTCGATAACGTGCAGTACGCCCCCAGCCGTGGGCGCTTCAAGGTCTACCTGATCGACGAAGTGCACATGCTCTCGACCCACTCGTTCAACGCCTTGCTCAAGACGCTGGAAGAGCCACCGCCCTACGTCAAGTTCATCCTCGCCACCACCGACCCGCAGAAGCTGCCGGCCACTATCCTGTCGCGCTGCCTGCAGTTCTCGTTGAAAAACATGAGCCCGGAGCGGGTTGTGGAGCACCTCAGCCACGTACTGGCCGCCGAAAATGTGCCGTTCGAGGAAGATGCCCTGTGGCTGCTGGGCCGTGCGGCCGATGGTTCCATGCGTGATGCCATGAGCCTGACCGACCAGGCCATCGCCTTTGGTGAAGGCAAGGTACTGGCTGCCGATGTACGTGCCATGTTGGGTAGCCTCGACCATGGCCAGGTGTATGGGGTCTTGCAGGCACTGCTCGAAGGCGATGCCAGGGCTTTGCTGGAGGCCGTGCGTAACTTGGCCGAGCAAGGGCCGGACTGGTCGGGCGTTCTGGCCGAAATGCTCAATGTGCTGCACCGTGTAGCCATTGCCCAGGCGCTGCCCGAAGCGGTAGACAACGGCCAGGGTGATCGCGAGCGGGTATTGGCGCTGGCTTCGGCGCTGCCGGCCGAGGATGTGCAGTTCTATTATCAGATGGGCCTGATTGGCCGCCGTGACCTGCCCCTTGCACCGGACCCGCGCGGTGGCTTCGAGATGGTGCTGCTGCGCATGCTGGCGTTCCGCCCGGCAGACACGGACGATGCACCGAAGCCGGTGCTAAAGCCAACGGGGATCAGCCAGGCCACAGCTGATCCTGCAGCGCAGGTGGCAGCCCCGGCGCCGGTCGCGCTTTCATCGCCTGTCGCCGCCGTGCCGGCGGAGCCGGTAGCGCAAGCGCCGCAGCTTGAAGTGCCTGCCCCCGCGACGGCTGACCATGAGCCGGAGGCCGAGCCAGACCTTGAGCTGAAAGCCGAGGCCGAGGCCATCTCGGTACCTCAGCCTGTCGCCGAAGTGGTCGACCTGCCGTGGGAAGAACCAGCAGTTGCACCTGCGCCGTCAGCGGCTGAACCTGCTCCTGCCCCGGCTCCTGCGCCCGAGCCTGTTGCCCCGGTGCCGTCCGCACAGGCCACCCCGGTACACGACGAGCCGCCCTTCGACCCGTCCGCCTACGCTGCCGTGGGGATGGACCGGGACGATGAGCCACCGTTGGACGAAGACTATTACGGCGGCGAAAGCGATCCGGCAGGTTTCAGCTACCTGGACGAGTTGGCCGATCATGTTCAGGAAGACGTGTCCAAACCGGCTGCCGAACCGTTGCCGGCAGCCAAACCGGCCACCGGCCTGGCCCTGCAATGGCTGGAATTATTCCCACAGTTGCCTGTGTCCGGGATGACAGGCAACATCGCAGCAAACTGTACGCTGATTGCCGCCGATGGCGACGACTGGCTGCTGCATCTGGACCCGGGCCAGGGGGCGCTGTTCAACGCAACCCAGCAGCGGCGCCTGAACGAAGCGCTCAACCAGCACCTGGGGCGCACGCTGAACCTGCGTATCGAGCTGATCCTGCCCGAGCAGGAAACCCCGGCTCAGGCCGCAGCGCGCAAGCGTGCCGAGCGCCAGCAGGATGCAGTTGCTTCGATCGAGCAGGATCCGTTGATCCAGCAGATGATCAAGTTGTTCGGCGCCAAGGTGCGGCAGGATACTATTGAGCCTGTAGAAGCCCTGGTCAGCCAGGGCCAGTAACGGATAACCATGCGGCCGGCCCGGTGCCGGGCCGCATCACATGACCCAATCGAGGTATACCCCATGATGAAAGGTGGCATGGCCGGCCTGATGAAGCAGGCCCAGCAGATGCAGGAAAAAATGCAGAAGATGCAGGAAGAACTGGCCAACGCCGAAGTCACTGGCCAGTCCGGTGGTGGCTTGGTGAGCGTGGTGATGACCGGTCGTCACGACGTCAAGCGCGTCAGCATCGACCAGAGCCTGATGTCGACTGATGAAGATGACAAGGAAGTACTGGAAGACCTCATTGCCGCTGCGCTGAACGACGCAGTGCGCAAGGTTGAGCAAAGCAGCCAGGAAAAGATGGGCGGCATGACCGCTGGCATGCAGCTGCCGCCAGGCTTCAAGATGCCGTTCTAAGGGCATTGCGATACTCAAAACCGCCGCTGATATCAGCGGCGTTTTTTTTGCGTAGATCTCAACCCAGGCGCGGTCTGCTTTTTTATGTCGGGACAACTGTTGTGCTCGAACTTTGAAATTTTGCACGATCACTGTGGCTTTCCAGTTTTGTGCAAGGCAATTGCGCTCATATAACTGCAGGGCGCGTAGACTTGGGGTGACCTGATTTGACGCCACCGCCCTCGCTGGGTATAAACCGCCTCTTATTGAATTGTCAGGCCTTTCCCATGAGCTTCAGCCCCCTCATCCGCCAACTGATCGACGGCCTGCGCATCTTGCCAGGTGTCGGTCAGAAAACCGCCCAGCGCATGGCCCTGCAACTGCTCGAGCGCGACCGCAGTGGCGGGCTGCGCCTGGCTCAGGCCTTGACCCAGGCCATGGAAGGGGTAGGGCATTGCCGCCAGTGTCGCACCCTCACCGAGCAGGAGCTGTGCCCGCAGTGCGCCGACCCGCGCCGTGACGACACCCAGCTGTGCGTGGTCGAGGGGCCGACCGATGTGTATGCGGTGGAGCAGACGGGCTACCGTGGCCGTTACTTCGTGCTCAAGGGGCACCTGTCGCCGCTGGATGGCCTGGGGCCTGAGGCGATCGGCATTCCGCAGCTGATGGCGCGGATCGAAGAGCAGGGCACTTTTACCGAGGTGATCCTGGCGACCAACCCGACGGTGGAAGGCGAAGCGACGGCGCATTACATTGCCCAGTTGCTGAGCGAGAAGGGCTTGGTGGCGTCTCGCATTGCCCATGGTGTGCCGCTGGGCGGCGAGCTGGAGATGGTGGACGGCGGTACCCTGGCCCATGCCTTTGCAGGGCGCCGGCCCATTTCGCTCTGATTCATTGGGGCCGCTTGGCGGCCCATTCGCGGGTAAACCCTACAAAAAATGCGCGGCCTTTGTAGGAGCGGGTTTACCCGCGAATGGGCTGCAAAGCAGCCCCAAAAGCCCACTCAGTACTCGCTGAGGGAAAACTCGGTCAGGCAGAAGGTAGGTACCCCGGCCGCCTGCAATCGACGCGAGCCGTCCAGTTCCGGCAGGTCGATGATCGCCGCCGCCTCGAACACCTGCGCCCCGGTACGACGCACCAGGTTGGCCGCCGCCAGCAGGGTCCCGCCAGTTGCTATCAAATCATCGAAGATCAACACCGAATCGCCTTCGCACAGGCTGTCGGCATGCACTTCCAGGAAGGCCTCGCCGTACTCGGTCTGGTAACCCTCGCTCAGTACGTCGGCCGGCAGCTTGCCCTGCTTGCGGAACAGGATCAGCGGCTTGTTCAGCTGATGGGCGATGATCGAGCCGATCAGGAAGCCCCGCGCGTCCATGGCGCCGATGTGGCTGAATTCAGCCTCGACATAGCGCTCGATGAACTGGTCGGCCACATAGCGCAGCCCGCGTGGCGACTGGAATAACGGGGTAATGTCGCGGAAGATCACACCCGGTTTTGGGAAGTCCACTACCGGGCGGATCAGGGCTTTGAGGTCGAAGGCGTCGCTGTGCATTGTTGCGGGTATCCTGGGAAAACGAATGCCCAAGTATACCCGCTAAACGTGGCCTCAGGCCTCGATTGCACCACCGGCCAGCGCGCACAGCTGGATCGGGTCGAGGATGTGCACTTCCTTGCCCTCGGCGCGCAGCAGGCCGTTCTGCTGGAAGCGGGTGAACACCCGCGACACGGTTTCTACCGCCAGGCCAAGGTAGTTGCCGATTTCGTTGCGCGACATGCTCAGGCGGAACTGGTTGGCCGAATAGCCACGGGCACGGAAGCGCGCCGACAGGTTGACCAGGAAGGTGGCAATGCGCTCGTCGGCGGTCTTTTTCGACAGCAGCAACATCATTTGCTGGTCGTCGCGGATTTCGCGGCTCATTACCCGCATCAGCTGGCGACGCAACTGCGGCAGTTGCACCGAAAGCTCGTCAAGCCGCTCGAAGGGGATTTCACACACCGAAGTGGTTTCCTGGGCCTGGGCCGATACCGGGTAGGCCTCGGTATCCATGCCCGACAGGCCGACCAGTTCGCTGGGCAGGTGGAAGCCCGTGATCTGCTCTTCGCCGCTGTCGCTGAGGCTGAAGGTTTTCAGGGCTCCGGAACGTACTGCGTAGACCGAGCCAAAACTGTCACCCTGGCGGAACAGAAACTCGCCTTTCTTGAGCGGCCGCCCGCGTTTGACGATTTCATCCAGTGCGTCCATGTCTTCCAGGTTCAGCGAAAGAGGCAGGCACAGGGGGGCCAGGCTGCAATCCTTGCAATGGGCCTGGTTGTGTGGGCGCAGTTTGACTGGCTCGGACATTTGAATCGATCCTTGTGGGAAAGCACACATAAGTCGTAAGGGTAACTCACGACACAGGGTGTAGGCCAGTGTGCGCGGTGATGGTGCGCGCTGGCGAAACCCCGGCAGCTGGCCTGCCGGGAGTCCTTGTGTGCTGATAGTGTGCCTGACAAGGAAGCTTGTCCATGCGGTGAATGCCTTGTTTTTCAGATCACTCGCGAGAAACGCTGGCGGTTGTGCATTGCCAGATACGCGTCGAACACCATGCATACCGAGCGCGCCAGCAGCCGGCCGGCGGGCAGGATGCGAATGCCCTTGTCGTCCAGGCTGATCAGGCCGTCGCGCTGCAAGGTCAGCAGTTCGGGCCAGAGGTCGTTGAAGTAACCGCGAAAATCCAGGGTGAAAGCCTGTTCGATGGGTTCGAAATCCAGCTCGAAATGGCAGATCAGCTGCTGGATCACCGCCCGGCGTATACGGTCGTCGTGGTTGCACAGCAAGCCGCGCTGGGTGGCCAGCTGGGCGTTGGACAGGCTGTCCTGGTAGGTGCTGAGGTCACTGCTGTTCTGGCAGTACAGGTCGCCGATCTGGCTGATCGCCGACACGCCCAGGCCAATCAGGTCGCAATGCCCGTGGGTGGTGTAGCCCTGGAAGTTGCGCTGCAAGGTGCCTTCTTCCTGGGCAATGGCCAGTTCGTCGTCGGGCAGGGCGAAGTGGTCCATGCCGATGTAGCGGTAACCGGCGGCGGTCAGTTGGTCGATGGTGGCGTGCAGCATCTCCAGCTTGGCGGCGGCGCTGGGCAGGTCGTTGCTGTCAATGCGCCGTTGCGGCATGAAGCGTTCGGGAAGGTGGGCATAGTTGAACACCGACAGGCGGTCGGGCTGCAGGCGGATCACCTCTTCGACGGTGCGGGCAAAGCCTTCCGGGGTTTGCTTGGGCAGGCCGTAGATCAGGTCGAGGTTGACCGAGCGAAACTGTAGCGTGCGGGCAGCCTCGATCAGGGTGCGGGTCTGCTCCAGGCTCTGCAGGCGGTTGATCGCCCGCTGTACGGCCGGGTCAAGGTCCTGCACACCCAGGCTGACGCGGTTGAAGCCCAGTTCGCGAAGCAGGCCCATGGTCGACCAGTCGGCTTCGCGAGGGTCGATCTCGATGCCGTAGTCGCCGGAATCGTCGTCCAGCAGGTGGAAGTGCTGGCGCAGGGTGGCCATCAGTTGGCGCAGTTCCACATGGCTGAGGAAGGTTGGTGTGCCGCCACCAAAATGCAGCTGTTCAACACGTTGTTTAGGGTCCAGGTGGCAGGCGATCAACTGGATCTCCTGCTCCAGGCGCTGCAGGTAGGGCGCGGCGCGCGCGCGGTCCTTGGTGATGACCTTGTTGCAGGCGCAGTAGTAGCAGATGTTGGCGCAGAACGGCACATGCACGTACAGCGACAGCGGGCGCACGGCCCGTCGGCTCTCGCGCAGGGCGTTGAGCAGGTCGAACGAACCCACCTCGCTGTGCAGTTGCACGGCGGTTGGGTAAGAGGTGTAGCGTGGTCCGGCGAGATCGTAGCGGCGGATCAGGTCGGTATCCCAACGTAGTTCGTCGAGCATGAGGGTAGTCCCCGGAAAGAGCAGCAGTGCACCGGAGTCTATGGCCGTCTGTAGGAAACTGTGTTGATTTGTATCAAGGGCATTGGGGCTGCCTTGCAGCCCCCGTCAATGCCCCATCAGCCAGTGCTGGTGTGGGCCTGGCAGGGTCCAGACACCGAATAGCATCACCAGCACACCACCCGCCACGCGCACACTGCGTCGCCGCAACAGGGCGTTTACCCGTTCGGCAGCCAGCCCGGTTGCCAGCAACACCGGCCAGGTGCCCACCCCGAACGCGAGCATCAACACCGCGCTGTACCCGGCGTTGCCCTGGCTGGCCGCCCACAGCAGGGTGCTGTAAACCAAACCGCACGGCAGCCAGCCCCATAAGGCGCCCAGCAGCAACGCCCGGGGCAGGCTGGACACCGGCAGCAAGCGCGACGCCAGCGGCTGGATATGCCGCCACAACCCGCGGCCAAGTGCCTCGATACGGGTCAGCCCGCTCCACCAGCCGGCCAGGTACAGGCCCATGGCAATCAGCAGCAGCGCCGCAGCCACCCGCAGCGCCAGCGCTGCCGGGCTGCTGGCCACGGCCCAGCCTGCCAGGCCCAGCAACAGGCCGGCGCAGGCATAGCTGAAAATGCGCCCCAGGTTATACGCCAGCAACAGGCGCAGGCGCTTGCCGCGTTGTTCGGGGGGGATGGCCAAGGTCAGTGCGCCCATCAGGCCACCGCACATGCCCAGGCAGTGACCGCCCCCTAGCAGGCCAAGGACCAGTGCCGAGCCCAGCAGCGGAAGCAGGTCAGGCACGGGGAGGTGGTTCCTTGTCGGTGTCGGCCGGGGCGTCGTCAGGCTTCACGGCCGCCTGGTGGCGCGGGTCCTGATCGTCGAACAGGATGCTATGGGCGGGGCCTTCAAGGTCGTCGTACTGGCCGCTGTCTACCGCCCAGAAGAAGATGTACACGGCCACGCCGACCAGCAGCAGGGCTGCCGGGATCATGACATAGAGGGCGGGCATGGCGACTTCCTCCCGGGTAAAGGGGCTTCGTGGGGCAGCGGGCCCGAGGCCACTGGCATACGGGTCAGGCGCAAGGCATTGAGCACCACGATCAGCGAGCTAACCGACATGCCGATGGCGGCCCACACCGGCGTGATCCAGCCGAGCGCGGCGAACGGCAACATCAGGCCATTATACAAGGTCGCCCACAGCAGGTTCTCGAGGATGTTGCGCCGCGTTCGACGGGCCAGGTCGAAGGCCTGCACCAGCGCCTGCAGGCGGTTGGACAGCAGTACGGCATCGGCGCTGGTCTTGGCAAGGTCGGTGGCGCTACCCATCGCGATGCTGATGTCGGCGGCGGCCAGCACCGGCACATCGTTGACACCGTCGCCGAGCATCAGCACTTTGCGCCCCTGTGCCTGCAGGGCTTTCAGCTGGTCAAGCTTGTCGTCTGGCCGCAGGCCGCCAATGGCCTGGTCGATGCCCAGTTGTGCGGCCACTTCGGCAACCATTGGCGAGCTGTCGCCCGACAGCAGCAGCGTGCGCCAGCCACGTGCCTTGCAGGCAGCGAGCAGGGCCGGGGCATCGTCGCGCAGACGGTCGTCCAGGCCAAACCAGGCCAATGGCCCCTGGCGGTCGCCCAGCAGCAGCCATTGGCCGCGCGGCTCCGGCACGGCGGGGATTTGCGCGCCGCTCAAGGCGCAGACGAAGGTGGCCTGGCCAATGCGCAGGCGCTGCCCGTCCACCAGCCCTTCCAGGCCCAGGCCAGGTATGCTCTGCACATTATCGGCAGGCGTGGCGGTACGGCCGAAGGCGCGGGCGATGGGGTGCTCGGAGCGGTTTTCCAGCGCGGCGGCAAGGGCCAGGCAGCGGTCGGCTGCCTGGCTGCCGAGCGGGCGAATGCTGCGCAAGGCCAGGCGGCCCTCGGTCAGTGTGCCGGTCTTGTCGAAGATTACCGTGTCGATCTGGTTCAGGCCTTCCAGCACATGGCCGCGGGTCACCAGCAGGCCAAGCTTGTGCAGGGTTCCGGTGGCGGCGGTCAGTGCGGTTGGCGTAGCCAAAGACAGGGCACAAGGGCAGGTGGCCACGAGCATGGCCAGCACGATCCAGAACGCCCGCGTCGGGTCCAGGTGCCACCACCACAGGCCGATGGCAACGGCGGCCAGCAGCGAAAACAGCAGGAACCACTGCGAGGCGCGGTCGGCAATTTCCGCCAGGCGCGGTTTTTCGGTCTGGGCACGCTCCAGCAGGCGGACGATGGCCGACAACCGTGAATCGTGACCGAGGGCTTCGACTTCCACGTTCAGGGTGCTTTCGACGTTCAACGTGCCGCCGGTGACCCGTTCGCCTACTTGGCGGGGCTGTGGCAGGTATTCGCCGGTCAGCAGTGATTCGTCGACGCTGGAGCGGCCTTCTACGATACGCCCGTCGGCCGGGATTACCGCGCCTGGCAGCACTTGCACGGTGTCACCGCAGCGCAGTTCGCCAAGCAGGATGCGCTCGCTGCGGCCGAAGGCGTCCAGGCGCAGGCATGAGGCCGGCAGCAGGTTGACCAGCTGCGCAGTGGCCGCAGCCGTGCGTTCTCGGGCTCGGCGTTCCAGGTAGCGGCCGGTGAGGAGAAACAGGGCGAACATGCCCACGGTGTCGAAATACAGCTCGCCGCTGCCGGTGATGGCCGTCCAGATGCCAGCGCCGAAGGCAAGGCCAATGGCCAGCGACACTGAAACGTCCATGGTCAGGTGGCGGGTGCGCAGGTCGCGTGCCGCGCCTTTGAAGAATGGCGCGCAGCTATAGAACACGATGGGGATGGTGAGGAACAGCGCCACCCAGCGCAGAATGGTGTGCAGTTCGGGCGACAGGTCGATGTTGAACTCCGGCCAGGTGGCCATGGTTGCCATCATTGCCTGGAACCACAGCAGTCCGGCCACGCCCAGGCGGCGCAAGGCGCTACGGTTTTCCCGGGCCAGCTGCTCGGTGGCCTTGTCGGGCTGATAGGGGTGGGCGGCGTAGCCGATCTGTCGCAGCTCGGCGAGCAGGCGCGACAGCGGTAGCTGCTGGTCATCCCAGTTCAGCAACAGGCGGTGATTGGACAGGTTCAGGCGCGCCTCGGCGACACCAGGCAGGTTGCGCAAGTGCTTTTCGATCAGCCACCCGCAGGCGGCGCAACTGATGCCTTCGACCAGCAGGGTGGTTTCGGCCAGCTCGCCCTGGTGGCGGACGAAGGTTTGTTGCACGTCACTACGATCGTAAAGGGCCAGCTCGTCCTGCAACTGCCTGGGCAGGGCTTCGGGGTTGGCGCTAGTGTCACTGCGGTGCTGGTAGTAGTGCTCCAGGCCTCCAGCGACGATCGACTCGGCCACCGCCTGGCAACCGGGGCAGCAGAACTGCCGGGACTGGCCAAGGACCACGGCGGTGAAGCGGCTGCCGGCGGGGACGGGCAGGGCGCAGTGGTAGCAGGGGGTGGGTTGGGTCATTGCGTCATTGCCTTACAGATCGGCCGGCCTGAATCGAAACCTGTAGGAGCGGGCTTGCCCGCGAATGCGTCAGGCCTGAAAACAACGTTGCCTGAGCTATCGCATTCGCGGGCAAGCCCGCTCCTACACAGGGAGAAGTGGTACGACTATTGGTGTTCGGCGCCTTGCAGTGCTTCATCACCCAGCTGCAAGGTCACACCATGCGCCACTTTTTCCTCTTCGAACAAGCGCCACACCTGGCCCCCTTCGCTACCCAGCAGTTCGACAAAGCGGCGCCCGTCGACCTTGTCTTCCAGCTGCCCCACATAGCGCCCTGCTTCGACCCGGCTTAGCAGCACCTTGCGGTCTTTCTCTGGCTGGGTTGGCGAAATCAGGTTCAGCTCCACGCTTTGCGGGTCGCTGTTACCGGTCAGACGCAGGTCCACTTCGCCAGTCAGATCATCGAGGTGCACACTGGCCTTCAAGCCTAGCTTCTGCGCCAGCAATTCACGGTCCAGCGAGCGGTTGATGCCTTTGCCGGCCTCGTAGTAGTTGTCGTTCACCAGGTTGTCCGGGTTATGCACAGCGATGCTGACCATGGTCAGGCTCAGGCACACCGAGGTGGTGAGGATGCCGATGATGATCCAGGGCCAGAGGTGCTTGTACCAGGGGCTGGCGGCGGTGGCGGCAGGCATTGTGCGTTATCTCTCTTAGCGGATCTGTGGGCCGATGAAACGGCTCTTGGCTTCAACCTGGGCGTCGCTGTCGTCGGCGCTCTTGAGGATGAAGGTGATTTCGTTGGTGGTCGATGGCAGCTTCTCGGGGGCGACCGACAGCTGCACGGGAAGGCTGACGATATCACCGGCGGCCACGCGGATCTCGCGTTGGCCTTCGAGCTTGAGGTCCGGCAGGCCGGCGGCGTCCAGCACGTAGACGTGATCGCGCTGGTCCTTGTTCATCACCTTCAGGCTGTACACGTTCTCGATCCGGCCCTGGGCGTTTTCTCGGTACAGCACGCGGTCTTTGCTGACGTCGAAACCGACCAGCGAACGGGTGGCGAAGGCCGTCGCCAGCCCGATCATCATCACCAGCAGTACCACGGCATAGCCGATCAGGCGCGGGCGCAGCATGTGGGTCTTCTGTCCGGACAGGTTGTGTTCGGTGGTGTAGCTGATCAGCCCTTTGGGGTAGTTCATCTTGTCCATGATGCTGTCGCAGGCATCGATACAGGCGGCGCAGCCAATGCACTCGATCTGCAGGCCGTCACGGATATCGATGCCGGTAGGGCAGACCTGCACGCACATGGTGCAGTCGATGCAGTCGCCCAGGCCTTGGGCTTTGTAGTCAGCGTCCTTTTTTCGTGGCCCGCGGGTTTCGCCACGGCGTGGGTCGTAGGACACGATCAGCGTGTCCTTGTCGAACATCACGCTCTGGAAGCGTGCATAGGGGCACATGTACACGCACACCTGTTCGCGCAGCCAGCCGGCGTTGCCATAAGTGGCGAGGGTGAAAAAGCCGACCCAGAAGTAGGCCCAGCCATCGGCCTGGCCAGTGAAGAATTCAATCACCAGTTCACGGATCGGCGAGAAGTAGCCGACAAAGGTCATGCCGGTGACAAAGCCGATCAGCAGCCACAGGCTGTGCTTGGCGAATTTGCGCAGAAATTTGTTGCCGCTCATGGGGGCTTTGTCGAGCTTCATGCGCTGGTTACGGTCACCTTCGGTGACCTTTTCGCACCACATGAAAATCCAGGTCCACACGCTTTGCGGGCAGGTGTAGCCGCACCACACCCGGCCGGCGAACACAGTGATGAAGAACAGGCCGAAGGCGGCGACGATGAGAATGCCCGAGAGCAGGATGAAGTCTTGCGGCCAGATGGTAGCGCCGAAGATGTAGAACTTGCGTTCAGGCAGGTTCCACCACACGGCCTGGTGACCACCCCAGTTCAGCCACACAGTGCCGAAGTACAGCAGGAACAGTGCGGCACCACCGACCATGCGCAGGCGACGGAACAGCCCGGTGAAGGCGCGAGTGTAGATTTTTTCGCGGGAGGCATAGAGGTCGACGGAATCCTTCCCTTTGTTGGCGGGCGGGGTTACATCATGTACCGGAATTTGCTTGCTCATCATCAAGTCCCACGGCAGTGGAGAAACGCCGCGGCCTGTGCGTGCGGGCCGCAGTCTCGCGCAATCTGCTAGCGCTCTGCGGTCCATGATACGCCGCTGATGGCGGTATGGGTTCGCACTGCGACCTTTAGTCGCGTTGGGTTCGTGGCATGAAACGTGTTATGGCGGGTGTCAATTGATCCAGGTCATCAGCCTGCTAGAAATGCGGTGGCTGTAAGGGCCTCTTCGCGGGCAAGCCCGCTCCTACATAGACCGCGATCGCTGTAGGAGCGGGTTAACCCGCGAAGAGGCCAGGCCTGCCTTACTCAGCCTTGGCCGGTTCAGCCTGGTGCGACAGGCTGTACACATAAGCCGCCAGCAAGTGCACCTTGTCATTGCCCTGCAGCTGTTCCTGGGCCGGCATCTGCCCCTGGCGGCCATAACGAATGGTCTGCTGCAACTGGGCAAAGCTCGAGCCGTAGATGAACGCCTGCGGGTGGGTCAGGTTCGGTGCGCCCATGGCGGGTGTACCTTTGCCTTCCGGCCCGTGGCAGGCCACGCAGTTGGCAGCAAAGATCTTCTGCCCGTTCTCGACATCGGCTTTCGCGCCCTCAGGCAGTGTGCGGCCATCGAGTTTGCTGACCACGAATGCAGCCACATCGGCCACACCCTGGTCACCGATCACTTCGGCCCAGGCCGGCATCACGCCATGGCGGCCGCCCATGATGGTGGTCTTGATGGTTTCCGGCTCGCCGCCCCAGCGCCAGTCATTGTCGGTGAGGTTGGGGAAGCCGAAGGCGCCCTTGGCGTCGGAACCGTGGCACACCGAGCAGTTGGAGGCGAACAGTCGCGCGCCCATTTTCAATGCCTGCGGGTCCTTGGCCACATCCACGATGGGCATGGCCGCGAATTTGGCGAAGATCGGCCCGAAGCGGGCGTCGGCCTTGGCCATTTCCTTTTCCCACTCGTGCACACCGGTCCAGCCCGGCTGGCCGTTGGAAAACTCGGTCTGCTTGTCGTTATCCAGGTACGAATAGCCCGGCAGGATGCCTTTCCAGTTGCCCAGGCCCGGGTATAGCACCAGGTAGCCGAGGGCGAAGATGATGGTGCCGACGAACAGCCAGAACCACCATTTCGGCAGCGGGTTGTCGTACTCCTCGATGCCATCGAAGGCATGCCCGACGGTTTCGTCGGTAACCTCTTCGCGCTGGCCCTTGCGGGTCGACAGCAGCAGCCAGGTCAACGAGAAGATGGTGCCCAGGGTCAGGACGGTAACGTACAGACTCCAGAAGGTTGTCATTGTTGTTTGCTCCCAGAAGCTTTTGCTTGCTCGACGTGCCGGGTGGCCTCGGGGTCATCCGCGAAGGGCAGTTGGGTCGCTTCGTCGAAGTCCTTTTTACGCCGTGGGTTGAACACCCACAGCGCCAGGCCCACGAAGGCCACCATCACCACGACGGTGCCCAGGCCGCGAATCATCCCGATATCCATCAGCGTCACCGTTTGCTCTTGATGATGGTGCCAAGACCCTGCAGGTACGCGACGATGGCGTCCATTTCGGTCTTGCCCTTGACCGCGTCACGTGCGCCGGCAATGTCGGCGTCGGTGTACGGGGTGCCGAGTGTGCGCAGCACTTCCATCTTCTTCGCGGTGTCTTTGCCGTCGAGCTTGTTCTCGACCAGCCACGGGTAGGACGGCATCTTCGATTCCGGTACCACGTTGCGCGGGTTGTACAGGTGCGCACGGTGCCAGTCATCGGAGTAGCGACCACCGACGCGGGCCAGGT
The DNA here is from genome assembly GCF_044904505.1 of Pseudomonas sp. 3HC3. Classification (NCBI taxonomy): domain Bacteria; kingdom Pseudomonadati; phylum Pseudomonadota; class Gammaproteobacteria; order Pseudomonadales; family Pseudomonadaceae; genus Pseudomonas; species Pseudomonas sp. 3HC3. Next base: position 34,554 of record NZ_JADDRH010000028.1, read on the forward strand.
CCGGCCCGGTACGCTTGGAACCCCACAGGAACGGATGGTCCCACACGCTCTCACCGGCTACCGAGTAGTGGCCGTAACGCTCGGTTTCGGCACGGAACGGGCGGATCATCTGCGAGTGGCAGCCCACGCAGCCTTCGCGGATGTAGATATCGCGGCCTTCCAGCTCCAGCGCGGTGCGCGGCTTCATGCCCTCGACCGGTTTGTTGGTGACGTCCTGGAAAAACAGCGGGACGATCTGGGTCAGGCCACCGACGCTCACGGCGATGACCATGAAGAAGGCCAGCAGGCCTATGTTCTTCTCGACGGCTTCATGCTTCATCAGTGCGCTCCCACAACGACGATCTTGGCGGCCTCTTCAGCCTGTGCCGGGTTGGCGGCACGTACGGTACGGAATACGTTGTAGGCCATCAGCAGCATGCCGCTGGCGAAGAACGCACCGCCCAAAGCGCGGACGATGTAGCCGGGGTGGCTGGCCTGCAGGGCTTCGACGAAGGAGTAGGTGAGGGTGCCGTCATCGTTGATGGCGCGCCACATCAGGCCTTGGGTGATGCCGTTGACCCACATCGAGGCGATGTACAGCACGGTACCGATGGTGGCCAGCCAGAAGTGCGCGTTGATCAGGCCGATGCTGTGCATCTGCTCGCGGCCGTAGAGTTTCGGGATCATGTGGTACACGGCGCCGATCGAGATCATTGCCACCCAGCCGAGGGCGCCGGCGTGGACGTGGCCGATGGTCCAGTCGGTGTAGTGCGACAATGAGTTCACGGTCTTGATGGCCATCATCGGGCCTTCGAAGGTGGACATACCGTAGAACGCCAGCGACACCACCAGGAAGCGCAGGATCGGGTCGGTGCGCAGTTTGTGCCAGGCGCCCGACAGGGTCATCATGCCGTTGATCATGCCGCCCCAGCTTGGCGCCAGCAGGATGATCGACATCACCATGCCCAGCGACTGCGCCCAGTCAGGCAGGGCGGTGTAGTGCAGGTGGTGCGGGCCGGCCCAGATGTACAGGGTGATCAGCGCCCAGAAGTGCACGATCGACAAGCGATACGAGTAGATCGGCCGCTCGGCCTGCTTGGGCACAAAGTAGTACATCATCCCCAGGAAACCGGTGGTGAGGAAGAAGCCCACGGCGTTGTGGCCGTACCACCACTGGATCATCGCGTCGGTGGCGCCGGAGTAGGCCGAGTACGACTTGAACAGGCTCACCGGCAGCGAGATGTGGTTGACGATGTGCAGCATCGCGGTGACCACGATGAACGCACCATAGAACCAGTTGCCGACATAAATGTGCTTGGTCTTGCGCTTGACGATGGTGCCGAAAAACACCAGGCCGTAGGTAACCCAGACGATAGCCAGCAGGATCGCCAGCGGCCACTCGAGCTCGGCGTATTCCTTGGTGGTGGTGTAGCCCATCGGCAGGGTGATCAGCGCGCCGACGATCACGGCTTGCCAACCCCAGAAGGTGAAGGCGGCCATGCTGTCGGAGATCAGCCGGGTCTGGCAGGTGCGCTGCACCACGTAGTAGCTGGTGCCGAACAGCGCACAGCCCCCGAAGGCGAAGATCACCAGGTTGGTGTGCAGGGGGCGCAGGCGGCCGAAGCTGGTCCAGGGCAGGTCCAGGTTCAGTTGCGGCCACACCAGCTGCGAGGCGATGAAGACGCCGAGGCCCATGCCAAGGATCCCCCAGACCACCGTCATGATGGCGAACTGGCGGACGACCTTATAGTTATAAGCAGTCGGACTGATTGCTGTGCTCATTCTAAGGTTCCACGGTTTTGATGTTCTTGTTGGTCGAAAAATCGGCGCCAGTATTGATAACCAGCAAGGTTACCGCAACGCAACTTTGGTACGCCGACCCGTGTCCAGGCCCGTTCACTGATGTCCCGCAGGGATCGGGTTCGGGCGATTGTACACAAATAAATATTTGTAATGTGTACCATTTTCCACATTTTTCTGATCGATCGGTCAGGCTTTTTTTAGGGCGGCGACAGCCTACGCGCCGTGTCTGCTTCGGTCCTTTCGGAGCGAAGCCCACTGAGGCAACAAGCTTAGTTGTGTTCGGTGGGGGTGCAAGGGAAGGGGGCTGAGGCTGGTGGTGGGCGGGGGGTGTAAGGTTTGGGTGTTGTGGTGGGGCGGGGGGTGTAAGGTTTGAGTGTTGTGGTGGGGCGGGGGTGTAAGGTTTGAGTGTTGTGGTGGGGCAGAGATCGAGCGCCGCCCGCGCGGCGCTTCGCGGGTAAACCCGCTCCTACGTTTGTTTCGGGCCAGTCCCTCCTGTGCCAGGCGCGCGCGACCGCCTTGTTTGTACGACGCGATATCGAGACATGCGCCAAGGCGGTCGCGCGCAAATCCCACAGGAATAATTGGCCCGAAACAAACGTAGGAGCGGGTTTACCCGCGAAGCGCCGCGCGGGCGGCGCTCGATCTCACAGGCGGCGAATGCCTTTCGGCGAACTCACTTGGCAAATCCCTTTCGGCAAACTCACTTGGCCGTCACAGCCTCAGCCGAACCATCCTGCGACAGGCTATACACATAAGCCGCCAGCAGGTGCACCTTGTCGTTGCCCTGGATCTCGGCCTGCGCCGGCATCTGCCCCTGGCGGCCATAACGAATGGTCTGCTGCAACTGGGCAAAGCTCGAGCCGTAGATGAACGCCTGCGGGTGGGTCAGGTTCGGTGCGCCCATGGCGGGTGTACCTTTGCCTTCCGGCCCGTGGCACGCCACGCAGTTGGCAGCAAAGATCTTCTGCCCGTTCTCGACATCGGCTTTCGCGCCCTCAGGCAGTGTGCGGCCATCGAGTTTGCTGACCACGAATGCAGCCACATCGGCCACGCCCTGGTCACCGATCACTTCGGCCCAGGCCGGCATCACGCCATGGCGACCGCCCATGATGGTGGTCTTGATGGTTTCCGGATCGCCGCCCCAGCGCCAGTCACTGTCGGTGAGGTTGGGGAAGCCGAAAGCGCCCTTGGCGTCGGAGCCGTGGCACACCGAGCAGTTGGAGGCAAACAGGCGACTGCCCATTTTCAGCGCCTGCGGGTCCTTCGCCACTTCTTCTACGGGCATGGCGGCGTATTTGGCGAAGATCGGACCGAACCTGGCATCGGCCTTGTCCATTTCCTTCTGCCATTCGTTGGCGCCGGTCCAGCCATTTTCATAGCCCGGCAGGATGCCTTTCCAGTTGCCCAGGCCCGGATAGAGGATCAGGTAGCCGACCGAGAACACCAAGGTGCCAACGAACAGCCAGAACCACCACTTGGGCAGCGGGTTGTCGTACTCCTCGATGCCGTCGAAGCTGTGGCCCATGGTCTCGTCGGTGGTGTTGTTGCTCTGGCCCTTGCGCGTGGCGAGCAGCAGCCAGGTCAGGCCAATCAGGCTACCGATGGTCAGTACGCTGATGTACGTACTCCAGAAGGTGGTCATTGCCCGTTACTCCTTTTTGCAGCAGGCTCCTGCCCGGCAGGGGGCAGGCGGTCGTCGACGAAGGGCAGCAGGCGCGCTTCGGCGAAATCACGGTCGCGGCGGCGGTTGAAGACCCACAGGGTGAGGCCGATGAAGGCAATCATCACCACCAGGGTGCCCAGCCCGCGGATCATGCCGATGTCCATTTCCATCGCACTCACCTCTTGTTCTTGATCGCGGTGCCGAGCACCTGCAGGTAGGCGACCAGTGCATCCATCTCGGTCTTGCCCTTGACTGCTTCACGGGCGCCGGCGATGTCGTCGTCGGTGTACGGCACGCCCAGGGTGCGCAGGGTGCGCATCTTGACGTCGGTGTGGCTGTTGTCGACCTGCTGGGCAACCAGCCACGGGTAGGACGGCATCTTCGACTCCGGCACCACGTTGCGCGGGTTGTACAGGTGCGCACGGTGCCAGTCGTCCGAGTAGCGGCCACCGACCCGGGCCAGGTCCGGCCCGGTGCGCTTGGAACCCCACAGGAACGGGTGGTCCCACACGCTTTCACCGGCCACCGAGTAGTGGCCGTAACGCTCGGTTTCGGCACGGAACGGGCGGATCATCTGCGAGTGGCAGCCCACGCAACCTTCGCGGATGTAGACATCGCGGCCTTCCAGTTGCAGCGCGGTGTAGGGCTTCATGCCTTCGACCGGTTTGTTGGTGACGTCCTGGAAGAACAGCGGGACGATCTGGGTCAGGCCGCCGATGCTGACGGCAAATACCATCAGCAGGGCCATCAGGCCGACGTTTTTCTCGATGACTTCATGTTTCATCAGGCGTTTCTCCTCAAGCCAACTGGGCGTTCGCAGGGGCGACGTCAAGCGCTGGCGAACGCACGGTGCGCCAGGTGTTCCAGGCCATCAGGAACATGCCGCTGAGGAAGATCGCGCCGCCGACGAAGCGCACGACGAAGCCTGGGTGGCTGGCCACCAGGGTTTCCACGAACGAGTAGGTGAGCGTGCCGTCGCTGTTGACCGCGCGCCACATCAGGCCCTGGGCGATGCCGTTGACCCACATCGAGGCGATGTACAGTACGGTACCGATGGTGGCCAGCCAGAAGTGCGCATTGATCAGGCCGAGGCTGTACATGCGTTCTTTGCCGAACACTTTGGGGATGGTGTGGTACAGCGCGCCGATCGAGATCATCGCTACCCAGCCGAGGGCGCCGGCGTGGACGTGGCCGATGGTCCAGTCGGTGTAGTGGGACAGGGCGTTGACCGTCTTGATGGCCATCATCGGGCCTTCGAAGGTGGACATGCCGTAGAACGCCAGCGACACCACCAGGAAGCGCAGGATCGGGTCGCTGCGCAGTTTGTGCCAGGCGCCCGACAGGGTCATCATGCCGTTGATCATGCCGCCCCAGCTGGGTGCCAGCAGGATCAGTGACATCACCATGCCCAGCGACTGTGCCCAGTCGGGCAGGGCGGTGTAATGCAGGTGGTGCGGGCCGGCCCAGATGTACAGGGTGATCAGCGCCCAGAAGTGCACGATCGACAAGCGATACGAATACACTGGCCGTTCGGCCTGCTTGGGCACGTAGTAGTACATCATCCCCAGGAAGCCTGCGGTCAGGAAGAAGCCCACCGCGTTATGGCCGTACCACCACTGCACCATGGCATCGGTGGCGCCTGCGTAGACCGAGTAGGATTTGGTCAGGCTGACCGGCAGCTCCAGGTTGTTGACGATGTGCAGCAGTGCCACGGTCAGGATGAAGGCGCCGAAGAACCAGTTGCCGACGTAGATGTGTTTGGTGTTGCGCTTCATCAGCGTGCCGAAGAACACGATGGCGTAGCCCACCCAAACGATGGTGATCAGAATGTCGATCGGCCATTCCAGTTCGGCGTATTCCTTGGAGCTGGTGTAGCCCAGCGGCAGGCTGATGGCCGCCAGCAGGATAACCAGTTGCCAGCCCCAGAACGTGAACGCGGCCAGGCCCGGTGCGAACAGGGTGGTCTGGCAGGTGCGTTGCACCGAATAATAGGAGGTGGCGAACAGTGCGCAGCCGCCGAACGCGAAGATCACCGCATTGGTATGCAGGGGGCGCAGGCGGCCGAAGCTGGTCCAGGGGAGGTCGAAGTTGAGGGACGGCCAGGCGAGCTGGGCGGCGATGAAGACGCCGAGCCCCATCCCGACGATTCCCCACACCACCGTCATGATGGCGAATTGGCGGACCACCTTGTAGTTATAGGCGGTACTGCTGGTTGTGTTCATGTATGGGTTCCCATCCACGGTTATTTGGCAGGCTTTACAGCGAGGCAAGCATGATTAATGGGCAAAGTGCCGGTATTGACGGGGATCAATGGGCGAAGGTCGCAAATGTCCCAGGCTTGCGCTGCGATCCTCCGCGGGTTGAAGGTAAAGGGGGCTACAAGGGGTGCCTGATCCTGGCCCATGGCGCGGGCGCGCCGATGGACAGCGGGTTCATGGACGAAATGGCGCAAAGGCTTGCGGCTCTTGGGGTAGCGGTAGTGCGCTTCGAGTTCCCGTACATGGCCGAGCGCAGGGTTACCGGTGGCAAGCGGCCGCCGAACCCGCAGAAGGTGTTGCTTGAATGCTGGCGCGAGGTGTACCGGCAAGTGCGACCTTTGGTCGCGGGCAAGCTGGCCGTGGGGGGCAAGTCCATGGGCGGGCGCATGGCGAGCCTGCTGGCCGACGAACTGGGCGCGGATGCGCTGGTGTGCCTGGGGTATCCGTTCTACGCGGTGGGTAAACCCGAGAAGCCACGGGTAGAGCACTTGGCCGAGTTGAAGACACCGACGTTGATCGTGCAGGGCGAGCGGGATGCGCTGGGTAACCGCGAGGCGGTGGCGGGGTATGCGTTGTCGCCGGCGATCGAGGTGAGCTGGCTAGTGGCGGGGGACCATGACCTGAAGCCGTTGAAGGCTTCGGGGTTCAGCCATGAGCAGCACTTGCAGGCGGCGGCTGAACGCGTTGCTGACTTCCTGAAAGATTAGTGCTGGATTCTTCGCGGGTAAACCCGCTCCTATGTATGGACTCGCCCACACTGTCTAGCTGCTTTTTTGAACATAGGAACCCGGTTGCATCTATGTATCAGGCCTGTTCGAGGAAGCTTTTTGCTTCTGGCCAACA
>NZ_JADDRH010000029.1:0-38162 GCF_044904505.1 Pseudomonas sp. 3HC3
ACGGCGGGTGGAGATTGGCCAGCAGGGCCGGCCCATTCGCGGGTGAACCCGCTCCTACGACGGTCTGTGCATGTGTGTAGGAGCGGGTTTACCCGCGAATACAGTGGTGCCGGCAACGGTGAACGGCAGGTGGAGATTGGCCAGCAGGGCCGGCCCATTCGCGGGTGAACCCGCTCCTACGACGGTCTGTGCATGTGTGTAGGAGCGGGTTTACCCGCGAAGAGGCCCGACCGGGCGACCGCTAGTTCAGATCACAGCCTGAACCGCCCAACCAACCCTTGCAAGTGGTTACCCAACCGCGCCAGTTCCACGCTGGAGCTGGCGGTCTCCTCACTCGCCGCCGAGGTCTGGTCGGAAATATCACGCACATTCATCACGCTGCGGTTGATCTCCTCGGCCACCGCCGTCTGCTCCTCGGCGGCCGTGGCAATCTGCTGGTTCATCGCCTGAATCGACGACACCGTGCGGGTGATGGTTTCCAACGAGCTGCCGGCGCGGCGGGTCAGCTCGACGCTGCTGTCGGTCAGTTGGCGGCTGTTGTCCATCACGCTGGCCACCCGTTGGGTGCCGCTTTGCAGGCCGGCAATCAACTCTTCGATCTCTTCGGTCGACTGCTGTGTGCGTTGGGCCAAGCTACGCACTTCGTCGGCAACCACGGCAAAGCCACGCCCGGCCTCACCGGCGCGGGCCGCTTCGATTGCCGCGTTGAGGGCCAACAGGTTGGTTTGCTGGGCCACCGATTTGATCACGTCGAGTACGCTGCCGATCTTGTCGCTTTCGGTCTTGAGCAGGTTCATCGCTTCGCTGGAGTTGACCACTTCGCTTGCCAGGCGCTCGATCTGTGCCACCGCCTCGCCCACCACGCGATCGCCCTCGCGGGCCTGCTGGTCGGCCATCAGGGCGGCTTCCGAAGCCTGTTCGGCATTGCGTGCCACATCGTGCACGGTGGCTGTCATCTGGTTCATGGCCGTCGCCACCTGGTCGGTTTCGACCTTCTGGTTGTTGACCCCGGCGCTGGTCTGTTCTGTCACCGCCGACAGCTCCTCGGCAGCGCTGGCGATCTGTGTGACGCCGTCGCCAATGCCGCCGATCAGTTCACGCAAGCCTTGGGTCATGCGATGCATGCTGGCTTGCAATTGGCCCAGTTCGTCGCGGCGTTGCACCTGCAGGCTTTGGGTCAGGTCTCCGCTGGCCACGCGTTCTGCGGCGTGCAGGGTCTGGCGCAGAGGGATGATGATCTGCCGGGTAATGGTCCAGGCGGCCAGCAGGCCAAGGGCCAGTGCCAGCACGGTGGCGACTGTGAGCAGTGTTTTGGCCTGCGCGGCAGCAGCATTACGCACCTCGGTTTGCGAGGTGGTCATCGTCTGGCTGGCCTGCAGCAATACCGTGCCTTGTTCAGCCATGCTTTGCAGCGCTTGTTCACTGGCACGCTGGGCATCACCGAACTGGGTCACGGCATCGCGGTAGCCGCCCATGGCCGTGGCGGCATCATCCAGGCTGGCAGCATGTTCGGCTGGCACTTTGGCCGGCAGTGCGCGCAGCTCGGCCAAGGCCTGGTCGATGGCCTTCAGTGCCGTTTGCTGGAAATCGGCATTGCCGCTGTAGGTGTAGCCACGCACTTGGAAACGCGCTTGTTGCAGCAGTGCGCTGACGTCCACCGCGTGCTGGTACTGATTGATGTCTGCACCTTGCAGCAGGCTACGTTGTACTCGGCCAATCAATTCAACGACTTTATCGGCGCTGCTACCCAGTACATCACGGCTTGCTTCGCGGCGTTGTTCGGCCTGCTTCAGCTCGTTGAATGCCTGCTGGTAGACGCGCACTGCCTCGCGCTGCTGTTCGAGGCGCTGGCGGTCGGCGGGTTGCTCGATCTGGCCAAGCATCAGTTGCACCTGGCGGTCGAGGTTGCCCAGGGCTTTTTCCAGCTCTGCCAGCGAAGCGTCGTCGCGGCGGCGATCGTAGAGCTGGCGGGCGATGCGCAGCTCCTGGGTGTATTGCTGGACGACAGAAATGTTTCCCAGTTTGTCGCCACGGTCGATGATGCTGTCCATGCCGTGCCAGCCGACCAGGGTAATAGCCAAGGTCAACAGTAGCACCAGGCCGAAACCCAGCCCCAGTTTGCGATTGACGCTCACATTGCCCAGCGATTGGGCTAACCATTGATACATGTTCGACTCCCCGGCGGCTTGGCAGCACAAATAATTGTTTTGTTGCCAAGGCCATCGGCCCGGGAGAGGGAAACTTGATGGGCAAAAAAGGGGTGTTTGTGTCAGAAAATACGCGAAAGCAGCGCGGTGACGGCGGTCTCCACCCGCAAGATGCGATCACCCAGCTGCACCGGCGCCAGGCCTGCCTTGCCCAGCAGGTCGATTTCGTAGGGGATCCAGCCGCCCTCGGGGCCGATGGCCAGGGTAACGGCTTGTTCTACGGCGCGCGGACAGGCTGGGTAAGGGCCGGGGTGGCCGACCAGGCCCAGGGTGCCTGCGGCGATGGTGGGCAGGCGGTCTTCGACAAAAGGCTTGAAGCGCTTTTCGATGATGACCTCGGGCAGCACGGTGTCGCGCGCCTGTTCCAGGCCCAGGATCAGGTTCTCGCGAATGGTGTCGGGCTGCAGGAAGGGCGTTTGCCAGAAGCTTTTCTCGACTTTGTAGCTGTTCAGCAGGATCAACCGCGGCACGCCCAGTGTGGCCACGGTCTGGAACAGCCGTCGCAGCATTTTGGGCCGAGGCACCGCCAGCACCAGGGTCAGCGGCAGCTTGGCCGGTGGCTGCTGGTCGAAGGCCACTGCCAGCTCGGCTTCGTGTTTTTCCAGGCGCAGCACCGTGGCCTTGCCCATCAGGCCATTGATACGGCCCACGCGCAGGTTGTCGCCCACCGCCACGCGGTGGATTTCCTGCATATGGGTGAAGCGCCGATCAGCAAGAACGACGCGGTTGGCCGAAACGAAGTCGGCCTCTTCAAGAAGCAACAGGTTCACGGTTGGGTCGCAGGTGGCTGGTCGTTATGGTCGTCGGCGGTTTCGTCGTGGGCGCTGCGCTTGCGGATCAGGCTGCCGCACAGCACGCCGATCTCGAACAGCAGCCACATGGGCACGGCCAGCAGGGTCTGGGAGAAGATGTCCGGTGGGGTGAGGACCATGCCGACCACGAAGCAACCGATGATTACATAGGGGCGGGCCTTTTTCAGGTACTTCACGTCGACGACGCCGATCCACACCAGCAGCACCACTGCCACCGGGATTTCGAAGGCCACGCCAAAGGCGAAGAACAGCGTCATCACGAAGTCGAGGTAGCTTGCGATGTCGGTCATCATCGCTACGCCTGCCGGGGTGGCAGCGGCGAAGAACTTGAACATCAGCGGGAACACAAGGAAATAGGCAAAGGCCATGCCGGCGTAGAACAGCAGGATGCTCGATACGAGCAGCGGAATGGCAATGCGCTTCTCGTGACGGTACAGCCCGGGGGCGATAAAGCCCCAGATCTGCTGGAGGATGAACGGGATGGCCAGGAACAGCGCCACTATCATGGTCAGCTTGAACGGCGTGAGGAACGGCGAGGCCACATCGGTGGCGATCATCGTTGCATTGGCCGGCAAGTGCTCGCGCAGTGGCGCGGAAACCAGTGTGTAGATCTGCTGGGCGAAGGAGAACAGCCCGGCAAAGATCAGGAAAATGACGGCAACGCAGCGCAGCAGGCGGGTGCGCAGTTCGGTCAGGTGTGAAACCAGCGGCATCGGCTGGTCGTGGTCCGGATTCTCGCTCATGGGGCTCGCGGCGGTTGAGGCGGTTGAGGCGGTTCAGACGGTGCGGCCGGGGCTGCAGGTGCTTCGACCGGCCTGGCTTCGAGCCCGGCAGGTGGCTGCACGCTGGCCGTGGTGACCGGCGGCTGCGCGGGTGGCGTCATGGGGTTGAGGATGCGCTTGGCTTCCTCTTCCATCTGCAGGATGTGCTCGTTATGCAGCTGGCGGCGGATGTCGTCGGCGCCAATTTCGCGCTCCACTTCCATCTTGATGCTGTTGAAGCTGCGCTTGAGCCGCCCGATCCACAGGCCTGCCGTGCGCGCTGCACCCGGCAGGCGCTCAGGGCCGAGCACCAGCAGGGCAACCAGGCCGACGAGCAGCAGCTCGCTGAAACTCATGCCGAGCATGGATCAGTCTTTCCGCTGCGGCTCTTGGACCGGTTGGGCCTGGCCTTCGATGGTGTGGCCTTGTTGCGGCTGCGCGGTGTTTTGCACCGGCGGCACAGGCTGGGCAGGCGGCGGAGTCTGCTCGGCCGGCTTGGTCTCTTCTTCGTTCATGGCCTTGCGGAAGCCCTTGATCGATTCGCCCAGGTCGCTGCCGAAGTTCTTCAGTTTCTTGGTGCCGAACACCAGAACCACGACCACCAGCAGGACGATCCAGTGTTTCCAGTCAAAGATACCCATTTCGTACTCCTGAAAATTGTGTGTACAGCATATCGATCCGGCAACCCGGTGCCTGTGGGAGCGGGCGCCCCCAATAAAACGTCAGGCAGATGGCTGGCGTGCGGCCTTCTCATCATGCCCGGACAAGCCGAAGCGGCGTTCCAGTTCATCCAGCACGGCTTGTGGATGCTGGCCCAGCGCACTGAGCATCACCAGGCTATGAAACCACAGGTCGGCGGTTTCGTAGATGACATCGCTGTAATCCTTGCTGATCTGGGCATCCTTGGCAGCAATGATCGTTTCGACCGACTCTTCGCCGAGCTTTTCAAGGATCTTGTTCAGGCCCTTGTGGTACAGGCTGGCCACGTAGGAGCTGTCAGGCGCCGCTTGCTTGCGTTCTTCAAGCACTTCGGCCAGGCGGTTGAGGGTGTCGCTCATGTCAGTGTCCTGCGTTGTAGATGGCATCCGGGTCCTTCAGGACCGGGTCGACGATTTTCCACTGGCCGTCTTCATAGACGCGGTAGAAGCAGCTTTCACGACCGGTATGGCAGGCGATATGGCCCAGTTGCTCGACCATCAGGATGATCACGTCGGCGTCGCAGTCCAGGCGCAGCTCATGCAGTTTTTGCACGTGCCCGGACTCCTCGCCTTTACGCCACAGCTTGCCACGCGAACGCGACCAGTAGATGGCACGCTGCTCGGCGGCTGTCAGGGCCAGCGATTCACGGTTCATCCAGGCCATCATCAGCACACGTCCGGTCTTGTGGTCCTGAGCGATTGCCGGTACCAGGCCATCGCTGTTCCACTTGATCTCGTCCAGCCAGTCTTTCATCGTCGACTCCAAAGCGGGCCCGCTCCTGTGCCAGGCCCTTTGCGCTAGTGTGCCAGCCACAGGCGCGGCTGGCTATTGGCGCACGATCAGGTAAAGGCCTGCAGCCAGCATCAGCCAGGCGGGCCAGGCGGCCGGGGCGGCCAGGCTGGCGGTTTCGGCAGCGCCTGCGGCCAAAACTGCCCCACCGCCAAGCAGGCCGGCGCCGAGCAGGCGCAGCGCCCAGCGGTCGCCCTGGCGGCGCCGTTCCGGCAATTGTGGATCGTGCAGGTGAGGCTGCGACAGGCGTTCGAGCAGGTCGCGGGTCATGCCGGCCAGGTGCGGCAGTTGCTCTACCTGGCTGTGCAGGTTGCCGAACACGGCTTTGGGGCTATAGCGGTCGCGCATCCAGCGCTCGAGGTATGGCTTGGCGGTGCTCCATAGGTCCAGGTCGGGGTACAGCTGACGGCCAAGGCCTTCGATGTTGAGCAGGGTTTTCTGCAGCAATACCAGCTGTGGCTGCACTTCCATGTTGAAGCGCCGTGCGGTCTGGAACAGGCGCATCAGCACCTGGCCGAAGGAAATATCTTTTAACGGTTTTTCGAAGATCGGCTCGCACACGGTGCGAATCGCTGCTTCGAACTCGTTCACCTTGGTGTTTGCCGGCACCCAGCCCGAGTCGATGTGCAACTGGGCGACGCGGCGGTAGTCACGCTTGAAGAAGGCAAACAGGTTGCGCGCCAGGTAGTCCTGGTCCTCGGCGGTGAGGCTGCCGACGATGCCGCAGTCGATGGCAATGTACTGCGGGCTCCACGGCTTGACCGTGCTGACGAAGATGTTGCCGGGGTGCATGTCGGCATGGAAGAAGCTGTCGCGGAACACCTGGGTGAAGAACACTTCCACGCCGCGCTCGGCCAGCAGCTTCATGTCGGTGCGCTGGTCGGCCAAGGTGGCCATATCGGTCACCGGTACGCCGTAGATGCGCTCCATCACCAGCACCTTGGGGCGGCACAGGTCCCAGTACACCTGGGGCACGTACATCAGCTCGGAGCCTTCGAAGTTGCGCCGCAGCTGGCTGGCGTTGGCAGCCTCGCGCAGCAGGTCGAGCTCGTCGTAGATGGTTTTTTCGTAGTCGCCGACGATTTCCACCGGGTGCAGGCGCCGGGCATCCGCCGAGGCGCGTTCGGCGGCCTTGGCGATCAGGAACAGCCAGGCCAGGTCTTGGGCGATGACCGGTTTCAGGCCCGGACGCACCACCTTGACCACCACCTCTTCGCCAGTTTTCAGGCGTGCGGCGTGCACCTGGGCCACCGAGGCCGAGGCCAGAGGCTCGACGTCGAAGCGGCTGAACACTTCGCCGACCTTCGCACCGAGCTGTTCCTCGATCAAGGCCACGGCTTTTTTCGGGTCGAAGGGGGGGACACGGTCCTGCAACCGCATCAGCTCGTCGGCGATGTCGGGGGGGAGCAGGTCGCGGCGGGTGGAAAGCAGCTGGCCGAACTTGATGAAGATCGGCCCCAGGTCCTGCAGTGCCAGGCGCAGGCGCGCGCCACGGCTAAGCTCGGTGGGCTTGCGTGGCAGCCAGCGCCACGGCATCAACAGGCGCAGGCTGGCCAGCCACCAGGGCAGCAAGGGTTGGTCGAACAGCAGGTCATCAAGGCGGTAGCGGATCACCACACGCTGGATGCGAAAAAGACGTCGGACGGCGAGCAGCTTCATGCGTTATCGCTGGTATCAAGGGATCGGGACAGGCGCCTGAGGCGCGCTTCGAGGCGTTCTGTATCAAGCTTCAAGGCATCGAGCTCGCTGAAGGCGGCTTCGGCCTCGCGCTTGCCGACCAGGGTACGGGATTCTTCGGCCAGGTATTCGGACAGGTTCTGGCTGAAACGTGCCAGGCCTTGGCGAGTCCAGCGAGCGCGCAGGCGGATATGGCCGGCCAGCATTGCCGTGGCGACCGGGCCAAGCCAGCGTTGCAGCTCGTGCTCCCAGTCCAGTTCCAGGTCCTGCAGCACACCGAACAGGTCGAGCAGTACGGCGCTGTCGCCGTGCAGCTCGACTTGCGGGCTGTGCAGCACGGCGGTCTTGTCCTTGGCCAGGGCCAGTTGCGCCAGGCTACTGGCGGGGGCGCGCAGGCTGCAGTCGACCTCACCCTGCCAATGGGCGGCGAGCATCAGGCCTTCTTCGTCGGGCAAGATGAACAGCTGCAGGGCCGGTTGGCGGCAGTCGATTTCGATGACCTTGCCTCCCAGCGCGGCCAGCCGCGGCAGGGCCGTGCTGTCCATGCGCAGGACGCGGTTCAGGCCATGTTCGACGCTGGCGAGCAGCCCGGCCAGCAACATCAGGGTTTGATTCCCCGGTGCACGGCAACGATGCCGCTGGTCATGTTGTGATAGGTGACGCGGTCGAAACCGGCCTCGACCATCATGCTCTTCAGGGTTTCCTGGTCAGGGTGCATGCGGATCGACTCGGCGAGGTAACGGTAGCTCTCGGAGTCATTGGTGATCAGCTTGCCAGCCAGCGGCATGAAAGCGAACGAGTAGGCGTCGTAGGCCTTGGACATCAGCTTGTTGGTCGGCTTGGAGAACTCCAGGATCAACAGACGGCCACCGGGCTTGAGCACGCGCAGCATCGAACGGATGGCGGCGTCCTTGTGGGTGACGTTGCGCAGGCCGAAAGCGATGGTCACGCAGTCGAAGTGGTTGTCCGGGAACGGCAGCTTTTCAGCATCGGCCTGGACGAACTCGATATTGCCGGCCACGCCGCGGTCAAGCAGGCGGTCACGGCCTACCTTGAGCATCGAATCGTTGATGTCGGCCAGCACCACCTGCCCGGTCGGCCCGACAAGACGCGAGAACTTGGCCGCCAGGTCACCGGTACCGCCGGCGATGTCCAGCACGCGGTTGCCGCTGCGCACGCCTGACAGCTCGATGGTAAAGCGCTTCCACAGGCGGTGCATGCCGCCGGAAAGCACGTCGTTCATCAGGTCGTACTTGGCTGCCACCGAGTGGAACACTTCGGCGACTTTCTTCGCCTTCTGGCTTTCAGGCACGTCCTGATAGCCGAAATGGGTGGTGGGTTCGGCGTGGTCGCCTTTGCGCTGGTCGTTCATATCGCTTCACCGGAAAAAATTACCGCCATTCTAGGGCGAACGGGCGGATTTGTCTTGGCGGGGTGTGCCAGTGGGCAGGGGCGGGCATAATGCGCATTATGTCTACATCTTCAGGAACGTCCGCATGACCCAGATCAGCGTCGAACGCAAACACTCCCTCGGCCGTGATGCCGCCCGCGCCAAGGCCGAAGCGCTGGTCGACAAGCTCAGCCGCGAGTACGACCTCAAGGCCACCTGGAACGGTGACCGTGTGGACGTTGCGCGCAGTGGCGCCAATGGCAGTGTGCACATTGGCGACGACAGCATCCGCGTCGAATTGAAGCTGGGCATGATGCTGTCGATGATGAGCGGCACCATCAAGGGGGAGATCGAGCGGGCGCTGGACAAGGCCCTGGCCTGAACCGGCGCCGCCCTGTGGCTACTGCGGCGCGTCCGCCGGGAAAGGAATGATACCAATCACTTGCTCCAGGCGCAGATCGCCGCGGTAGATCGCGATGCGCTCGCGTGCGTCTGCGGCCTGCTCGAGCATTGCCTTTCGGCCCCTTACGCCTGCATCCCAGAATTTGAGGTGGCCCTTGACGAAGTCATGCCCCCTCGCTTCGAGGCTGGGATAATGAAAATGCGCCTCCCACAGTAACCGCTGTGGCGCTTGTACATCGCGAACCTCGTAGACGTCGAGGTAATCATTGGCGTGACGTAACTGTCGGCGAATCACGGTTTGCCTGATCCGAATCCGGTTCTGCTCAGCCAGGAAGCGAAGGGCCTTGCCGTCGGGATGGCGGGTGTTCAGATACGCGTCGGTGAGTAGCCGAAGTTTTTCGTGATGGACGCGGTCTACCGCTGCCCGAAGGAGGTCGACCAAGCCGTAATCCAGTGGATTGTTAAGCTCGGTCAGTTGCTGCTGTACTTCGCGCATGTCACCTGCCGGCCATTCCAGAAAGTCGCTCAGGCTGTTGGGCTCATCGGCATAGTGAGCGGCGAAGGCGATTTTCCCATCCACCTCTGCCAGCAGGCGGTTTGCTCGCTGGCGCAGCTGTGCGCGGTCATGCTGGGCCGGCCGCGCTTGCTCAGGCACGGCATGCCACACCCCGTCGCGTTGCGTGAAGCTGCCCGCAGGCTCCTGGTTGAATGCACTGCGCTGGATAGCACGGTTGCCCATTTGGTCTATTTCCACCAGTAGCGGTCGACCTCGGTCAACACGGATGACCCGGCGTCTGATCGTCGCGGGCCGATGATAGGGCGTTGGCGAGGGCGGGCTGATGCCGCTGTCGAGGTTGGTCAAGGTCGCACTCAGTTGCTGCTCCGTGATCTGGGTAATCGTGGACAGTTCGCGTATGTATTCGTCCAGCACGTCAGCGACCAGCGCAGGCGAGTCCAGCGTTTTCATGTATTGGGCGCGGTCCAGCACGGTACGGTACTTCTGAAGGATATCCTCAAGCAGTTCTGCTTTGACCTGGGCCGTCTCTTCGGTGGCTGCCAGCCCGTCGTGGCTCCATACCGTGCGGCTGAATTCGATGCCGCTGAGCGGCGCGCGCATTGCCAGCAAATGCTCGGCTGTGTCCGCAGCGAGCCGAGACTTGTCCACGGTGAGGTAGGCCAGGTCACTGAGCAGTTGGGCCCGAATGACCAGTGTCGAATACGTCCTGCGTCGGATGGTCTGAGCGAGTTTCGTGGCTTTATTGGCAAAATCGATCTTGGGGTCCTGCAGTGTTTCCGCCAGGACCCGGTCCAGCCGCTGGCTGACGACAAGCAGGCGGCGGCTGGCTTGGCAGGAATCGCGTACCCGCTCGCGATAGTCGAGGTATTGCTGTATCTGTTCGGCAGTCTCCGGAAAGCGGGGCAGCCCGGTGGCCTGCGCGCTCAGTGCCTGATGGTCGACCTGCTCCAGCAAGCGTCGGCACAGCAGCATGTCGTTTTCGATGGCTGCGCCATACCAATTGCCGTATCGGCGTCGGCTCGGGGCTCGGGTGTCGAATTTGCTGAACCGTGGTTCGGCCATCTCCTTGAACACTTCGATGTTCCCATGCAACAGCGTGCTCTGCCGTTCCAGATAGAGCGCGGATGCCCTGATCTCTGGCAAGTGGCGCAGGCGCTGGGCTTTGAGTGCCTGCCTCTGAAGCTGCAATGCTGGCGGCGGTGTAGCACGCTCCTGTGCAGGTAGTGCATCGATAGCCATGCTGTACTCCAGCGCGAGGTCGTCATAAGCCTGCAGTTGCACTCGGCTGCGTTCCATAAGTGGCGCCATCTGATTAAGCGCTTGTTGGTTCGCCGTGGCGGTTGTACTCAAGGTGTCGAACCGCTGGCGGTTTTCAGCGTTGATGGATTGCCTGTTCCTTGGCATGCCGCCAGAGAGGTTCAGATTCACGGTCCATTGGCCATTCCAGCGCGTCAGCCAGGGGCCTTTTTGGCGTTCACGGCCAACGATATGGTAGCCGTCCGGGGCGCCATCCCATTGGGACACCCACTCGCTGCTGCTCGGCTCGGGGCCGATGATCTGCATGCCGTTCCACGTCTCGATGACCTCATAGGCGCCATCGCCCAACTTGGCGTAGTAACGGCCGGCGATATTGAACAACCCACGCAAACGACCCCTTGTCAGTGGCGCTTGCCCTTCGAGTGGCTGCGAGGCTTGCAGTTGGGCCAGTGACTGGCGCTCCTGTACCGACAGGTTGCTCAGGCGCTGCCCGTCATGCCAGCCATCTACACGCACGAGCGTGGGCCGTGGCGCCTCGACGGGGGGCTGCCAGGGTTTCTCCTGTGGCTGCTCGAGCGCTGGGGGCGGGGTCTCTTCCTTCGGCGCAGGGCCTGAAAAACGTAGCCTGGCGGGCTCTTCGCTGTTGGCAGGTGGCGTTGCAGGGCGGTGGGCAAGGAGCAAGGCCAGGTTGGTGACCAGGTCTATGGCTGCGACGATATTGTCGTCACCGCTGCGCTTGATCAGCGCCTCGACGTCTTCCTTGACTGCCGACAGCGCCACCACCAGCCACACCAGGGTGGTCATCGGGCCATGCCAAAGTTGGGTGACGGTATTGAAGATCGCCCACGCAGCCTCCTTCACCAAAGCCCGCACTTCCTGGGCATTGGAGACGCTGTTGCTGGCTGAGGCCAATAACATGGTCTCGATGCGGGCGTTGAACAGGTGGGTGTCCAGATCATCCGTCCAGGCCTGGAACGAGGCCTGGACCGGGCGTCTGAGGCGTTGCAAAAGACCGTCCAGCAGCTCGAGCGGCACATTGAGCAGGTGCGTCAGCGTGGTGATGTTCGGGTGCAGGTGCGGGTGCGTGAACCCGTCGTTCTGGTAAATCGGACGCGCGTCATCGTTGAGCCAGGCCAATACGCTCTCTTGCAGTTCGCCCCTGCTGCGGATTGCGTCCATCAGCAATTCGAGGGTCGGAAATTCCTGCAACGCCTTGTCGGCATAGAATGGGCGGTACAAGACCCAACTGCCGCTTGCCGGTATTTCGATGATGAACATCCCGTGCGCCACATCGCTTGCCGAAGCGCCAGGTGCGCAAAGAAATGCCAGGGGGGCGATGCGCAGAAGGTCCATGCCATTGTCCATGCCCTGGCAGAATCTGAGCATTGCCTGGCTTGCTGTTTCGCCTAGCTGTTGCTCAATCTTGGCCTTCAGGGTGCTGAACCGAAGGGCGTATCGCCATTCCCTGGCATGCTGTCGGATTCGCTCGGCCCTGCGCGGTTGGGTGTTGACTTGGTCCTTCAGGTAGGAGGGGTAGTGACCGCCGATGTCGACCTGATGAATCAAGCCCCTGATCTGGTCGATGCTCAGCCAGTCGGTCACAGGCGAGCCGTCCTCGAAACTGATCCCGCTCATCACCTCGCCAGCCTCCAGCCGCAGGCGTGAAATCGCCAGGTCGGTCAGGGGCACCGTGCGCAAGAACAGTGACTGCCCTTGTGTAGCGGCGCCGATGATGGCCTGGGAAATGCGGATGTGCACCTTGTTCGGGTCGTGTACCGCCTTGTCTGGGTAGCTGGTCTGCAGGGTCTCACGCAAGCGGCGAGCGGCGTAATCACGGATATCTTCAACATCGCCCAGCGATGTGCAGCCCTTCGACCGACCTTGGCTCGCCGCCAGATCGAGCAGTGCAGTGTGATAGGCGTAGCGGTCCTCAGCGCTGGCATTGAGCAGCCATCGCGGCGGGCTGACGGAGGGTGCAGCTTGCTCCTGCGACGGCAGGTCGAAGAAGTAAGCTGACGGGTCGCTCACCTGGCGCAGTTGTCGCTCCAACTCGTCGACGGTTGCCAGGCCGCCAATACGCAGGCGGCCGATGTCGTCCAGGATATCGTTCAGCAGTTGCCTGGCCTGGAAGGCGAAAGGGTGTCCGGTTACCTGCGTGTGTGCCCAGGACAACGTTTCGAAGCGATAACGTTGCGCTAGCTGCCGTTGCAGCGCGGTGGCAAAGCTGGGCAGGTCGACATGGCGGTGAACCGAACCGCAGGGTTTGCATTGCAGAACCAGGCTGCGGGTGCCGCTTGTGGTGATGAGCAACAGATCCGGTAGGGTAACGGTGTGTTCCCCGCCATCCGTTCCAAGCGTGACTTGTATCGCCTCGACAGCCAGGCTGTCGAATACCCCGTCGAGCAGGGCGTACATTGCCGCTTTTTCATCATCTTCAAGGCCTTGGCGAGGGAGGTTTTCAAGCAATGCGGCCTTGATGGTGTGTTCCAGCCAGAGCATGCGCGAGAGTTGGCTGTCTTCGTCGAGTCCGTTCCAGAAGCCGACCTGGGCTTGCTGGAAGGCCGGTATCAACGCGCCAAGCACGGTATCGAAGTCATCGCTGAGCTTCGTCAGGTCCGGCATGATTTCGGGTTGGCGGATGTTGTCCTGGCCTTGCTGCTGAACTTGAAACACATGGGGCGGGCTGATGCTCAGCTTGTCTGCGGCGCTCAGTTGCACACGTTCCTTGGCCAGGAAATGCTTGAGAAGCTCGTCCAGCAGCCCGCTCTGACGTGGCAGATCATCTGTGCTGGCCGGTGCATGCAGGATGACGAAAGGGTCGAGCGATGTGATGTGAGGATGGTTGCGGTGCAACCATGGATACCGGTCGCTGAAAGTCTGAAATGCTTCTTTTGATAAAACGTCCCGCAGGCTGGGTCGTTTGGAGAAACAGGCTGCCACGCTTTGCTTGAACGTCAGCCTGGGTGGGTTTGCTACAACAGTCATGGCGTCGATGTCCGTGAGGTGAAGCCTGCGACGCTAGCGCTATGGGTAAAAGGGCTCGCGGTATATAGATGCGACAACGAAGACCTTAGGGTGAGGTTTCTAATTTTCTTCCCTACCTTATGTTCAAGCCCAGCCTCCATGGGCGGTTTTCCACCACTCATGAGCATGAGGTACACAGCATGGCCAAAGTGATTGTGAAGAAAAAAGACGAAGCCCTGGGCACGCTTGGCGAGGTGCGCGGCTATGCGCGCAAGATCTGGCTGGCCGGCATCGGCGCCTACGCCCGCGTTGGTCAGGAAGGCTCTGAATACTTCAAGGAGCTGGTCAGGGCGGGTGAAGGTGTCGAGACACGCGGCAAAAAGCGCATCGACAAAGAGCTCGATGCCGCCAACCACCAGCTTGACGAAGTTGGTGAAGAAGTGAACCGCGTACGCGGCAAGGTAGAAATTCAACTCGACAAGATCGAAAAAGCTTTCGACGCACGGGTCGGTCGCGCCTTGAATCGCCTGGGTATTCCGTCTAAACATGACGTTGAGGCGTTGTCGATCAAGCTTGAACAGTTGCATGAGCTGCTTGAGCGTGTCGCGCACAAACCATAAGGAGAGCAGGATGGCTGGCAAGAAGAACACCGAAAAAGAAGGCAGCTCCTGGGTCGGCGGGATCGAGAAATACTCCCGCAAGATCTGGCTGGCGGGGCTGGGTATCTATTCGAAGATCGACCAGGACGGCCCGAAGCTGTTCGACTCGTTGGTGAAGGATGGCGAGAAGGCCGAGAAGCAGGCGAAAAAAACGGCTGAAGATGTTGCCGAGACTGCCAAGTCTTCGACCACTTCGCGGGTTTCGGGCGTGAAGGACCGTGCGCTGGGCAAGTGGAGCGAACTCGAAGAAGCCTTCGACAAGCGCCTTAACAGCGCCATCTCGCGTCTTGGCGTGCCGAGCCGCAACGAGATCAAGGCACTGCACCAGCAGGTGGATAGCCTGACCAAGCAGATCGAGAAGTTGACCGGTGCTTCGGTTACGCCGATTTCGTCGCGCACTGCAGCGACCAAGCCGGCTGCGGGCAAGGCCGCGGCCAAGCCACTGGCCAAGGCAGCGGCAGCCAAGCCTGCGGCGAAAACGGCGGCGGCCAAACCTGCTGCTAAAACCGCAGCGGCCAAACCTGCTGCCAAATCCGCAGCAGCCAAGCCTGCGGCGAAGCCGGCAGCGGCCAAGAAACCTGCGGTGAAGAAGGCTCCGGCCAAACCGGCAGCCGCCAAGCCAGCCGCCCCAGCGGCCAGCGCTGCACCTGCCGCGACCGCTGCACCGGCACCAGCACCTGCCGCCACCCCGGCCAGCAGCACGCCATCGGCACCTACCGGCACCGGTACCCTGATCTGATACCGCGTCGCCTTCTTCGCGAGTACACCCGCTCCCACAAGATGCGCCAAAACCTTGTAGGAGCGGGTTTACCCGCGAATGCGTCGGCTGCAACACTACATATCCAGCAGGCCTACCCCTCCAGGTACTTCACTGCCAGTTGCTCCGCCGCCGCCCGGGCCTGGGCCTGCAGATGCGGCGCCACCAGCATCATCACCTGGTACACCACGATCCCCACATCCCCCTCGCGCCCCAGCACACGCTGATAATCCAGCGAGAACATCAGCGTCAGGGTGATCTGCTCCACCAGTTGCCCCAGCGCCTGGGTATCACTCTCTACCAGCCCCTGGCTCTTGAGGCTGGCCAACAGCGCCGCCAGCGTGCGTTTGATTGCATTGATCAGGCTGCGCATGCCTCGGGCGAGCTTGGGCAGGCGCCCGGTCAGGTTGGACAAGTCCTGGAACAGGAAGCGGTACTGAGCCATGCGCTCGACGATCAAGTGCAGAAACAGCCAGTAATCCTCTGCGTCCAGACGCACCTCCAGCGGTGGGTCCAGCAGCGGCATCAACGCTTCTTCAAAGTGCTCGAACAGGCCCAGTACCAAGGGTTCCTTGCCATGGAAGTGGTAGTACAGGTTGCCTGGGCTGATGCCGAGTTCGTTGGCAATTTCCAGGGTGGATACGTTGGGTTCGCCCTGCTGGTTGAACAACTGCAGGGCGCACTCAAGGATACGGTCGCGGGTTTTCATCCAGTCAGCATGCTCATCGGGTCAGCACGTAGGAGCCTGGCGCGGGGCCTAGCGGTGGGTAAGTGGCGTTGCCCAGTTCAGTGCGCGGCGCCTTGAGCAGGCCGGAGCGGGCGGTGATCCACTCCAGCCACAACGGCCACCAGCTGCCTTCGCTGCGCTTGGCATCGTGGAACCAGGCGCGCGGGTCGTTGCTCAGCTTGGGGTTGGCCAGGTAGTAGGCTTTGGGGTTGCCTGGCGGGTTGATGATGCTTTGGATATGCCCGCTGTTGGCCAGCACGAAGCGCCGCTCGCCACCCAGCAGCAAGGCCGAGCGGTACACCGCGTCCCATGGCGTGATGTGGTCGTTGCTGCCGGCCACGGTAAAGCTGTCGATATTGACCTGCTGCAGGTCGATCGGCGTACCGCATACTTCCAGCCCGGACGCGTAGGTCAAGGGGTTGAGCTTGAAAAACTCCAGCAGGTCGCCATGCAGCGCGGCGGGCAGGCGCGTACTGTCGGCATTCCAGTACAGGATGTCGAAAGCCGGCGGTGTCTTGCCGAGCAGGTAGTTGTTGACCCAGTAGTTCCAGATCAGGTCGTTGGGCCGCATCCAGGCAAAGATCCGCGCCACTTCGCCACCGTCCAGCACGCCACGCTGATAAGAGCGTCGCTTGGCCGCTTCGATGGTTTGCTCATCGGCGAACAGGCTGGCCGGGCTTTCGAACTTGCTGTCCAGCAAGCTGACCAGATACGTGGCACTGCGCACCCGGCGCAACTGCTTCTTGGCTTGCAGGTGGCCTTGCAGTGCGGCCATGGTCAGGCCACCGGCACAGGCGCCCATCAGGTTGGGGTCGCGGTTGCCGCTGATACTGCGGCAGGCATTGAGCGCTTCCTCCAGGGCTTGCACGTAGCTGGAAAGGCCCCATTCACGGTGGCGTGGGTCGGGGTTGCGCCAGCTGACCATGAACACCTGCAAGCCGCTTTTGAGCATGTACTGGACAAAGCTGTTGGTAGCGCTGAGGTCGAAGATGTAGAACTTGTTGATCTGAGGCGGCACGACCAGCAGTGGGCGTGCGTGCTGCTTTTCGCTCATCGGCGAGTACTGGATCAGCTCCAGCAGTTCGTTGCGAAATACCACTGCGCCAGGGGTTGCGGCCAGGTTAACGCCCACTTCAAAGGCGCGCTCGTCCACCTGACGCGGCAGCCCATCGTTGTGACGCAGGTCGTCGAGCAGGTGGGCCACGCCGCGCACCAGGCTCTGGCCGCCGGTGTTGAACAGCTCCTTGACCGCCAGCGGATTGAGCAGTGAGTTGCTGGGCGCCAGCGCATCGTTGATCAGGTTGAACAGAAAATGGGCGCGGGCTCGATCATCGTCGTTCAAGTGGCTTTCATCGATCCACTGGCGTGTCTGCTTCTGCCAGGCCAGATAGGCCTGCAGGCCGCGGCGATAGAACGGGTTCTGGCTCCAGGTCGGGTCACTGAAGCGTGCGTCACGCGGGTTTGGCTGGTAAGGCGTATCCCCCAGCATTACCCGCCCCAACTGCCCGCCAAGCGCCAGCAGATGATGCGCGGCATGCAGCGGGTGGCGCAGGCCGTGGCGACCGACGTTGCGCAGCGTGGAAAGCAGGTCGCGGCCGCGCAGGCCGAGGATGGCGTTCTGCACGTTCATGCGGGTGGCGGGGAGCGTTGTCGATCCTTTGGCCGGTTTGTCTTTCATGGCAACACTCCCTCGTCTAATCCATTTCCCTGTCAGGCCGCAGCTGTTTCACCCCCCCCGAAGCCGGACGGGGATGCATGACCGCACGCTGACGTTCTTCCTGCAGGAACTTCATGATGATCGGGGCGACGGCTTCTGCCCGGGTGATCAGGAACAGATGGCCGTCGTCGATAATGTGTAGCTGGGCATTGGGAATCCGCCAGGCCAGCAGGCGCATGTTGATCAGCGGGATCAGCGGGTCGTCGTCGCCGGCCAGTACCAGGGTGGGCTGCTGGATCTTGTGCAGCCAGTGGATGCTGGTCCAGCCGAGCCCGGCGAACAGCTGCCAGTAGTAGCCCAGCTTGCCGCCGGAGCGCACCTTGGCGGCATGGTGCATGGCCAGGTCGGGGTCACGTCGGAAGCCGCCGCCATAGATCATCGGCGCAATGCGGATGACATGCGACGGCTGCACGTAACGCCGGGGGCTGGCCATCATCCACAGCACCTTGGGCTTGCCTGGCACCATGACCGCACCGGCAGCGGTGGCGGCCAGCACCAGTTTCTTGCAGCGCTCGGGGTAATCGTGAGCAAACTGCTGGGCCAGGGCGCCGCCCCAGGACACGCCGATGACGTTGACCTGGCCGTAGTCGAGGTAGTCGAGCATCCGCGCGGTCAGCTTGGCCAGCCCAGGGAAGCGATACGGGTGGCGCGGTGTGGACGAGCCGCCGACCCCGGGCACATCGAAGGCGATGACTTCCAGGTCCGGGTCAAGTGCTTCGATGAACGGAAACACCAGCTCGAGGTTGGCGCCGATGCCGTTGAAGATCAGCAACGGCGTCAGGTGCGGCTTGCCGGGGCGAACAGCGGTGCGGATGGACTGGTTGTCCAGCTCGACGGTCCTGAAGATATAGGGTTGCGGCATGCACGTGACTCTTGGGTGAAGTAAACACCGTGGCGCCTTGCAGGCCGCCACGGCGCTGTAACTCAACGCTCGTGAACGTAGGTGCCTGGGGAGGCTTCACCGGCGGCATACGCACGGTTGCCCAGGCGGGTCGGTGCCTTTTTCAGCGCGCCGGCACGCTCGCCCAGCCAACTCTGCCAGTGCAACCACCAGGAGTCTGCATGCTTGATGGCGTTTTCCTGCCAGGCCACCGGGTCGCCCGGGCGGTCGGCACCGGTCATGAAACGTGCCTTCGGGTTACCCGGCGGGTTGAGGATGCTCTGGATATGCCCGCTGTTGGACAGTACGAATTCGATCTTGCCGCCGAACAGATGCGCCGAGCGGTAGCACGACGGCCATGGGGTGATGTGGTCGTTGGTGCCAGCGAGGCTGTAGATGTCGCATTTGACCTGTTTCAGGTCGATCGCGGTGCCGCACACTTCCAGGGCGTCGGGGCGGGTCAGCGGGTTGCTCTTGAACATTTCGATCAGGTCGCCGTGGAAGGCGGCCGGCAGACGCGTGGTGTCGTTGTTCCAGAACAGGATGTCGAACACGGGGGGCTCATTGCCGAGCAGGTAGTTGTTTACCCAGTAATTCCAGATCAGGTCGTTGGGGCGCATCCAGGCGAACACCTTGGCCATTTCGCTGCCTTCCAGCACGCCCGCCTGATAGGAGTGGCGCTTGGCTGCCTCCAAGGTCTGCTCGTCGACAAACAGTGCGACCTGGTTGTCCATGGTGGTGTCCAGCACGCTGACCAGCAGGGTCAGGGCGTTGACCTTGTTCTCACCAATGGCGGCATAGTGGCCCACCAGTGCGGTACAGGTGATGCCGCCGGAGCAGGCGCCGAGCATGTTCAAGTCTTTGCTGCCGGTAATCGCCAGCACCGCGTCGACAGCTTCTTTCAGCGCATCGATGTAGGTGGACAGGCCCCATTCGCGCTGGGCCTTGGTCGGGTTGCGCCAGCTGATGATGAAGGTCTGCTGCTGCGAGCGCAGGCAGAAGCGCGCCAGGCTCTTTTCCGGGCTGAGGTCGAACACATAGAACTTGTTGATCTGCGGTGGCACCACCAGCAGCGGGCGGGCGTGCACCTGCTCGGTGATGGGGCTGTACTGGATCAGCTCCAGCACATCGTTGCGGTACACCACCGCGCCTTCGCTGGTGCCCAGGTTCTTGCCCACTTCGAAGGCATCCATGTTCACCTGGCTAGGCATGCCGCCGTTATTGACCATGTCCTTGGCCAGGTTGGACAGGCCATCGAGCAGGCTCTTGCCGCCGGTTTCGAAGAAGCGTTTGACCGCAGCCGGGTTGGACAGGGTATTGGTCGGCGCCATGGCCTCGGTCATCAGGTTGATGACGAACTGGCCGCGGCTGATGTCCTGGGGGGACAGGTCGCTGCTGCTGACCCAGTCCTGCAGCTCCTTGCGCCAGGCCAGATAGGTTTGCAGGTAGCGGCGGTACAGCGGGTTGTTGCTCCAGGCCGGGTCATTGAAGCGACGGTCGTCGCTTTCCGGGGCCAGGCTGGACTTGCCCAGCAGCACGTTCTTCAGCTCCAGGCCAAAGTGAGCCACATGTTTGGCGCTATGCAGCGGTTGGCGCACGGCCTGGCGCAGCACGGTGCGTGCCGAGCTCAACAGGTCCTTGCGGCGGATGCCGATGACCGGGTTCAGCCCCAGGGTGTTTTCCGAGGCCTGCCGCTGCAGCTCATCGTTGTTCTTGTTACTCATCTACGACGCTCCGTTGTCCTGAGACGAGTACCGGTTGCTGTGGCGGGTGCACAGCCCTGAGCCCGGTACTGCTACTCGGGTGACCAGTGATAAGGAACAGCGGTGCTGCGTGGCTCCTGACGACCTGAAAAGCCATGCAGGGAACTTGCCACACACATTGGTTACCCGACTTTCGTGTAATGCGCAAGACAGCCCTTCACTGGGCTGTCTTCAAGTCATTCAAACAGATGAATTTAGAAAATGCGCTCTAAACCCCGCAGGCCTTGCGCTAGAGCATGAGCTTGACCACAGATTCGGCCGGGTCGCGGGATTTGCCGGCCTTGTGTAACTCGTCGAGGTACTCCGCCCACAGTTGTTCCTGGCGCAAGCACAGTTGCTCAAGGTATTCCCAGGTGAACAAGCCGCTGTCATGACCGTCGTCGAAGGTCAGTTTCAGTGCATATTGGCCGGCAGGTTCCAGGCCACTGAGGCCGACATTGATCTTGCCGAACTGCAGGATGGGATTGCCGTGGCCCTGGACCTCGGCGGAGGGAGAGTGCACGCGCAGGAATTCGGCGGGCAGGTGGTAGACCTCGCCGGGAGCGTAGGTGAGGCTGAGGGTTTTGGAGGCTTTGTGCAGGTTGATGGCGGTGGGCAGGCGGGCCATGGGCAGAATCTCTCGGGAGCTGATGAAGCACAGCTTCCAGCTTATGGGAAAGGGATTCAAGGGCCTCTTCACGGGCAAGCCCGCCCCTGCACAGATCACGACATGCCTTGGGCCTGTGGTGGTCCGTATAGGAGCGGGCGTGCCCGCGAAGCTGTCGCAACCGGTCTTACAGAATGTAACGCGACAGGTCTTCGTTCTGTGCCAGCTCACCAAGGTGGCTGTTCACATACGCCGCGTCGATCTGGATCGGCGCTTCGTCATGGGTGCTGGCCAGGTCGCCCGCACTGAACGACACCTCTTCGAGCAAGCGCTCGAGCAGGGTGTGCAGGCGGCGGGCACCGATGTTTTCGGTTTTCTCGTTGACCTGGTAGGCAATCTCGGCCAGGCGCTTGATGCCGTCGGCGAGGAACTCGATGTTCAGGCCTTCGGTCTTCAGCAATGCCTGGTACTGCTCGGTCAGCGACGCGTGCGGCTCTTGCAGGATGCGCTCGAAGTCTTCCGGGGTCAGTGCCTTCAGCTCGACACGGATCGGCAGGCGGCCTTGCAGCTCGGGCACCAGGTCGCTCGGCTTGCTCAGGTGGAAGGCACCCGAGGCAATGAACAGAATGTGGTCGGTCTTGACCATGCCCAGCTTGGTGTTGACGGTGCAGCCTTCGATCAGCGGCAGCAGGTCGCGCTGCACGCCTTCGCGGGACACGTCGGCGCCGCCAACGTTGCCACGCTTGGCAACCTTGTCGATTTCGTCGATAAACACGATGCCGTGCTGTTCGACCGCTTCCAGGGCCTTGGCCTTGAGCTCTTCCTCGTTGACCAGGCGGCTCGCTTCTTCATCGCGAACCATCTTCAGCGCTTCTTTTACCTTCAGCTTGCGCGCTTTGCGCTTGCCCTTGCCCATATTGGCAAACAGGCTCTGCAGCTGGTTGGTCATTTCTTCCATGCCGGGCGGCGCAGCAATTTCGACACCGACGGCATCGGCCACTTCGATCTCGATTTCCTTGTCGTCCAGTTGGCCTTCGCGCAGGCGTTTGCGGAACAGCTGGCGAGTGTTGGAGTCGCTGCTGGTCTGTGCGGCTTCTTCGCTGAAGCTGGTGACGCGCGCCTGGGGCAGCAGGGCGTCGAGGATGCGGTCTTCGGCGGCGTCTTCGGCGCGGTGGCGCACGCGGATGATTTCCTGCTCGCGCAGCATCTTCAGCGCGGCATCGGCCAGGTCACGGATGATCGACTCGACGTCGCGGCCTACGTAGCCCACTTCGGTAAACTTGGTGGCTTCGACCTTGAGAAACGGCGCGTTGGCCAGCTTGGCCAGACGGCGGGCGATTTCGGTCTTGCCGACGCCGGTAGGGCCGATCATCAGGATGTTCTTGGGGGTGACTTCGGCACGCAGCTCGGCAGGGAGCTGCATGCGCCGCCAGCGGTTGCGCAGCGCAATGGCCACGGCGCGCTTGGCGTCGTCCTGGCCGATGATGTGGCGGTTGAGTTCGTGGACGATCTCGCGGGGGGTCATGGACATGATCAATACGGTCCTTGGGCAGGTGAGTCAGCGTGGAAAAGCCCCTTCGCCGGGAAGGGGCGCCAGAACAGCTGAATCAGTCGGCCAGGTCCTGCTCCTCGATGGTCAGGTTGTGGTTGGTGAACACGCAGATGTCGCCGGCGATGTTCAGGGCGGTCTCGGCGATTTCGCGGGCCGAGAGGTCGGTCTTGTTCAGCAGGGCACGGGCTGCGGCCTGGGCATAGGCGCCGCCGGAACCCATGGCGATCAGGCCATCTTCGGGTTCGACCACGTCACCGTTGCCGGTGATGATCAGGGATGCATCCTTGTTGGCCACGGCGAGCATGGCTTCCAGGCGGCTCAGGGAGCGGTCGGTACGCCATTCCTTGGCCAGCTCGACGGCGGCGCGTACCAGGTGGCCCTGGTGTTTCTCCAGCTGACCTTCAAAGCGCTCGAACAGGGTGAAAGCGTCGGCGGTAGCGCCGGCGAAGCCCGCGATGACCTGGCCGTGGTACAGGCGGCGCACCTTCTTGGCGTTGCCTTTCATCACGGTGTTGCCAAGGGATACCTGGCCGTCGCCGCCCATGACGACTTTGCCGTTACGGCGGACAGAAACGATTGTGGTCAAGGGGAGAGTCTCCACGCAGCGGGGCGAAAGTGCCTGATGCAGACTCATATGGGGGTGGGGGGAAGGATTTCAACCGGGGGGGATGAATGGTCGCGCTTGGCGGGGGGACTATGTGAAGGCATTCGCGGGCATGCCCGCTCCCACAGGGTTACCACATGCCTTGGAATTGTGGTGATCCTGTGGGAGCGGGCGTGCCCGCGAAGCATGTTACTCAGGCCTCGTGGCAGACGTGGCCATCGACCAAGGTATAACGCACCGCACCCGGCAGGCAGTGGCCGATGAACGGGCAGTTCTCGCCGCGGGAGAACCATTGTTCGCCGGCAACGGTGGACGCTTGCGGGTCGAACAGCACCAGGTCGGCCGCGCCCCCCACTTTCAGCTCCCCGGCCGGCAGGCGCAGGGCGGCAGCCGGGCCGCTGCTCAGACGGGCCAGCAAAGTTGGCAGGTCGAGCAGGCCGTCCTGCACCAGGGTCATGGCCAGTGGCAGCAGCAACTCGACGCTGCTGATACCCGGCTCGGTGGCGCCGAACGGGGCCAACTTGGCGTCGCGCTCGTGCGGCTGGTGGTGGCTGGAGATTGCCTGGATCACCCCCGACTTCACCGCCTCGCGCAATCCGTCACGGTCGGCAGCGGTGCGCAGTGGCGGCTGCACGTGGTACAGGCTGGAGAACTCGCGCAGCGACTCGTCCGTGAGGATCAGCTGGTACAGCGCTACATCGGCGGTCACAGGCAGGCCCAAGGCCTGGGCCTGGGCGATCAGCCGCGCGCCACGGGCACTGGTGATCTGGCTGAAGTGCGCACGCACGCCGCTTTGTTCCACCAGCAGCAGGTTGCGCGCCAGGGCCACGGTTTCGGCGCTTTCCGGGATGCCTGGCAGGCCGAGGAAGCTGGCCATGGCACCTTCGTGGGCCAGGCCGCCCTGGGCCAGATCGCGGTCCTGGGAGTGGAACACCACCGTCAGATCGAAGGTGGCGGCATACTCCAGGGCGCGGGCCAGGGTACGGTTGTTGGGGATTTCCTTCAGGCCGTTGCCAAATGCTACGCAACCGGTGTCACGCAGGGCCACCAGTTCGGCCAGTTGCTCGCCTTCCAGGCCCTTGGTCAGGGCGCCGACCGGGTAGACCTTGCTGTTGGCGGCTTCGCGGGCGCGGTCAAGGATAAGCTCGGCCACTGCCGATGTGTCCAGCACTGGCTTTGTCTGCGGCGGGCAGCACAGGCTGGTGACACCGCCGGCAACGGCAGCGCGGGTTTCGCTGGCGATGTTGCCTTTGCGGCTGTAACCCGGCTCGCGCAGGGACACGCCCAGGTCGACCAGGCCGGGCGCTGCGACCAGGCCATCAGCCTGGATTGTGCGGCTGGCGCTGAAACCGGCCGGTGCGGTACCGATGGCGGCAATGCGGCCGCCGTCCAGGTGCAGGTCGGTGACCTGGTCCAGGCCGCTGTTGGGGTCGATGACCCGGGCGCCGAGAATACTGATGGTCACTGGGCGTTCTCCTGGTCGAATTGACGTTGCGCGTTCTGCCCGCTCATGGCCATGGACAGCACGGCCATGCGCACGGCGATGCCGTAGGTGACCTGGTTGAGGATCACCGAGTGCTTGCCGTCGGCAACCGCCGACTCGATTTCCACGCCACGGTTGATCGGGCCCGGGTGCATGACGATTGCATCGGGCTTGGCCGCGGCCAGGCGTGCAGTCGTCAGGCCGAACAGGCGGTAGAACTCGCCCTCGCTGGGGAGCAGGCCACCGGCCATGCGCTCACGCTGCAGGCGCAGCATGATCACCACGTCGACGTCTTTCAGGCCTTCGGCGAGGTCGGTGTAGACCTTCACACCGTACTGCTCGATACCGATCGGGATCAGGGTTTTCGGGCCGATCACGCGAATGTCCGGGCAGCCCAGTGCCTTGAGGGCGAGCATGTCGGAACGGGCCACACGCGAGTGCAGGATGTCGCCGACGATGGCCACGGACAGGTTCTCGAAGCTGCCTTTGTGGCGGCGGATGGTGAGCATGTCGAGCATGCCCTGGGTCGGGTGCGCGTGGCGGCCGTCGCCGCCGTTGATCACGGCAACCTCCGGGCACACGTGCTCGGCGATGAAGTGCGCGGCGCCGGAGTCGGAATGGCGCACGACGAACATGTCGGCCGCCATGGCTTCGAGGTTGCGCAGGGTATCGAACAGGGTCTCGCCCTTGCTGGTCGAGGAGGTCGACACATTCAGGCTGATCACGTCGGCCGACAGGCGCTGGGCTGCCAGTTCGAAGGTGGTACGGGTACGGGTCGAGTTCTCGAAGAACACGTTGCACACAGTCTTGCCGCGCAGCAACGGGACTTTTTTCACAGCCCGGGCGCCGACTTCCAGGAAGGAGTCGGCGGTGTCGAGGATCTCGGTGAGCAGTTCGCGGGGCAAACCGTCAAGCGAGAGGAAGTGGCGCAGCTGGCCCTGATCATTGAGCTGCAGCGGGCGCTTGGCGTCGATTGGCGTCATCGCGGGGGACTCTTAAAGGGCGGAAGCGGAGGCGAGGTCCTGGCGCTCGAGGGCGAGCGGTGCGGGTCCGGTCAATTTTACCCGTTCATGGGCGGCCAGCGACAGGGTGGCGCCGAGCACGTTCGGGCGAATCGGCAGTTCGCCGGCATCCAGGTCCAGCAGGCAGACCAGGGTAACGCTGGCCGGGCGGCCATAATCGAACAGTTCGTTGAGCGCCGCTCGGATGGTACGACCGCTCATCAGCACGTCGTCCACCAGCACCAGGTGCTGGCCTTCGACCTCGAACGGCAACTCGGACGGGCGCACTTGCGGGTGCAGGCCGTTCTGGCTGAAGTCGTCGCGGTAGAACGACACGTCCAGGGTGCCCATGGGGCTGGTGTCGCCCATGGCTTCCTGCAGGGCCTGGGCAACCCAGACACCGCCGGTGCGGATACCGATGTAACGGGGCTCGGTGATTGCCCGGCGTGCCAGATGGGCACGAAGGTCGACAGCCATCTGCCGGATCAGCTCGGCGGGATTGGGTAGGCTCATTGCGGGCTCCTCGGAAGGGTGCGCCGGGTGGGCCCGGCGGCAAAGAAGATCAGGTATTG
Organism: Pseudomonas sp. 3HC3; assembly: GCF_044904505.1. NCBI lineage: Bacteria > Pseudomonadati > Pseudomonadota > Gammaproteobacteria > Pseudomonadales > Pseudomonadaceae > Pseudomonas > Pseudomonas sp. 3HC3. Next base: position 25,777 of record NZ_JADDRH010000029.1, read on the forward strand.
GCCTCCAGCCAGCCTTGCAGCAACAAGGCAGCGGCAATGGCATCGACCGGGTTGTCGCGGTAGCTGCCACGCTGGCCGCCACGGGCCATGCGCTCGCCTTTGGCCTCGAAGGTGGTCAGGCGCTCGTCGTGCGTGTGCACGGGCAGGTTGAAGCGGCCGTTCAGGCGGCGGGCGAACTTTTCGGCGCGGGCGCTCATTTCGCTGGGCGTGCCGTCCATGTTCAGCGGCAGGCCGACCACAATGGCATCTGGCTTCCATTCGGCAATCAGCTTTTCCACCTGGGCCCAGTCCGGTACGCCGTTCTGCGCCTTCAGGGTGCACAGTTCGCGGGCCTGGCCGGTAATCACCTGGCCGACGGCCACGCCGATCTGTTTGCTGCCATAGTCGAAGCCCAGCAGCAGGCGTAGCTCAGCCATCAGGAGTGGCCCGCCTGGCTGGTCAGCAGGTGCAGGTTGATCCCCAGGCTGGCGGCCGCAGCCTCCAGGCGCAGGTCGCTGGCCATCCCGAAGACAATGTCCGGGTCGAACGGGCAGTTCAGCCAGGCGTTGTCGGCCAGCTCCGCTTCCAGTTGGCCCGCTTCCCAACCGGCATAGCCCAAGGTGATCAGGCTCTGCTTCGGGCCCACCCCGGCGGCGATAGCCAGCAATATGTCCTGTGACGTGGTCAGCGACAGCCCTTCCAGCGCCATGCTGGCCTGGAAGCTGCACTCGCTGCTGTGCAACACGAAACCGCGGTCGGTTTGTACCGGGCCACCCTGGTAGATCGGCACCTGCAAGGTGCTGGCCGGCGGCATTTCGTCCGGGCGCAGTTGCTCGAGGATGTCGGCCAGGCTCAGTTCCTGTGGTCGGTTGACCACCAGGCCCATGGCGCCATGCTCATTATGCTCGACGATGTACGTGAGGGTCTGGGCGAAGTTCGGATCGGCCATGTGCGGCATGGCGATCAGGAACTGGTGCTTGAGGTAGCTCGGTGCGAGGGTTTTCATGGGGGATAGTGTGGCGCCAGGTGGCGAGACTGACAAGGTGGGCTTTGTGTCGCTTGTGCCGGCCCCTTCGCGGGCATGCCCGCTCCCACCGGTACTCCACAGGCTTCAGAGCCGGTTAGCAACCTGTGGGAGCGGGCGTGCCCGCGAAGGGGCCGGAACAGGCAGAAAATCAGTTACTGGACAAACGGTCCCCACGGGCAAAGCGCCAGGTGCGGATGATCTCCAGCCGGTCGAACTCGGCCAGATCCCCGGTAAACGGTGCAAACGGCGCCGCCAGCCGCACGATGCGTTGCGCCGCCTGGTCCAGCACGGGCTGGCCGGACGATTCCAGTACCAGTACCTCGTAGAGCGAGCCGTCGCGGTTGATCGACACCATCATGCGCAAGTTGCCGTAGATCTGCTTTCGTCGTGCTTCGTCGGGATAGTTCAGGTTGCCCACGCGCTCGACCTTCTTGCGCCACTCTTCCTTGTACCAGGCGCCCTTGTCGCGCATGGTCGACGCGGCGTTCAGGCGATGGATGCGCGGGCGCTTGGCGTACATCTGCTGCTCATTGGACAGCTCCGCCTCCAGGCTGGCGATCTGGCTGGACAGCTGGGAGCTGTCGAAGTCCGGTGCCGGTGCGGCTGGCTTGGGCTGTGCTTTGCTTTCCTTGGGTTTGGGTTCGACCTTGTGCGGCTTGGGCGCCGTAGTCACCACCGCCGACTTTTTCGGGGTAGGGGGTGGAACCACCTCGGGCCTGGCCGCAGGCGGTGGGGTGATCTTGTTGATCTTGCTGTCCTGGAAAGGCGCCAGTTCGGTGGTCTTGGGCACCGCTTTCTTGTCCAGGGTGCCGCTGCCTTGCTGGTTGTCCTGGGCCTGGAAGTCGGCCTTCTCGGGCGGCTTCTCGCTCTTGAAGGTGGCCAGGGTGATGTCCATGGTGTGGCGGATTTCGGCAGGCTTGACCACGGTGAAACCCACGCCGAGGATCAGCGCCAGGTGCACCAGCGCAGCCAGGAACAGGGTGAAGCCGAGCCGGTCCGCAGGGCGAACACGGGGAGGCAGCAGGTCGGCAGGGACGTCAGCGGGCAGCGTCATCAGGTATCCAGCAACCGCAGGGCGGGGCAGCAGCTCAGTCGAATAGGACCGGCATCATACCCCACTCTACGGCTTTACTTCGCGTTGGCTGTCAGCGTGCCTTGAGCTTGCGATCAATGGCATCCATCAGCTTGCCACCGATATCGGTGTTGTAGGCGGCATCGATTTCGCGAATACAGGTGGGGCTGGTGACGTTGATTTCGGTGAGGTAGTCGCCGATTACGTCCAGGCCAACGAACAGCAGACCCTTCTCGCGCAGCGTCGGGCCGACCTGGGCGGCGATCCAGCGGTCGCGCTCGGTCAGTGGGCGGGCTTCGCCACGCCCGCCAGCGGCCAGGTTGCCACGGGTCTCACCGCTGGCCGGAATACGTGCCAGGCAATAGTCCACTGGCTCACCGTCGATCATCAGGATGCGCTTGTCGCCGTCCTTGATTGCCGGCAGGTAGGCCTGGGCCATGATCTGCTGGGCACCCAGTGCGGTCAGGGTTTCCAGGATCACCGACAGGTTGGGGTCGCCCGCCCGGTGACGGAAGATCGACGTACCGCCCATGCCATCCAGTGGCTTGAGGATCACGTCGGCATGCGTGGCAGCGAATTCGCGAATGATGTCCGGGCGGCGGCTGACCAGGGTTGGGGTGGTGCATTGCGGGAACAGCGTGGCGAACATTTTTTCGTTGCAGTCGCGCAGGCTTTGCGGGCGGTTTACCACCAGTACGCCTTCGGCCTCGGCTTGCTCCAGCAGGTAAGTGCTATAGACAAACTCCATGTCGAAGGGCGGGTCCTTGCGCATCAGGATCACGTCCAGCTCGGCCAGCGGGCTGTCCTGCTCCTCGCCCAGTTCGAACCAGCGCGCCGGGTCGGCAAACACGTTCAGCGGGCGCATGCGGGCGCGGGCCTTGCCTTCGCCCTGATACAGGTCTTGCTGTTCCATGTAGAACAGGCTCCAGCCGCGTGCCTGGGCGGCCAGCAGCATGGCCAGCGAGCTGTCCTTCTTGTAGGAGATGGACGCGATGGGGTCCATGACAATGCCGAGGCGAACGCTCATGGGGGTTCCTCTTGGCGGCAGGTGGCCGCGGTGGATCGAAAGAAAAGTGGCTCAGGGTGGCGCCGCGAACGCCGCCGGTCAAGGGGCGTGGCAGATGGAATGGCCACCCGGAGTATGCTAAAAATGCAGCTGCAAGCCTTGAGCTACAAGCCTCAAGAAAAGAGCATCCATGCGCCGAGCTGCTTTCTTGCAGCTTGCCGCTTGCAACTTGCGGCTTCAATCCTACTGGTAGGCATCTATGGAACAACCCCTGAAGGTGATGGTGATCGACGATTCCCGCACGATCCGCCGCACCGCGCAGATGCTGCTCGGTGAAGCGGGCTGCGAGGTGATCACCGCCAGCGATGGCTTCGATGCCCTGGCCAAGATCGTCGACCATCAGCCCAGCATCATTTTCGTCGATGTGCTGATGCCACGCCTGGACGGCTACCAGACCTGCGCGGTAATCAAGCACAACAGTGCCTTCAAGGACACCCCGGTTATCCTGCTGTCGTCGCGCGATGGCCTGTTCGACAAGGCCCGCGGCCGGGTGGTCGGTTCCGATCAGTTCCTGACCAAGCCGTTCAGCAAGGAAGAACTGCTCGACGCGATCCGCGCCCATGTGCCCGGGTTTGCCACACCTCAACAACACGCACCCTGACCGAGCCCCGCCATGGCGCGGTCCTACTTTCCTGATGGGGAAACAGCATGGCCCGAGTTCTGATTGTCGACGACTCGCCGACAGAGATGTACAGATTGACCGAATGGCTGGAAAAGCACGGCTACCAGGTGCTCAAGGCCAGCAACGGTGCCGACGGCGTGGCTCTGGCCCGGCAGGACAAGCCCGACGCGGTGTTGATGGACATCGTCATGCCTGGCATGAACGGCTTCCAGGCCACCCGCCAGCTCAGCAAGGACCCGGAAACCAGCGCTATTCCAGTGATCGTGGTAACCACCAAGGACCAGGAAACCGACCGTATCTGGGCCACGCGCCAGGGTGCCCGTGACTTCCTGACCAAACCGGTGGAAGAGGAAGCGCTGATCGCCAAGCTCAAAGAAGTGCTGGGGGCTTGACCACCCGCCCGCAAGGCGCGTCGCTGACCGCCTTTGAGTTGTTGCTGGACATCGACCGGCGCTGCCGCCTGCTGGTCGCAGACCAGCCGCTGCAGGACAACCGCGTGCAGCAGTGGAGCGGCATTGGCTTTCGCATTGCCGGGCAGTGGTTCGTCGCGCCCATGGGCGAAGTGGCCGAGGTGCTGCGCGAACCGCGCAGTAGCCGGGTCCCCGGCGTGCAGCCGTGGGTGTGCGGGGTAGCCAACCTGCGTGGCCGGCTGTTGCCGGTGATGGACTTGAGCTGCTTCTTCGGCCTGGGCCACGCCGCACCGGGCAAGCAGCGGCGAGTGCTGGTGCTGGATCACGACGATCTGTTCGTCGGCTTGCTGGTCGACGAGGTGCTGGGCCTTCAGCACTTTGCCCTCGACAGCCTGCAGCTGTCGCCGCCGCAGCCTCTGATCGCTGCCGCTGCACGCTTTGTGCAGGGGTATTTTCCGCGTGAACGTAACTGGGCGATCTTCAGCCCCTTTGCCCTGGCCCAGGCGCCGGGCTTTCTCGATGTGGCGTTATAGGACCTGCGAACGTGAACAAGCCTGCCACCCCCGTCACTGCCACCACCGTGAGCCCACGTACCCGCAGCATCGCGCAGATCACCGTGCTGTTCCTGATACTGATCCTCTCGATCATATTGCTGTTTGCCAACTTTGCTTACCTGAATACCCAATCCAACTACGACAAGCAGTACATCGGCCATGCCGGCGAACTGCGCGTGCTGTCGCAGCGTATCGCCAAGAACGCCACCGAGGCGGCCACCGGCAAGGCCTTGGCCTTCAAGCTGCTATCGGATGCGCGCAATGATTTCGAGCAGCGCTGGGGCTACCTGCGCCAAGGTGACAAGTCCACTGGCCTGCCGCCTGCGCCGCCTTCGGTGCGTGACGAGATGGAATCGGTACGCCGCGACTGGGAAAACCTGCGCAAGAACACCGACATCATCCTGGCCAGCGAGCAGACCGTGCTGTCGCTGCACCAGGTGGCAGCGACCCTGGCCGAGACCGTGCCGCAGCTGCAGGTGGAATACGAAAAAGTGGTCGAGATCCTGCTGCAGAGCGGTGCCCCGGCCAGTCAGGTTGCAGTGGCCCAGCGCCAACTGTTGCTGGCCGAACGTATTCTTGGCTCGGTCAACACCGTCCTGGCCGGTGACGACAGCGCCGCCCAGGCGGCCGATGCCTTTGGCCGTGACGCCGGGCGCTTTGGCCAGGTGCTGGAGGGCATGCTCAATGGCAATGCGACGATCCAGGTAACCCGTGTAGAAGACGCCGACGCCCGCGCACGGCTGGCCGAAATCGCCGAGTTGTTCCAGTTCGTTGCCGGTTCGGTGGACGAAATCCTCGAAACCTCGCCCGAACTGTTCCGTGTGCGTGAGGCTGCGGGCAACATCTTCAGCCTGTCGCAAACCTTGCTCGACGAAGCTTCACACCTGGCGAACGGTTTCGAGAACCTGGCCGGCGGTCGCACCCTCGACACCGTTGGCGGCTATGCCTTGGGCCTGCTGGCGCTGGCCTCGATCATCCTTATCGGTCTGGTCATGGTGCGTACCACCAACCGCCAACTGCGCGAGACCGCAGAAAAGAACGAACGTAACCAGCAGGCCATCATGCGCCTGCTCGACGAAATCGAAGAGCTGGCAGATGGCGACCTGACGGTGACCGTATCGGTGACTGAAGACTTCACCGGCGCCATTGCCGACTCGATCAACTATTCCGTGGACCAGTTGCGCGATCTGGTCGCCACCATCAACCACAGTGCAGTGCAGGTCGCGGCCGCCGTGCAGGACACGCAGAACACCGCGCGGCAACTGGCCAAGGCCTCCGAGCACCAGGCCGCACAGATCAGCGAGGCGTCCGAGGCGGTGGGTGACATGGTCGAGTCGATTGACCGGGTTTCGGCGCATGCTTACGAATCGGCCAAAGTGGCCGAGCGTTCGGTGGCCATCGCCAACAAAGGCAATGAGGTGGTGCACAACACCATCAACGGCATGGACAACATTCGCGAGCAGATCCAGGACACCGCCAAACGGATCAAGCGCCTTGGCGAATCCTCTCAGGAAATCGGCGACATCGTCAGCCTGATCGACGACATTGCCGACCAGACCAACATTCTTGCCCTGAACGCTGCCATCCAGGCTTCGTTGGCCGGGGAAGCCGGCCGTGGGTTTGCCGTGGTTGCCGACGAGGTGCAGCGCCTGGCTGAGCGCTCATCGTCTGCCACCCGCCAGATCGAGGCGCTGGTGCGTACCATTCAGGCCGATACCAACGAAGCGGTGATCTCCATGGAGCAAACCACCGCCGAAGTGGTGCGTGGCGCACGCCTGGCCCAGGATGCCGGGGTAGCGCTGGCCGAGATCGAAGGGGTATCGCAGAACCTCGCCGACCTTATCCACAGCATCTCCGACGCTGCCCAGTTGCAGACCTCGTCAGCCGGGCAGATCTCCCACACCATGGCAGTGATTCAGCAGATCACCGCGCAAACCTCCGCCGGCTCCGGCGCCACCGCCGACAGCATCCGCCACCTGGCCCGCATGGCGAGCGAGATGCGCCGTTCGGTGTCCGGATTCACCCTGCCGCCACCTACCGAGCCGCGTTGAGGAATAGTGACCATGGCGTCTGCAGTAAGCCCCGAGCGTCACGAAACAGTGGCGCTGGCCTGGACCAAGGCCGCCATTCTCGATTGCCTGGGTCAGGCACGGCAGGCGCTGGAGCGCTTTGCTGGCGAGACGGACGACCTTTCGATGATGGCTTTCGTGGTCGACAACCTGCACCAGGTGCACGGCTGCCTGCGCATGCTCGAACTGCGCGGCGCCACGCGTCTGGCCGAGGAATTGGAGCTGTTCGCCAAGGCATTGGCCGACGGCCAGGTCAGCCCCCGGGGTGATTGCCTGGGGGCGTTGTTCCGCGGCCTGGAGCAGTTGCCCTCGTATCTGGAGCGGTTACGCGGTGCCCGCCACGACCTGCCGCTGGTGATGCTGCCGTTGCTCAACCAGCTGCGTGCCTGCCGTGGCGAGGAACCGCTGGCCCAGGCCAGCCTGATGACCGGTGCCGCCCAACGCTTTGCAGGTGACGATGACCTTGCCAACCTCGACCTGTCGCTGGGCAACTGGCGTGACCAGTTGCAGGCTGGGTCGGGGCGCGATGCGCTGCGTTCGGTGGTGACTGCACTGTGCGATGACTTGATGCGCATCAAGGAGCGCCTGGACCAGTACGGGCGCGGGGACCGTCAGCACCGCGAGCAGCTCGATGCGCTACTGGCACCGTTGCGCCACGTGGCTGACACCCTGGCGGTACTGGGCTTTCAGCAACCGCGGCGGGTGATCATCGACCAGGTGCTGGCTTTGCAGGCATTGGCTCAGGGCGAGCGGACGGTGGACGACGCGGTGTTGATGGATGTGGCGGGGGCTCTGCTGTACGTGGAGGCCTCCCTGAACGGCATGGTCGGCCCTTTGGAGGAAAACGGCCAAGGCAGCCTGCCGGGCTCGGACCTGGCCGAGATACGCCAGCTGGTGCTGAATGAATCGCTGAACGTGTTGCAGCAGGCCAAGGATCTGATCGGCGATTACCTGGAGTCCGACTGGCCTCGGCAACGCCTGCAACCCTTGCCGGGGCTGTTGCAGCAGATCCGCGGGGCACTGGCCATGTTGATGCTGCCCGCCGTGGCCGAGCTGTTTGCCGGCTGCGCAAGCTATGTGCAGCGTTGGTTGCAGCACCTGGAGGAAGAGCCACCGATTGATGAGCTGACGCACTTGGCCGAGGCACTGAGCGCTGCCGAATGCTACCTGCAATGGCGGGCGGCCGACCCGCTGGCCGATGGCCAACCCTTTATCGAGATGGCACGGGCCAGCTTGGCGGCGCTGGGTGTGCAGTGCGCGGTGGTCGGGGCCAGCCCAGACCAGGACGGCAGTGGCGATGGCATCGATGACGAGCTTCGCGAAGTGTTCCTTGAAGAAGCGGGCGAGCTGCTGCCGGAAATCGAGCGCCATTGGCTGCGCTGGCGTGCCGACAACCAGCAGCGCGAGGCGCTGGGCGAAGTGCGTCGCGCGCTGCATACGCTCAAAGGCAGCGGCCGCATGGTGCATGCAGAGGCGGTGGCTGAACTGGCCTGGGGCGCCGAGCACCTGCTGAACCGGGTGCTCGAGGGCCGCAGCGTGCTCAGCCCGGAAGGGGTTGTAGCGCTGCAGCAGGTGTTCGTTCACCTGCCTGACCTGCTGGCCGATTTTGCCGCTGGCCAGTTGCCGCAACTGACTGAAATCGAGCAGTTGGCCGGGCACCTGCACAGCCTGGCTGAAAACGATGCCCCGGCGGCTGCCGGTGTCGATGGCCTCGATCCGCAGTTGCTGGGCATTTTTCGCACCGAGGCGCAGGGCCATCTGGCCAGCCTCGAGGGTTATCTGCAAGGCGCTGGCGGCCACGACACGCCGATCAGCGATGACTTGCAGCGTGCCTTGCACACGCTCAAAGGCAGTGCCGCCATGGCCGGGGTGATGCCGGTCGCCGAACTGGCCACCGCCTTCGACCGCCTGGCCCGTGAATACAAGGGCCATCAACTGCCACTGCAAATGGCCGAGATGGAGTGGCTGGAAGCTGCGCGCTCGTTGCTCCATCTGGGCTTGGCGCAACTCGATAGCACACCACTGGCCGCCATCCCCGGCGCCGCGGAACTGATCGAACAGGTCGGCCAGGCAGTGGACGGCCGCCTGGCCAGCCTGCATGAAGACCCGCACCATGCCGGCCGCCGCAAGCATGATCCGCAGTTGGTCGCCAGCTTCCTGGCGCAGGCCATGGACATCCTGCTCGATGCAGAGACGCTGTTGTCGCGTTGGCAGCAACAGCCCGCCCAGCGTGACGCACTGGATAATCTGCTCGACCAGATGACCACCCTGGGGCACGCCGCGCACCTGGCCGACCTGTGGCAGATGGATGAGGTGTGCGAGGCGTTGCTGGACCTGTATGGCGCTGTGGAGGAGGGCAGCCTGCCTGCCGATGCCCGCTTCTTCAGCCAGGCGCAGCGGGCCCATGAGACCCTGCTGGACATGCTCGACGAAGTGGCCGCCGGGCAGGATATTCCGCCGCGCCCGGAGCTGGTCGACAGCCTGCGCAACTTGCTGGACCAGGCCCTGGCGCCGGATGCCACCGGCCTGGTGGGCATCGATACGGTCACACCACTGCACCCGGACATGGACCTGTCCGACACCTTGGGGTTGCCACACCCGCCGTTGCAACCGGAGGTGGCCGAGCCGCTTGCCGAGAAACCGGAAAGCCCCGGCGAAGAGCTGCTGGAAGTGTTTCTGGAAGAAAGCTCGGACATCGTCGAAAGCGCCGCGGCGGCCTTGGCACGTTGGCAGGCCGACCCGCGCAGCAGCGTCGAGGTGGACAACCTGATGCGCGACCTGCACACCCTCAAGGGCGTGGCGCGCATGGTCGAAATTACCCCGATCGGTGACCTGGCCCACGAACTGGAGTTTCTCTACGAGCTGTTGGCTGCCGGCAGATTGCCGCCAAGCGCGCCACTGTTCGCCCTGCTGCAGAACTGCCACGATCGGTTGGCGCATATGCTTGACGCTGTGCGCCTGGGGCAGCCGCTGCATGCCGCTACAGCGCTGATCGACTACATTCGCAACTTCAGCAGTGCGGCACTGACCGACAGTGCCGCGGGCCAGGGGCCGCCAGAAGCTGCAACCGCCGAAGCACCGGCAGCAGCGCCAGAGCGGGCACCGGGTGACATGGTCAAGGTCGACGCCGAGCTGCTCGACGACCTGGGTAACCTGGCCGGCGAGCACTCGATCATCCGGGGGCGCATCGAGCAGCAGGTCAACGATGCGCAGTTCGCCCTCAACGAGATGGAAACCACACTCGAGCGCATGCGTGATCAGTTGCTGCGTCTGGATGTGGAGACCCAGGGGCGAATCTCCAGCCGGCAGCAGTTCGAAGGCGATGCCTATGACGACTTCGACCCTCTGGAAATGGACCGCCACTCCCAGCTGCAGCAGCTGTCACGCGCCCTCTTCGAGTCTGCCTCGGACCTTCTGGACCTGAAGGAAACCCTGGCTCAGCGTGCTCAGGAGGCCTACAGCCTGCTGCAACAGCAGGCGCGGGTGAACAGCCAGTTGCAGGAGGGCCTGACGGCCACCCTGATGGTGCCGTTCGAGCGCCTGGTGCCGCGCTTGCAGCGCGTTGTGCGGCAGGTGGCCAGCGAGCTGGGCAAGCAGGTGGAATTGGTGGTTGGCAATGCCGAGGGCGAACTGGACCGCAGCGTGCTGGAACGCATGGTGGCGCCACTGGAGCATATGCTGCGCAACGCCGTTGACCACGGCCTGGAAAGCCGCGCAATGCGCCTGGCCGCCGGCAAGCCGGAGCAGGGCACGATCCATCTGAATTTGCTGCATGAGGGCGCCGATATCGTCATCGAAATGACGGATGATGGTGCCGGCGTGCCACTGGAAGCGGTGCGGCGCAAGGCCATCAAGCGCGGCCTGCTGGACCCGCAGGCGCAGTTGAGTGACCACGAGATCCTGCAGTTCATCCTGCGGCCAGGCTTTTCTACCGCCGAAAAGATCACCCAGATTTCCGGGCGCGGGCTGGGCATGGATGTGGTGCACGAGGAGGTCAAGCAACTGGGTGGCTCGATGAGTATCGAGTCTGCGCAGGGCAAGGGGGCGCGTTTCCTGATCCGCCTGCCGTTCACCGTGTCGATCAACCGTGCGCTGATGGTGCACCTGGGCGAAGAGCAATACGCCATTCCGCTCAATACCATCGAGGGCATCGTCCGCGTGCCACCTGCCGAGCTCGCGGCGTGCTACCAGCTGGACTCGCCCCGCTATGTCTATGCAGGCCACGAATACGAGCTGCGCTACCTGGGCGAGTTGCTGCAAGGCCTGCCGCGCCCGGCGCTGCTGGGGCAGAGCGTGCCGTTGCCGGTGCTGCTGGTGCATTCCAAGGAACAGTCGTTCGCCATCCAGGCCGACAGCCTGTCGCCCAGCCGCGAGATCGTGGTGAAAAGCCTGGGGCCGCAGTTTGCCGCGGTTGCCGGGTTATCGGGGGCGACACTGCTGGGCGATGGCCGGGTAGTACTGATTCTTGACCTGCTGGGCCAACTGCGCGGCCAGCAGCGACGGCTGGCCCGCCTGCCCGGTGGCGGTAGCCAACGCCAGTTGCTTGGCCCGGCACCGCGCCGTGCCTTGCTGGTGATGGTGGTGGACGATTCGGTAACCGTACGCAAGGTGACCAGCCGCCTACTGGAGCGCCACGGCATGAGCGTGCTCACGGCCAAGGATGGCGTTGATGCCATGGCCTTGCTGGAAGAGCACCGGCCCGACGTGTTGTTGCTGGACATCGAGATGCCGCGCATGGACGGCTTCGAGGTGGCCACACGTATCCGCCGTGACGCGCGGCTCAAAGACTTGCCGATCATCATGATCACCTCGCGCACCGGGCAGAAGCACCGGGACCGCGCCATGGCCATCGGCGTCAACGAATACCTGGGCAAGCCGTACCAGGAATCGCTGCTGTTGCAGAGCATCGCCCATTGGAGCCAGGCCCATGCTTGAACTGATTTCCGGCCAGCGCAGCAGCCTGACCGGGCTGTTGCTGCCGTTGGGGGACCGCACGCTGGTGTTGCCCAACGTGGCGGTGGCCGAGCTGAGCGGGCAACGTAACCTGGTGTGCCAGCACGGCGACCCCGCCTGGCACCTGGGGTGGATCGACTGGCGTCAGCAACGCCTGCCGTTGATCGGTTTCGAGGCCGCGTGCGGTGGTGAGACGCCGTGCGGGGAGCGGGCTCGCGTGGTGGTGCTCAATGCCTTGGGCGATACCGGTTTGCGGTACCTGGCGCTGTTGCTGCAGGGCATTCCGCGCTCGTGCAAGCTCGACAGTCAGCTGAACTACGTTGATGTGGCGCTGGGCAGGCTGGAGCTGGCGGCGGTGCAGGTGGGGGAGCAGGTGGCGCGGGTGCCGGACCTGGTCGCATTGGAAAGGCTGGTGCGTGACGCGGATCTGCAACCTGATCTTGGGTAGGATGTGAGGCACAGGGCCTCTTCGCGGGTAAACCCGCTCCTACAATGGCTGCGCTCCGTTGTAATCGATGGACTCGCCCCCGCCGAGGCATCACAGTGCCACGGTGGTGTTCGAAGAAGCCAACGGCAGCGAGGGCGAGACCATGAAAAAGCATAGTTCGAAACACGATTCCCTGTCTTCCACTGA